>JACQTK010000121.1 GCA_016210845.1 Acidobacteriota bacterium | reverse complement strand
TTCCGTGGCGTCCCCACTTCTCTTCGCCATCGTCGACGACAGCGACCGCCGTTCTATCACAGGCGCCCGTGGCTATGTCGCACCATTGATGTCGCACGCCTGAGCCATCCCCTCATTTCAGACCGAACGCCTGCACATAGACCGAGTGTTCGAGCACGTATTCACCGAATCGCTGAACGAGCGGCTCGAGGAGTTCCTGCTTCATGGCCGGGATCGCCGCATAGTAGTGACAGCCTTGACGGAAGAGCGAGTGGGTGCGGGTCTTCACCGTGTTGGCTTTGAGCATCCGGTCCATGCCCAGGCTCTCGCCGGCCGCGCCAAGCAGGGTCAACAAGGTCATTGCCATCGCGCAGATCAGGAGGAGGCGGTCGCGGCGGCGGACATCGCGCACATGCGTGGCCGACAAGCCCAAGCCGTACCGTGGATCCTTGGTGTCGCGGAAGCTCTCCTCGATGGTGAAGCGGCGGGCGTACAGCTTCACGGCGGTCGCGCCCGTGCGGGTCCCCCCGCCCACCGCCAGGCACCACGCGTCCTTCATGCCGCGCGCCTTGACGCACACCACCGCGTCGACGAGGTGGCGGTCGGTCGTGACCCGCGCGTCCTTCAAGTGTCGGGTCTTCCCGTTGGGGGGCACCCACGCGTCGGCCGACCGCACCTCGCCGTCGCGACTCTCCACCGTGACGACCCCGCGAAAGCGGATGATGAAGTCGAAGCCTAGGTCGGTGAGGAGCGCATACAGTTGCTGATCGCCAAACCCTCGGTCCGCCAGGATCGTGACCTTTACCCCGGGGGGCAAGACTTCGTGCAGGCGCACGAGCACGGTGTCTTCGTAGCGGTTCCGCCGCCCCTTGAGCTTGGCCTTCGGGACCGTCATCCAGACCAACGGGGTCGCCCGGCCGTGGGCGGTCACGAGGTACAGGGCAATCGTGGAGTGGCCGTCGGCATCGAAGTCGGTCCAATCCAGCGCGACGACGATCGCCTGGCTCCCGGCCAGGACATAGGGGACCCAGTGCGCGAAGAGCTCCCAGACGTTGAGCCCGGGATTGCTCAAGAGCCGGTCCACCTGCTTGATGGCGTGCTTGGCATGCAGCCCACTCGCCTGGGCCAGGCCCGCGCCAATCGCGTGAATGGAGAGCGAGACGGCGTTGACCACGCCGACGACGGCGTTGGTCACCGACTGGACCCGCTTGACGTGCAGACTCTCGCCAGCCATCCCGTCGATCAGGCGGCTGGCCCGTTGGACCGTGATCACGTTTCGGTTCATGTCCGACAGGATGATCTTTATTTTGCAGAAGTACCAGCACTTTTATGAGGGGATCTCTCAGGTCGCACGCCCCTGCACAGCTCCGTTTCACCGGGGGGCGCTCGGCGGCATCCACACGCCAGCACCCGGGCTCCGGCGACCGCCGCCGAGCGCCTGCACGGCGCCCTCGCGCGCAGCCCTTCTCACACTGCGCTCAGCGATCAGCGATTTCCTCACCGGCAGAATCCGCGCAGAACTGTCAGAGGGATTGTGGAATTACGTGAGAGCCAACACGAGGCCGCGCAGCCACTCGGGCAGCGGGTTGAGCACCAGGAATCCGACATGACGGTGCGCACCGCGGTGACGTTCGCGCGGGATCGCAACCTTGAGCGCGAGGCCGTGATCGAGGAGCGCGCTGTCCTTCGGGATGCCCTCCAGCGCTCGCTCGGCGAGGCGCGAATAGAGGACGTCAAAGCGGAGGTCGAGCGTCGGGTCCAGGCCGAGGAATTCATCACTGCGCAGCAAGCGTCGGCTACACCGGGGCGCGCGTTCACCACAGCCGCGATGATCGAGCTGGAGCGAGAAACGATCCACATGATGCGCTCCGGCCAGGAGCGATATCGCGAGTTGGTCGCGGAAGAGACCCGCCGCGGCATTGCGGAGGACTACCGTCACCTGAGCGACAGCCAGCGCACCGCCGTTGAGCAGCTTCTCACCAGCCGCGACCGAGTGACGGCGCTCGAAGGCACCGCGGGCACGGGCAAGACAACGACGCTCGCGGCGATCCGCGATGCGGCCGAGCGTGAAGGGTACGAGGTGCAAGGGTTGGCTCCTACGTCACGAGCAGCACACAAGCTTTACGACGCCGGTATTGAGGCAAGTACCTTGCAACGCCATCTTGCGCAATCCGACGACGAGCCACGCTCGGAATCAAGACGGCTGTTCGTGCTGGATGAATCCAGCTTGGCGAGCACGAAGCAGATGCACACCTTCCTGCAGCGCCTCGGGACAGAGGACCGCGTGCTTTTGGTTGGCGACGTGCGCCAGCACGAAGCGGTGGATGCGGGTCGGCCCTACCAGCAGCTGCAGGAGGCCGGCATCGCGACGGCGCGGCTGGACGAAATCGTTCGTCAGCAGAACCCAGGTCTGAAGGGCGTGGTCGAGCACTTGTCTCGCGGCGAGGTCGACCGCGCCGTCGAAGCGCTCGACCGCCAGAGCCTCATTCACGAAATCCCACGTCGTGAAGACCGGTTGCAGGCCATCGCCCAGGAGTACGTCCGTGACCCGAACGGCACACTCGTCGTCTCACCCGACAATCGATCGAGGCGCGACATCAACGAGGTGATTCACCGATCGATGCAGCGCGAGGGCCACGTCGATCGTGAGGAACACCGAGTGCGCGTCTTAGTACCGCGTCAGGAGATCACCGGAACAGATAGGCAGTGGGCCGAGCGTTACGAGCCAGGCGACATGGTGCGCTATAGCAAAGGGAGCAAGGCCTTGGGGCTGAACGCGGGGAACTACGCTCGTATCGAGGCGGTAGACGCGAAGGAAAATCGCGTCACCGTCAGCGCGGACGATGGGCGCGGCGTCACGTACGATCCGCGTCGTCTCCAGGGAGTGACGGTGTATCGCGAAGCCGAACGAGCATTCGCACACGGAGACCGCGTGCAGTTCACCGCGCCTGACCGCAGCCGGGATGTTGCCAATCGCGATCTCGGCACGATTGAGCACATCGATCCGAACGGCCGTCTCCAAGTTCGACTCGACTCGGGACGGTCGGTCACATTCGAGCCGCAGGAACGTCGACATCTCGACTACGGCTACGCGGTTACGAGCCACAGCAGCCAGGGTCAGACGACCGACCGTGTGCTGGTGCACGTGGAAACCGACCGCGCCAGCGAGAAGCTTGTAAATCGGCGGCTGGCTTACGTGGCCGTGTCGCGCGGGCGGTATGATGCGCAGCTCTACACCGACGACAAGGAAAAGCTGCGGCGCGTGCTCGACCGCGATGTGTCGCATAGTTCGGCACTCGCACGAGACGGCGGGCAATCAAAGGCGGCGCACAGCGCCGCACGCGACGGTGGGCCCGCGGTGTCGGCAGCTCAGACAGTCGCCGTCGCTCATTCATGAGAGCACGGTGCTCGGCGGCGTACAAGCGTTCCCTCGCTGCGCTCGGCGGCTGCGCCGCGCTTGACGCCGCCTGCGCGCCGTGCACGCTCAGGCTCTTACGCGACGGCGACCATCATTGAGAGTGCATCTCGCGCAGCGGCAACGTTTAGAGGGCTGAGAGGAGAGCAGCAATGGCAGTTCGCAAGCAATGCAAAGCAAAGGGTTGTAAGGCCAGTCCACGATGCGAGCATCCGTGGTGGCTCGACGTGATGTATCAGGGGGAACGCTATCGGATGCCCGTAGATGCGTTCGCGCTCGCCAGGGGCGCGAAGCAACCGGTCACCTCGAAGCAAGAGGCCGAGAAGGTCTGGGAGCCGAAGTTCATCGGCGAGATCGTCGCCGGGAGGGATCCACGCAAGGCACCCACGCCACCGACGCCCGAGGGCATGACCGTAGCCGATTTCTTGGACCAGTACTACGCGCGGTACGTAGTCGCCGAGTCATTGCGGAGCGTGGCGTCCATTCGGAGTCGCCTACGTGGGCTCAAGGACGCATTGGGTGCGCTGCCCGTTGGTGCCTTGAATCAGACCGAAACAATCGAAGATTTCAAACTCGAGTACGGGAAAGCCAGATCGATTGCGGCTGTCAATCGAACGCTCGGCATCCTTCGCCACGCGATCAATTGGGGCCGCGGTCGCACGCCGCCAATCTTCAGTGCTTCGCCGTTCCACAAGTTCGGCGTCAAGATCAAAACCAAAGTTGAGACGAAGCGCGACCGCCGGATCACGCCCGAAGAGGAGAGCAGACTGCTGGAGGCCGCGGACACGCTCAATTGCGCGGAGCACGGCTTTGCTGGCGCGCAGATGCGCGACCGGATTATTGGCGCACTGGAAACAGGCTGCCGTCTCGGCGAGATGCTGAAGATTCAGAACCGGCGCATCCTCTGGGACACGCACCAGATCAGCATCCCCGCCGCACACGCGAAGGATGCTGAGTCGCGTCGCATTCCGTTCGAGCCGAACGGGCGGCTGGCACAGATCCTCAAGCGACGGCGTTTCCTCGGCGCCAAGGCGTATGTGTTCGGCAGAGCCACTGGCGAGTTCCAGGGCACGATCCGTACGGCGTGGGAGTCTCTCGTCCTACTGGCCAATGGCATCGAACCAACGCGGACAAGGGCACACGGCCGCGTCAATCGCGAGAAGCTGGCCGAGATCGATCTACATTGGCACGACTTACGCCATGAAGCTGCGTGTCGTTGGCTGGTCAAGGGACTGGATCTACGCGCAATTCAGCTCCTCCTTGGTCATGCCGACCTCAAGACGACGCAACGATACCTGAACGTGACGGATGAAGAACTTCGAAGGACGATGCAGGAGAAGCTGTGGGCCCGCCAGTAGCCTGCAGAGAATGCGCGGGCTTTGGCGACGGAGAGCTGTCAGTCGAAGGAGATCGACTTAACCGACGGATCCAAGAAGTCGCAGTACAGCTCCGGCTCCGTCGGCCAGTCAATCACACTGCCTTTTAGTGAGACCATCGTGCCGTTTCGATGGTCAGGATCGGCCTTTAGTCGATCGTAGAACTCCAGATCATCGGGAACAGGAAGAAACACGATGTACGGTCCCATTATGATGGCCAGGCCGCGCAAGTACCACGGTTCTTTGACTACAACAATCGCCCTGGCATTCGCCGATCGATCGGATGCGACGACTCGGAACGTTGTGACGCTTTGAGAATGCGGATCGGCGATCTTGTCTCGAACCCGTCGATACGCTCGCCCGAGCACAAATCGATAACCGAGCTTCGCGAAAGTCGCGAGGTATGCCGCGCGTAGCCACGAAACAGCCGCCCGCTCGGCGTCATGGCGATCAGCGGAGAACTGTAAAGAAATCGACCAATCATCGCTCTCCCGAGCTATGCGATCGAGCTCGCCGAAAAATGTCTCGTGCGCTCCCGGCGGATTGTGTCTCGGACGTCCGAAGAGCTTAACTCCGTCAGCGAGACTGCCTCCGAGGAGAGCATTGATGCTGTGACCTCCCACCGTTGCTCTGACACTGTGGACATCCCGCAACTGTCCTTCGAGTGCGGCGACGGGTCGCTCCGCCCTGTGTGCATGTGCGTCCAGTTCAGTTCCCGCCGCGCTGTTGCACTCGGTGCATGTCAACAACAGTGCCCGCCCTCCCTGCGATGCGGGCGGCACGTGCTCCTCGCTCAGAAGATGTTGATCAATCGCTTCTCTAAAGAATGCCTTGAAACTCGACTCTGTAATGCACAGCGGGCAGACATAAAACGGCGGCGTGCCCTCGGGTAGCAGCTCGCTGATGACTGTCGGACAGGCACGAGCGAACGCCGCTGCACTCACATCAAACCATTTGAATCTCGTCGAGACAGCCACCATTGTGGTGATTCACTCCGGCTCGCGAATTCCACGAATCAGCCGAGGTGAACCTCGGAAACTAGTCGTCTCCAGGCGGGCAAGAGCCTCTGAGACGCGGATAAATCCGCGCTGCGCCGCTGCATCGAGAACGCCGAGCGTCCCGGATACGGCCAAACCGCGGTCTCGCGCAGTCGCGCGGCCCTTTCGTTCGTCGAGCAATACTGAGTCGGCACGCACGGCGATCGCGAGAGCGATTGCCTCACGTTCACCCGAGTCGAGATGACGAAGACCAGAATCGGTGTCCGGAACAGACCGGACCTCCAACCAATCGGGAGTCGAGGCCATGAAACTCCTGACCGGATCCGGCGCCCCGGGATCCTGCAGCTCGCGACGTACGGCTTCAGGTATCAGAATCCGCTGGAACAGCCTCGGGAGGACGTCCTCCAGCTCGATCAGAACGAGGTAATTCAGCGGAGAGGTATCGGAAACGGCGATCATCGAGGACCGAGGCGATCGAGATCGCGGCGGTCCTGTTCGAGGTCGTGTTCGTCGTACTGAAGGTACGCCTGGCGATCCTTCAGGAAAGCCTCCGTCTCCCAGAACGACAGGCCCAGAACGCGTCCGACCTGCTCTCGGCTGAGCGTTCCGTCACGGTAGCCCTCGACGGCCACTGCTTCGAGAGCCCCACGTGAGAGGTCCCGCCAGGCGGATTCCAGCCGCTTGGCGATGTCCTCAGGCAGGTCAACGGCGATTCTCGTCATAACTTCATGTTACGCCGCATCCACGGGCAACGTCACCAAGGATGCGCAGTCCGATATGCCCTCGCAATCCGGACAAACTCGTTGTTTAGCGCTCGGTACCAGACCTCCGCTTCATCGACTTGGCGGAGGTCGTCCTCGTCAACCTGGCAATCATCAAATGTCTTCGGATGCGTTAGGCGGTCACGGACGCGAATTGCGGATTGGAATGCCTCCCATCCCTGGCCGCCGAAGTCTCCCGCGAGTGCTTCACCGAATCCCTCACCGGCAGCGCGGTAGACGGCGCGCAGCTTTCGGGGCAGGTTCAGGTACTGTTCACGTTCCACGACAGCGCCGTTGTCCTTGAAGGTGTAAAGGCGCTCCGATAAACCCTCGGCTGCACCCGCGGGAAGCGTGATGACGTTGGCCTTCGTAAGGTGGAGAAGCAGACGTTTGTGCTGCTCCACGAGCGCCTCGATACGCGCAAAGATCGCCCGCACATAAAGCCGCCGCGACATCTCCTCCTCGTCGTTAACGGCGTCTTGGGGATTTCGTGACCCGAGTCGCGGCCGGAGCCGCTCGACGTCCTCTGTTAGGACGCGCGCCATGCCCTGCAGCTCCTCAATCTGGTCGTAGAGATCGCCCATCGCGTCCTCAGCTACAAGCCACGTCCCGATCACCGACCTCGCGCCAGCGGGCCGCAGTCATCCGTACGCACAAAAGGGCGCCGAGGCGCCCTTTGAGCTTCTACCGATTGTCAGCCATTTGTCAGCCGACAGTTCGAAAACTGGTTGCGGGGGGGGGATTTGAACCCCCGACCTTTGGGTTATGAGCCCAACGAGCTACCGGACTGCTCCACCCCGCGTCATCGGTCGCGCCCGACGGCGACCTGAAACGTGTCGCCGGCCAGGGCAAGAAGTACCAATGTAACACGCGAATGGAGGGTCGTAAAGGGTGGGGCGCGTGGCCGGTCAGCGGCCGTCGGCGCGGCCGACGTCCTTGACGATGAAGAGCCGCTCGCCGGGCTTGATCAGGCCGAGCTCGCGCCGCGCGAGGGCCTCGATGGCGTCAGGATCCTCCCGCAGGCGGCGCGCCTCCTCGCGCAGCCGCGCGTTCTCGGCGCGCGCGTCCGCCAGCGCCTGCTCCAGCACGCGGTACTGCGCGCGCGCCTGCAGCATCGCCAGCAGCCCCTTCTCGCCGACCAGCCCGTCCACCACCAGCACGCACCCGATGAAGATCAGCGCGTACTGAATGGCGCGGCGGCGCCGCCGCCGCGGCGTGCCCGACCCGTCCAGTGTCGAAGGAGCCCTTTTCGCCAACCGATCCCTCAACCGTCATGTCACAATAGCGCGTTTCGATCGGGAGTACAAGTGCGCAACCCGATCGGGCGCCAGCACAGGTGACCGTGCGTGTTCTACCGCACTTTCGGTCCGAGTACAAGTGATAAATAGCGCACCCGCAAAAAAAGTACAAGAGAAATCGTGAGCGCATTGGTTCCCCACGAACCGGTCATCGTCCTGACGACGCTCGCGGCCGACGCCGACGCCGCTGCGCTGGCCCGGACGCTCGTCGACGAGCGGCTGGCCGCCTGCGTCAACGTGCTGCCGCCCATGACCTCGATCTACCGCTGGGAAGGGCGCGTCCAGGAGGACCGCGAGCAGCAGCTCGTCATCAAGACGGCGGCCAGCCAGCTCGGTCCCCTCGAAGCGCGTCTGCGCGAGCTGCACCCGTACGAGATTCCCGAGTTCCTGGTGTTGACCGTCGCGGATGGATCCGAGGCCTATCTGGGCTGGCTCGGGGACAGCGTGGGGACGCCCCGCTAGAGGTCACAACGCGCGCAAGACGAGGAAGCCGCCCACCAGCAGGACGAAGAAGAGCAGCGCCGCCATGTCGAAGTTGGCCTCCAGGCGGCGCCGCACCTCGGGACCGCACACGCGCAGCATCGCCGAGACGAGCACGAAGCGGCCCGCGCGTCCGATCGTGCCCACCACGATGAACGGCACGAACGACATCTGCGTCGCGCCCGCGGCAATGGTGGCCACCTTGAAGGGAATCGGCGTGAACGCGGCCCCCGCCAGGAACCACAGCCCCCACGTGCCGTTGTAGAGCTCCACCACGCGATCCCACGACGCCTGCGCCCCGTAGACGTCCACGATGCGCTGTCCGATCGTGGCCATGAACCCCGCCCCAATCGTGTAGCCGACGACCGCCCCGATGGCGGAGCCCGCCGTGCACACCGCGGCCGCGCGCAGCCACGCCTGCGGCCGCGCCGTCACGATCGCGATCAGCAGGACGTCCGGCGGAATCGGGAAGACGGAGGACTCGATCAGCGCGATCAGGAACAGGGCCGTCAGCGCCTGCGACGATTCCGCCCAGTGCAGCGTCCAGTCGTACAGCGCGCGCAGCCAGCGGCGCGGCGTGGTCAGCATCGCAGCGGAGGGATCACACGCGATCGAGGGCCTGCGCGAGATCGTCCCGAAGGTCGTCGACGTGCTCGATGCCCACGGAGATGCGGATCAGGTCGTCGGTGATGCCCAGTCGCTGGCGACGATCGGCGGGCACCGAGGCGTGCGTCATCGTGGCCGGATGGCTGATGAGCGTCTCGACTCCGCCAAGACTCTCGGCCAGCGCCATCAGCTCCACGCCGTTCAGCACGGCGCGGGCCCGCTCCAGCGACCCGACCCGGAAGCTGATCAGCCCGCCGAACCCGCACATCTGCCGCCGCGCCAGCTCGTGCTGCGGATGGGACGGCAGCCCGGGGTAGTGCACCTGCGCCACCTTCGGATGCGAGGCAAGATACTCGGCCAGCACCATCGCGTTGGCGTTGTGGCGCTCCATGCGGATCGGCAGCGTCTTGGTGCCGCGCAGCACCAGCCAGGCGTCCATCGGCCCCAGGATGGCCCCCTCCGCGTTCTGCACGAAGCGCAGCCACTCGATGTGGTCGTCGCGCACGGCCACGACGATGCCGCCCACGCTGTCGGAGTGCCCGTTGAGGAACTTCGTGGTGCTGTGGACGACGAGGTCCGCGCCGAAGCCAATCGGCCGCTGCACGTACGGGCTGGCGAAGGTGTTGTCGACGGCGACGAACACGCCATGGCGATGCGCGACCTGGCACGCCCCCGCGAGGTCCGTGAGGCGCAGCACGGGATTGGTGGGCGTCTCGAGGAACAGCATCTTCGTGGACGGCCGGATCGCGCGCTCGATCTCGTCGAGGCTGGAGGTGTCCACGTAGGTGAAATCGAGCCCGTACTTCCGCAGCACCTGCTCGAAGAGCCGGTACGTCCCGCCGTAGGTGTTGTCGGTGACGACGACGTGGTCGCCCGACTGGAGGAGCGTCATGACGGCGCCCTCGGCCGCCATGCCCGAGGCGAAGGCAAACGCGGCCCGGCCGTGCTCGATCGCGGCGACGTTGGCCTCGAGCGCCGCGCGCGTGGGGTTCTGCGTCCGGGCGTACTCGTAGCCCTTGTGCACGCCGAGCGCCTCCTGCACGTAGGTCGACGTCTGGTAGATTGGAGTGATGATCGCGCCCGTCGCAGGGTCCGGCGCCTGACCCGCGTGGATGCAGATCGTGCTGAAGCGTGCGTGCTCGGGCAGTTTCACGTTCGACGCAAGAGTACTCTGATATCATCGTCGCCCACAACCGCGTGACCGCCATCCGCGACTGGCTCACCGGCACGTTCGCCGGCCGCGCGCTCCTGCTCGGCACGTCCATCAAGGGCGTCACGCTCTCGCTGGCCGCCGCCGGCGTACCCCTGACGGGAGTCCTGGGCGCCCTCGACACGCTCGGCGGCGTCAGCCTGGTCGCGGGCGCCGCCGTGCTCGGCTATCGGCTGTTCGTCGTGGCGAAGCGGCGGCTGCTGTGGCGCGTGCGGCGAAAGCTCACACTGTCGTACATCTTCATCGGGTTCGTCCCCGCCCTGCTCATCATCGGCTTCTTCCTGCTCTCGGGGCTGCTGCTCTTCTTCAACATCGGCTCCTACCTGATGAGGAGCCGCCTCCAGACGCTGCTGGACCAGGTCCAGTTCATGGCCGAGAACGCGACGCTGGAGCTGGAGCAGGCAGGCAGCCAGGAAGACATGCGGGAGGCGCTCGAGCGTCGGCAGGCAGGCGCGGCGGCCCGCTTCCCGAACACGTCGTACGCCGTCGTCCGCGCGGACCGGACGTGTGAGGACCAGTCGGCCGCACGTGAGACCAGCTCGGCGCCGCAGCCGCTGACCGCGGGTCCGTGGGCGCACGTCGACGCGCCCTCGTCGCTGCCCGCGTGGGTGCCCTGCGGCGGACGCGCGGGGCTGCTCGCCTACTACCCAGGTTCCGAGGACCGCGTGCTGCTCGCCATCAGGGCTATCGCCCTGCCCGACGCGCGTGTCTCGAGGTATGCCGTCGTCGTCGACCTGCCCGTCGGCGAGGCGATCGTGCGCGGGCTGCGCGCCGACACGGGCATCCAGGTCGGCGCCATGACGGAGATCGAGGGCGCCAACGCGCCGTACCCTGTGGACGGCCGCGCCGTGACGGGCGATTCCCCCTCGGCCGAGCTGCGGTACGGCATCCGTGCGGGCCCGGCGAACATCGTCCCCGGCGACGAGGCCGGGGCCAGCGAGCTGCGGTGGGTCACGCTGCTCGACTACCTCGACTGGGACACGGGCCGCGCGGGCACGGTGGCCGTGACCTTCCAACTGAGCCCGCTCGACGTCTATCGTCGGATTTCGGCCACCTCGCTGGCGCGCATCAACAACCTCGACTTCGGGCAGATCGTGCTGATTCTGCTCGCCGTCGTGGCGGGCCTGTTCCTGGTGATCCAGATCGTGGCGCTCGGCATGGGGCTCGGGCTGGCGCGCTCGATCACCGGATCGGTGCACGAGCTGTTCACGGGCACCGAGCGCGTGCGCCAGGGCGACTTCACGCACAAGATTCCCATCCGCACGCGCGACCAGCTCGGCGAGCTGGCCGACTCGTTCAACTCGATGACGGCCAGCATCGAAGAGCTGCTCCAGCAGAAGGCGGAGAAGGAGCGGCTGGAGCAGGAGCTGCGGATCGCGCGCGACATCCAGATGTCGCTGCTGCCGCAGGGGCCGCTGCGCATGCCAGGGCTGGAGCTGACCGCGCACTGCGAGCCCGCGCGCGAGGTGGGCGGCGACTACTACGACGTCCTCCCGATCGACGAGCACCGCCTCGGAATCCTCATCGCCGACGTGGCTGGGAAGGGGACCTCGGCCGCGCTGTACATGGCCGAGCTCAAGGGGCTCATCTTCGCGCTGAGCGAGCTCCACCGCTCGCCGCGGCAGCTGCTGATCGATGCCAACCGCATCATCTCGCGCCACCTCGACAAGCGCAGCTTCATTACCATCACCTACGCGGTGGCCGACCTGGAGGCGGGCACGCTCACGCACGCCAGGGCGGGCCACTGCCCCCTCCTCTATCTGCCAGGGCCCGCCCGCCGCGAGCGGCGCGTCCAGGTGCTGATGCCGGACGGTCTGGTGCTCGGCCTCCAGATCGACAACGGAGAGATGTTCAACAGCCTGCTGGAGGAGGTCACGGTGCCCATCGGCCGCGGCGACCTCTTCGTCCTGTACACCGACGGCATCACGGAGGCGATGAACGCGTCGGGCGACTACTTCGGCGACAGCCGTCTGGGCGCGCTCATCGAGGAGCACGGCGACCTGCCCTTCGACGAGCTGCGCGAGCGGATCCTGCGCGAGATCCGGTCGTTCGTGGGAACGGCGCCGCAGCACGACGACATGACGATGCTGCTGCTGCGCGTGGAGGGGCGAGGCGGACCTGAAGATCCGCCTCTACGAGATTTGGAGCAGGTCGGGGCCGGCCTTCAGCGACAATGAAGACAGGGGCCGGCCTTCGGGCCGGCCCGAGCGGCATGGCGGAACCCATCATCGTCTTCACCACCACGTCGGACATCGAGGCCAGCGTGGTCATGGCGCTGCTCGACAGCCACGGCATCGCGGCCTTTCGCGTCTCGGGCAACCCGCAGCACATCTGGCCGATGGCCGTGAATCCGTTCGGCGAGATCCGCATCGCCGTGGCCGCGGAGGCGGCCGACGAGGCCCGCCGGATCATCGAGAGCCATCGCGAGGACGTCGGCACCAAGGTCGTCAGGCTCCGCGACGAGTTCGAGGAGCTCCAGCGTCGAATTGGCTACCGGTTCCGCGACCGCGGCCTGCTCGAGCACGCGCTCACGCACAAATCCCGCGCGGCCGAGGACGCCTCGGGTGGGGTGATCGACAACGAGTCGCTCGAGTTCCTCGGTGACGCCGTGCTCGGCCTCGTCGTGGCCGAGGCGCTCTTCCGCATGTATCCCGCCTATACCGAAGGACAGAAGTCCAAGATCAAGGCGGCTGTCGTGTCGACGCAGTCGCTGGCGCGCCACGCCGAGCGGCTGCGGCTGGGTGAGCACCTGATCCTCGGCCGGGGGGAGGAGAAGACGGGCGGACGGTTCAAGCAGGCGCTGCTGGCCGATACGTACGAGGCGTTGATTGCCGCCGTCTACCTCGACGGCGGGCTGAGCGCGGCGGCGGCCTTCCTCGAGCGCGAGCTCACCGACGCCATCGAGGCGGGGACGGTGCAGACGGTCGTCGGCCAGGACTACAAGTCGGCGCTGCAGGAGCGGCTGCAGGCGCTCGGACGTCCGCTGCCCGAGTACCGGGTGGCGGGCGAGGCGGGCCCCGACCACCGGAAGCTGTTCAGCATCGAGGTGGTGGTGCAGGGCGAAGTGCTCGGCGCCGCAACGGGCCGCGCGAAGAAGGAGGCGGAGCAGGAGGCGGCGCGCTTGGCGCTCGCGCACCTCGATCGCGCAGGCTGACGGATCGCGCAGGCTGAAGCCTGCGCTCTACAGGGGAATGGTCGCCTTCGAGGCGAGCTGCCACCTGTAGCGCGGGGGCTTCAGCCCCCGCGTCAATCGATCTCGATAATCCCCCACCCCTTGCGCTCCTCGGGCGTCGCCTCCATGCCCGCATAGGCAAGCGCGGCGGCGGGCTCGGGCTGCGGCACGCGCGCCAGCGCGTACCGCTGCACCTCGCGCGCGACGTCCTCCTCGAGAGGCGGCGTCGGGCGGCAGTGCAGGCGCACCCAGAGCCGCAGCAGCGGATCGGTGAAGCTGTAGCGCTTCTGTCGCGAGGTGACGAGGTCCACGTCCTCTAGCCACGAGAGATAGTCTTTGGTCGATCCGGGCGTGCGGTGCAGCCGGAGCGAGATCTCGGTGAGCGTGAGCGGCTCCTCTTCGGCGAGGATGTCGAGAATGGCCTTGAGCGCGCCGTACCCGCGCGCGCGGTGCAGACGCAGCTCGTAGCAGAAGCGGCACCAGCGATTGAGGGCCCCGTCGGTCGTGAGCAGCGCCGTCAGCGCGCTGATCGGGTCCGCGCCGCGCCCCATCTGGGCCATCGTCTCGCCGATGGCGCGGACGTAGGCGGCCCGGCCGTCGGTCAGCGCCTGCACCGTCCGGCCCAGATAATCGCGGTCGTCGGTGGGCATCTGCTCGTAGCCGTCGAAGATCGGCGCCAGCAGCTCCGTGACGTCGGCGGCCGACAGCGGCGGCAGGTGCATGACCTCGAAGCGCGACGTCGCGTCGCGCAGCAGGCGGTGCGCCCGCGCCACGTAGCGCGTGGTCAGGACGAACCGGTTGGCGCTGGCCGAGAGCGACTCGATCAGATCGCGCAGCACGTGGCGCAGGCCCGGGAAGCTCTCGAAGGTTCGCAGCTCCAGCACCTCGTCCAGCAGGAACGTGCACGGCTCGCCGCCCGGGGCCCGGGCGGTATCGAAGAAGGCGCGAAGCGCGTCGAACGCCTCCCGTGCCGTGGCTGGCGTGCGCCCGCCGCCATGCCAGGGGAACGGAGACGAGGCGGTCACGGCCTGGAGGAAGCGCTCCGGCGTGGTGGCGCACCGCTCCACGTCGATGTACTGCGCTGCGCTCCGGCCGGCGCGATCCCTGAGCCGCTGCAACAGCCACGTGCGGCCCGTGCCGCAGCCCCCCAGCACCACCGGGATTCGTGATGGCGCGGCCTCGAGGGCGCTCTGCACCCGACGTTCGAATCCAGCCTGTGGGCCCGTCATGCGTTCTTCCCCCCGTTCCGAAGGCCCGACGGCCTCCGGCTGCCTCCCATTGGGATCCTGATACCCCGCGCGTCGGCCGTGGCCACGGCCTCAGGATAGCCCGCGTCGGCATGGCGCGCCACGCCGATGCCCGGATCGCACGTGAGCACGCGCTCGAGCCGCCGGTCGGCCTCGCGCGTCCCATCCGCCACCACCACCATCCCCGCGTGCAGCGAATAGCCGATGCCGACGCCGCCGCCGTGGTGCACCGACACCCACGTGGCGCCCGCCGACGCGTTCAGCAGCGCGTTGAGGATCGGCCAGTCGGCAATCGCGTCGCTGCCGTCGCGCATCCCCTCGGTCTCGCGCGTCGGCGAGGCCACGGACCCCGTGTCGAGGTGGTCGCGGCCGATGACGATGGGCGCACGGACGCGTCCCGATCGCACCAGCTCGTTGATTGCCAGGCCGAATGTCGCGCGCGCGCCGTACCCGAGCCAGCAGATGCGCGCGGGCAGCCCCTGGAACGCGACGCGCTCGCGCGCCAGGCCAATCCAGCGGCACAGCGCGGCGTCGTCCGCGAACATGTCGAGCGCCGCCTCGTCTGTCATGCGAATGTCGTCGGGATCTCCGGAAAGTGCAACCCAGCGGAACGGGCCTTTGCCTTCACAGAAGAGAGGACGCACATATTCCGGCACGAAGCCCGGAATGTCAAACGCATTCTCCACACCGGCGCGCTTGGCCTGGGCACGGATGTTGTTGCCGTAGTCGAACGTCACGGCGCCGCGCGCCTGCAGCGCGAGCATCGCCTCCACGTGTCGTGCCATCGACGCCATCGCCCGCGCGATGTACGTCTGCGGCTGCCGCTCGCGGAGCACGAGGGCCTCAGCAAGCGACATGCCGTGCGGGACGTACCCGTTGAGCGCGTCGTGCGCCGAGGTTTGATCCGTCAGCACGTCCGGAACGACGCCACGGTGCAGGATTTCCGGCAGCACGTCGGCGGCGTTGGCCTCGAGCCCGATCGACCGCGCGACGCCGCGGCGCCGCCATGCTTCAAGCTTGTCGAGCGCGTCTGTCAGATCCGTGGTGGCCTCGTCGAGGTACCCGGTGGTGAGACGGCGCGCGATCCGCTGCCGATCCACTTCGACGACCAGCGCGGCGGCGCCGTTCATCGTGGCAGCCAGCGGCTGGGCGCCGCCCATGCCGCCGAGGCCCGCCGTGACCACCGCGCGGCCGCTCAACGAGCCGCCGAAATGGCGCCGCGCAGCGGCGGCGACAGTCTCGTACGTTCCCTGCAGAATCCCCTGTGTTCCGATGTAGATCCAGCTGCCCGCCGTCATCTGGCCGTACATCGTGAGGCCGCGATCCTCGAGGTCCCTGAAGGTCTCCCACGTGGCCCAGGCGGGCACGAGCAGCGCGTTGGCGATCAGCACGCGCGGGGCGTCGACATGCGTGCGGAACACCGCCACGGGCTTGCCCGACTGCACGACGAGCGTCTCGTCGGGCTCGAGCCGCCGGAGCTCGTCGACGATCGCGTCGAACGCCTCCCAGGAGCGCGCGGCCTTGCCCGACCCGCCGTACACGACGAGATCGTCGGGGCGCTCGGCAACGTCGGGGTCGAGGTTGTTCATCAGCATGCGCAGCGCGGCTTCCTGCGGCCAGCCCTTGCACGTCAGCGCAGAGCCGCGTGGCGCCCGGATGATGCGCGTGCCAATCGTCATGACGCTGCAGAAGCGAAGACGGACCCCAACGGACGATCAGAAATTAAGAAGCGCGCGCGAGCTTGTCAAATGATTTTGAAAAAACTTTTCAGTTGACTTTCAGCGCGCATGCGCGTTCGAGATCCCCCGACGCCATCAGTTCTGTAATCGCCGCGAGATCGTGCGACGGCGGCCGGTCGTGCTCGAGCGGCGGCACCCGCGCGCGAATGCACTCATGGATGCGCATCAGCGGCGGCGACGACCGCAGCGGATGGAGCAGATCGATCGCCTGGCACGCGCACAGCAGCTCGACCGCGACGACCTGCCGCGCGAGCTCGAGCGCGCGTGCGGCCTTCAGCCCAGCCGCCATGCTCATGCTCACGTGGTCTTCCTTGTTCCCCGAGGTGGGAATCGTGTCGGCGCTGGCGGGATGCGCGAGCGTCTTCACCTCGGACGCCAGCGCCGCCGCCGTGACCTGCGCCATCATCAGCCCCGACTCCAGGCCGCCGTGCCGCGTCAGGAACGCGGGCAGGCCGCTGAGCGCGGGGTTCACCAGCCGTTCGGCGCGGCGCTCGCTGATCGTCGCGAGATGGGCGAGGCCGATCGCCAGCAGATCCGCAGCCAGGGCCACGGGCGCCCCATGAAAGTTGCCTCCCGAGACGATCTCGCGGTCGGCGGCGAATACCATGGGGTTGTCGGTGGCGGCGTTGGCCTCGGTCCGGAACACGGCCTGGCCGAACTCGAACGCGTCGCGCGCCGCGCCATGGACCTGCGGCGTGCATCGCATGGAGTAGGCGTCCTGCACCCGGCCGCAGTTGGCGTGGGCGGCGTTGATGGCGCTATCCGATAGCAGGGCAACGAGGTTGGCGGCTGAGGTAGCCTGCCCGCGGAATCCGCGCGCAGCGTGGATGCGGGCGTCGAACGGCCGAGTCGATCCCTGCAGGCCGTCGATGCTGAGCGCCGCGGCAAGGTCGGCGGCGCGCGCCAGGCGCGCGGCGCCGGCCAGCGTGAGGCCGAGGAGCGCCGTGGACGCCTGCGTCCCGTTGATGAGCGCCAGCCCCTCCTTGGCCGCCAGCGTGACCGGTGAGAGCCTCGCCCGCTGGAGCGCCGCGGCGCCTGGCTCTCTGTCGGATCCGTGCCACGCCTCGCCCTCGCCAATCATGACCAGCGCGAGATGCGCGAGCGGCGCGAGATCGCCGCTGGCGCCCACCGACCCGCGCGACGGCACCACTGGATGCACGTGTCGGTTCAGCAGCTCGACGAGCAGATCGAGCGTTTCGAGCCGGAGGCCCGAGAACCCTTTGGCCAGCACGTTGGCGCGCAGCGCCATCGTGGCGCGGACGACGGGCGCCGGGAGCGGCTCGCCCACGCCCGCGGCGTGGCTGCGGAGCAGGTTCACCTGCAGCGCGGCCAGCGAGTCGGGCGGAATCGCCACCTCGGCCAAGCCGCCGAAGCCCGTATTGATGCCGTAGGTCGGCTCGTCACGCCTGGCGAACTCGTCGACGACGGCTCGCGCGGCGCGCACGCGGTCGCGCGCCGCCTCGGTCAGGCCTATCGGAGCCGCGTCGTACGCGATGGCGACCAGATCATCCAGGGTCAGGGAGTTGCCGTCGAGGAGAATCATGTCAAGGCCACGAAGACGATCTGGCCACGAAGGACACAGCGCGGCAAGCCGCAACCAAAGAATGCCGCGCTGTGTCCTCGGACCAGCGCTGGCACGAACGTGACACTAACGCGCCAAGAGTTGCGCGAAAAAACAAGGCATGGCGCGTTAGTGTCACAGCGCGGCAAGCCGCAACCAAAGAATGCCGCGCTGTGTCCTCGGACCAGCGCTGGCACGAACGTGACACTAACGCGCCCGGAGTTGCGCAAAAAAGCAAGATCTGGCGCGCTAGTGTCACAAAGGTCACGAAGGATCATAATGCTTGTGGCCTTGTGACTTGGTGATCTTCGTGGCCTTTGTGGCCGATCCGTCTTCGTGTTCTTGACAGCGGTACATTACGATAGCGATCCGAATGTCGAAGCCGAACATCGCCGTGATCGGCGCGCAGTGGGGTGACGAGGGCAAGGGCAAGATCGTCGACATGCTGACGCCGCACTTCTCGGCCGTCGCCCGCTATCAGGGCGGCCACAACGCGGGCCACACGGTGTACGTGCAGGGCCGGAAGTTCGTGCTGCATCTGATCCCCTCGGGCATCCTGCATCCGGACGTCACGTGCATCATCGGCAACGGCGTCGTGATCGATCCGCAGGCGCTCTTCAGGGAGATCGACGAGCTGGCGGCGGTCGGTGTGGACGTGGACAGCCGTCTGCTCATCAGCGAGAAGGCGCACGTCATCCTGCCGTATCACCGCGAGCTGGACGTGCTGTCCGAGGCGCGGCGCGGCGAACGGAAGATTGGCACCACCTCGCGGGGCATCGGGCCCGCGTACGAGGACAAGATCGGCCGCCGCGGCATCCGGATCTGCGATCTGATCGGCGACCCCGCCGCGCTCCAGCAGGAGGTGCGCGAGAACGTCAGCGCCCGCAACCGGATCATCAAGGACTCGACGCTCGACTGGAAGCCCGTGTTCGATCACCTGGTCGCCTTCGGCGAGCGGATCCGGCCGTGGGTGACCGATGTGTCCCTCTTTCTCGCCCGTGCGATCCAGGCAGGCAACGCCGTGCTGTTCGAGGGGGCACAGGCGACGCTGCTCGACATCGACCACGGCACCTATCCCTTCGTCACCTCGTCGAACGCGTCGGTTGGCGGCATCTGCACCGGCCTCGGCGTGGCGCCGAAGGCGATTGGCGGCGTCCTGGGCGTGGCCAAGGCCTACACGACGCGCGTGGGCGAGGGCCCGCTGCCGACCGAGCTGGCGGGGCCGTTGGCCGAGCGCCTGCGGGAGGGGGGCCAGGAGTACGGCGCGTCGACCGGCAGGCCGCGGCGCTGTGGGTGGTACGACGCCGTGGTCGTCCGCTATTCGGCGCGCATCAACGGCCTCGACGCGCTGGCCCTCACCAAGCTCGACGTGCTGGACGGCCTGCCGGAAGTACGGGTATGCACGGGCTATCGCACGCCGTCGGGCACCATCACAGAGTTTCCGGCGGACTTGCGGCCCCTTGCCACTGCGGAGCCGGTGTACGAGACGTTGCCAGGCTGGTCCACGCCCACCAAGGGCGCCACGCGCTTCGAGCAGCTGCCCGCCGAGGCGCGGCGCTATCTGCAGCGGCTCGAGGAGGTGAGCGGCGTGGCGTGCGCCATCATTTCGACGGGGTCCGATCGGGCGGAGACGATCCTCAGGGAGGGAAGCTGCGCGGCTGGGTGGCTGGCGTGAGTTATCGCTTCTTGGACTCGATCAATCGCGTGATGACGGCCTGGTCCGCGTCGAAGAATTCCACACCCGCGCGATAGCGCGGCGCGCCCTTGGGAATCTCGAACGACGCCCAGGCGACGGCGCCGCTGAAGCGGGCCGGCCGCGGGCCGTCGGCCAGCGAGATCCGCACGCGCTGGTTCGGCTTGAGGATGGTGGCCGAGAGGACCTGCGCGCCCACGAGTGACAGATCGACGATCGTGGCCGAGTTGCCGTCGATCTGCAGATCCACGCCGTCGACCATCTTGAAGCGCGGCGCGCGGCGCGTGCCGCGTTGATCGAGCGGTGCCGCCGCCGCAGGCCGGGGCGCCTCCGCCACCGCGGCGGGCGCGGCGGCCGCCGCCTCGCCCGGGCGCCGCGGCGACACGCGCGCGTACTCGCTGTCGTGGGCGACGATGCGGATCTCGCAGCCGCTCAGCGACGGATCGGCCTTGATGCGGTTGATGAGCGCCGCGCCGCGCGAGGTGGCCGCGAACAGCCGCTCGAGGGCGACGACGCCCGGCCGCTGCCGCGTGATCGCGTCCAGCGCGCGCAGCGCCTCCGTGTCGGCGAAGGCCATCGCCCCTTCGAAGTCGTCACGCTCCTTCAAGGCCGGCAGATGTTCAGAGGAGGCAATGAGGACCGTGGACGACACAGTCGATCAGTCTATCTCAAATACGGGAGCGCGACTCGGAACGACGCGCCTTGGCCCTTACAATGTCGACGTGGCGATCGACTCGCACGCCGTCTGGTGCGAAGGCCTGACCAAGCGGTATGCCGACGTGGTGGCGGTCGACGGCCTCTCGTTCGGCGTGCGGCGAGGCGAGTGCTTCGGGCTGCTCGGGCCGAACGGCGCGGGCAAGACGACCACCATCGAGATCCTCGAAGGCCTGCTGACGCCCGACGCGGGCGACGTGACGGTGCTCGGCCTCCGCTGGGCCACCGACGACCGCGAGCTGCGCCAGCGGCTCGGCATCCAGCTCCAGGAAACGCAGCTCGCGGAAAAGCTCACCGTCGACGAGACGCTTCGTCTGTTCCGCTCGTTCTACCATCGCGGGCCGTCGGTCGACGACCTCGTGGACATGGTGGAGCTCGAGGTCAAGCGGCGAAGCTGGGTGGGGAAGCTCTCGGGCGGGCAGAAGCAGCGGCTGGCGCTGGCGTGCGCTCTCGCGGGCGATCCCGACCTGCTGTTCCTGGACGAGCCGACCACCGGGCTCGATCCGCAGTCGCGCCGCCAGCTCTGGCACGTGCTGCGGCGGTTTCGCGGGCGCGGCGGCACGATCCTGCTGACCACCCACTACATGGACGAGGCCGAGGTCCTCTGCGATCGCGTGGCGATCGTCGATCGCGGCAGGATCATCGCGCTGGGCACGCCCCGCGAACTCATTCGGTCGCTGGGCGCCGATCACGTCATCGAATTCACCGTGACCGAGACGGGCCGCGATCTCGAGGAGCGCGCGCTGGCCGCGCTTCCCGGCGTCAGCCGGGTTCGGCGAGAGCC
>JACQTK010000122.1 GCA_016210845.1 Acidobacteriota bacterium | reverse complement strand
CCCGTCGCCGCGACCACGAGCGTCAGGACGAGCAGGAAGATCGCGCCCACCGCGAGGCCGTCCCTGTGCAGGAACGCGGCCACACGGCCGGCCGCCGCCACGACGCTGCAGTCCTCCGCCGCGACGACGATCTGCACCAGCAGATAGAGCAGGTTGACCAGCGTGATCCACGCGACGAACGCGGAGGTGATCAGCGCCGTGAGCCCCCACCCCTCTCCGCCCACGCGGTTCGCCATCAGGGCGAGATACGTGGCGCCCGACGCGACATAGACGCCCATCAACACGCCGCCCAGACGCGCGTAGCGCGGGAAGAGCGCGCGGGCCGACTCGACGTAGCCCTCGATGGAAAAACGGGCCGCGCGCGCCACGTCGTCCACCTGCAGCGGCGGCTCCTCGATGGCGCCCGCCTGCCGATCGCTCTGGACCAGCGTGGCCACCGTCCCTGCCTTGACGAGAAACACGACGAACGCGCCGCCGATGGCCACGACGGCGACGGCCAGCAGAAACGCCGCCAGCACCAGCGGCTGCGACAGCAGCGACGCGACGATGGTGGGAGCCATCTCGCGCCATTCGAGCGAGATGAGCGCCCGGGGCTCGCCGCCGATGGCGAGCGCCACCAGGAAGATGCCGCCGACGATCGGCGCCGTCAGCAGCAGCTTGAAGAGCGAGTCCGCCGTGGCCTGGATGAGCGTGACCTGCCAGTTGGCCGCCGCGAGCAGCGCCCCTCGCTTGACGGCCGATTTCAACCGCGTCATGGGGGATGCTTCATAGTACGCCAGTGGCAGTAGGCAGTAGGCAGCGGGCAGTAGGCGGTCGGTGGGTCGGCGCTCTTCGGCTGGGCGAACTCTCACTGCCTACTGCCCGCTGCCTACTGCCCGCTGCCTACTGCCTCTACAATCAAACTGTGAGGCTTCCGGACGCGTCGGCCCCGGCGCCCGCGTTTCCCTGGCGGCGGCTCGCGCGCATCGCCGCCGCCGGTCTCGCCTGTGCGTTCGTCGTGGCGATCGCGGGCCGTGTGGTGGAGCGGGCGGTTCTGGGCGCCGATGACGCCGACGCGCGCGGCCGCGCAGAAGCCGAGGTGCAACGCGCGTTCGACCAGATGGGTCGCGCGCTTCGCCTGATGGCGCTCGGCATCGGGGACGCCCCTTCCGTGGCTGCCGCCGCTCGAGGCGATGTGACCGCCGCCCGGCGCCTGTTCGAGGCCGCGGATGCGGCGCTGTCCCAACCCGCAGACGCTGCCGCCTTTGCGCTCACGGTGTACGCCGCGGACGGCCGGCCGCTGGCCTGGGGAGGGCGCCCATCGGAGCTGCCAGCCGACCGCCTGCAGGGCCGCGAAGCCTGGTTCCTGGCGCCAGGTGCGCTGGGGCTGCGCCTGGTCTACGTGGCGCCCGTGATCGGCGCTGACGGCGTCCGCGTGGGGCACGTGGCCACGGAGCGCTCGCTCGGTTCCTCGACGACGACCCCCGCGGCGGGCGCCGATGCCTTTCGGTACCCGAGCCGAGTGGCGCCCGTCTCCCTGCAACTGAGCTTCGAAGGCGCGCGCGCCAGCCAGGCGGCCCCCGCCTTCGAGGTGCCCGCGCCCTCGGGCGAGCGGCTGCTGACGGCCAGCGTCGCCACGGCCGACCTGGCGCGCGCGCGCAACCGGTGGCGGCGTGCCAGCGCATCGCTGGCGCTCGTCGCCCTGGCGATCTCCGTCGTCCTGCTCAGCGGACCGTTGCTCGACTGGCGCAACCGCCGCGCGCGCGCCGCTCCCTACGCGCTCGCGGTCGCGCTCGTGGCGGCATCGGCCGTGGGCGGACGGCTGCTTCTCCGTCTCGCGTCTCCGGCGGACTGGTCCGGTGCCGCGCTCTTCTCGAGCATCGACTACGCCTCGTCTCTACTCCGTCCGCTGACGACCTCGCCCTTCGACTTCCTGCTGACCGCCGTGACCACTGGCGGCATGGTGGCCTTGCTGCTGTTTGCGGTGGAGGCCGCGCGGGTGCATCTGAGGCATCGCCGACGGCCAGTGGCGGGCGCCGGAACCGTGATCGCCTATCTGGGGACCCAGGCTGGCGCCGGTGTGGTCCTGGCCGTCTGGCTCCTCGCGTACTTGGCCCTGCTGCGCGACACGGTCGCCAGCACGACGCTCGACCTCCTGCACGTGTCGCTGCACCCGCTCGACAGCGGCACGCGCTTGGCGCTGCAGCTCGGCCTGATCGTCTGGCACGCGACGGCGGTCGGCTGCGGCGTCGCCATCGTTCGCGCCGCGCTCGTCTGGTGGTCGGTGCCGCGTGCCGGCCGGTGGCTGCGCGTCGCGACGATCGGCAGCTGGGCGCTGCCCCTGGTGGTCTGGCAGCTTGCGACGGACACCGCAACCGGGCGCGAGCTTCCGTTGCTCGTCGCGTCTGCGGCGGTAATCGCGCTCGCGACGGCCGCCACGCGTCTCAAGGCCCGGTACCGCCACGGGTCCCAGGCGTTCCGGTTGACGATGATGACGTTCGGGCTCGTGGCGCCCGCGGTCATTTTCTACCCCTCGATGTTTCAACTCGCGTGGCAGGCCAAGGCGCAGCTCGTGGAGGCCCGCCACGCGCCGCAGGCGCGGGACCACCGGCAGACGATTCAGCGCCTGCTGCAGGAGAGCCTCGAGCAGATCGATCGCTTCCCCGGGTTGGCCCAGCTCGTGGCGCTGCCCGTGCTGCCCGACACGGAGGCGCCCACGGACCGCGCGTTCCAGGTGTGGCGCGTGACGGGGCTCGCGACGTACCCGGTGACCTCGTCGGTGGAGCTGTACGGGTCCGACGGGGTGCTCGGCAGCCGGTTCGCCTTCAACCTGCCCGAGGATCTCACGACCGTGCCGCGGTCGGAAGAGACGGCTTGCGCGTGGGAAATCTACGAGGAGGTCTCTCCCTTCTTTGCGGTGGAACGGCGGGTCCTGCACGCGGGCCGCGCGGTGTGCGCGCCCGACGGCCGTCCCGTCGGCTCCATCGTCGTCCACGCCATCCTGGACTACGCCAACCTGCCCTTCATCGCGTCGCAGAACCCGTATGTCGAGCTGATGCGGCCCGCGGACCTGCTGCGGGGCGAGGGCGTGTCTGGACGCGACGTGGAGTTCGCGTTCTACGGATGGAGCCGTACGCCGCTCTATGCCTCGGCGGTGACCGCCTGGCCGCTCGACGATGCCGTGTTCGCCCGCATCGAGGAGTCGCGGACGCCACTCTGGGCAGAGCTGCGGCGCGGCGACGAGCGATACGACGTCTACATTCTCAACGATCGCGGCGGCATCTACGCGCTCGGCTTTCCGGTACCGTCTCCCCTCCAGCATCTGGTCAACCTCGCGGAGCTCACGGTGCTGGCCTGGGTCACCTACGCGCTGCTGCTCGTCGTCACGGCGATCGGCGGCGCGTTCAGCAGGCGCGGCACCACGGCGCGCGCGCTGATGCGCGAGGTGCGGGCGAGCTTCTACCGGAAGCTCCTGCTGGCCTTCATGGCCGCCACGGTGGTGCCCGTCGTCGCGCTGGCGGTGGCCACGCGTAACTACGTGGCCGACGAGATCCGCGTCAACGTGGAGCAGGAGGCCATCCGCACCGCGTCGGCGGCGCGGCGCGTCGTCGAGGACCTCGTCACGCCGCGCGCGGCGGAGCAAGGGGTCGGCGTCTCCGACAACCTGATGGTCTGGGTGAGCCGCCTCATCGACCAGGACGTGAACATCTTCAGCGGGCCGCGGCTGCTGGCCACGAGCGAGCGCAACCTGTTCGCGTCGGGGCTGCTGCCCACGCGGACGTCCGCCGACGTGTACCGGGCCCTCGTGCTGCAGAACGAAGCCACCACGGTCACGCGCGAGCAGGTTGGCGAGCTGGAGCCGTACCTCGTGGCGGCGACCTCGATGGCGGCGCGTCCCGTCGACGCGATGATCACCGTGCCGCTGACGTCACGGGAGCGGGAGATCGAGGCGCAAATCGACACGCTCGATCGGCGCGTGCTGCTCGGGGCGCTGCTGTTCGTGTTCGGCGGCGCGGCGATCGGCTACTGGCTGGCGGAGCGGATTGCGGATCCCGTGAACCGGCTCACGCGCGCGACCCGCCGCCTGGCGCGCGGCGATCTCGACGTGCGCGTGGCGGCCACCTCGTCCGACGAGCTGCGCCGCCTCGTCCAGGACTTCAACCGGATGGCGGGCGAGCTGCAGCGGCAGCAGAAAGCGCTCGAGCGCACGCATCGTCTCGAAGCGTGGGCCGAGATGGCGCGGCAGGTGGCGCACGAGATCAAGAACCCGCTGACGCCGATCCAGCTCAACGCCGAGCACCTCCGCCGCGTGCACGCCGATCGCGGCCAGCCGCTGCACCCCGTGCTCGAAGAGTGCGTCGCGACGATTCTCACGCAGGTGAAGCTGCTCCGCCAGATCGCATCCGAGTTCTCGAGCTTCGCCTCCTCGCCGACGGCCAAGCCGGCGCCGGTCCCCGTTCCCGACCTCGTGCACGAAGCGATCGCCCCGTACCGCGCGGGGCTCGAGGATCGGATTCAGTTCGATGTCGACGTGCCAGCCGATCTCCCGCCCGTCTATGTCGACCGCACGCTCATCGCCCGCTCGCTCACCAACATCGTCGAGAACGCGCTGCACGTCATGCCTGGCCTCGGGGCCTTGACGGTGGTGGCGCGCTCGGAGGACTCCTCCGTGCGGATCCGCGTGTCCGACACGGGCGCGGGCATGG
Organism: Acidobacteriota bacterium; assembly: GCA_016210845.1. GTDB lineage: Bacteria > Acidobacteriota > Vicinamibacteria > Vicinamibacterales > UBA2999 > JACQTK01. Next base: position 5,799 of record JACQTK010000122.1, on the reverse strand, counting down.
ACGCCGAGGCCCTGGCCCGCGCGTTCGAGCCCTACTTCTCCACCAAGACGACGGGCACCGGCCTGGGCCTGCCGATTGCCAAGCGGAACATCGAGCTCAGCGGCGGGACGATCGCGGTGACCAGCGAGCGGGACAAGGGAACAAGCGTCGAAGTGACGCTGCCGGTGGCGAACCCCCGTTCCGGCCTCTGAGACACCCTTCCGCGGGCCGCGTTCTTCTTGTTCTCTCCGGTCGCGACGCGAAAACCACGAGTGGAGTCCGTCCAGTACGGCAGGAGGAACGTCCCATGACACGGTATGCCTGTCTTCGAATCCTGATGGCCGGCGTCCTGTTCGGCCTGACGGCAGCCTGCAGCGGCAATGACCCGACGCCCACGCGGCCGACGCCGGTGACGCCGCCCGCTCCGCAGCCGATCTCGCAGCAGCAGGTCGAAACGGTGATCCTGCGCGTGGAACGCCAGGTCAGCGAGGCCATTGCCAACGCCTTCTCGAGAATCACGTTCAATGATGTCGATTCGGGTGCGATCGCGCGGCCGCTCCTGACGAACGTCCAGATTTCCGGACGTGCCGCCTGCAGCGGCGGCGGCAGCGTCGGCGTGTCGGGCAGCATGACCGGCAACGATCCGGCCGGCTCCACGTTCACGCTGCTGCTGCAGATCACGGCGACGCTGACGGACTGCCGCGAGGGGGATCTCGTCATCAACGGCGATCCGTCGTTGTCGACATCCGGATCGTTCCGCGTGACCGGAGGAAACTTCAGCGCCGACCTGCGCAGCGGCGGAGGCTTCAGGTTTACCGGGGCCGTGACGGGCTCATGTCAGCAGAACATCACCACGGGCTTCAACGCCGCGGGCGGACGATCGTCGGGTACCGTGGACTGCCGCGGCAATGGATGGGCGACCGTGAGAAACGTCAACATCCAGTTCTAGCTCAAGGTTCGAGCACGTTGCCGGATTGGATCAGCCGACGGCCTCGACGACGAGCGTATCGCCCTCGACGCGGCCCACCGAGTAGCCGTTCCACTTCGGCTCGACGTCGGCCGGCGCGGGGAGCGCGCGCCCGTCCATCCAGATCTCCCGCCAGTCGTGGCGGTACTCGAAGAACTGCAGAATGCGGCCGGGCGTCTGCACGATCTCCCAGGTCGCGTGAAGGGCGCCTCCTGCACGTCGGGGGTTCTCCCGCGGCGCGCCGGTCGGCACGTTGCCGAAGCTCACGATCGGCGTGATGACCGAGTGTAGACCCCTGTCAGGGGTCCCGAACGCTATCGCGTGTCGACCACGACCCTCCCACCCTTGATCACCACCGCCACGTTCAGCAGGTCGTCGATGTCCGCCAGCGGATCGCCATCGATGAGCACGAGATCCGCCAGCTTGCCTGGCTCGAGCGTGCCGATCCGATCGCCGCGGCCGACGGCCATGGCGGCGTTGCGGGTGAGAATGCGGACGATGTCCCTCGGGGAGAACACCAGCCGGAGCGGCGTCAGCTCGTGGCGCAGCGATTCCCGCGGGTGGTAGCTCGTGTCGGTGCCATATCCGTAGGTAATGCCTGCTTCCCAGAGCAGGCGCGCGTTCACGGGACCCTGGCCGGCGCTCGACAGCGTGTCCCACGGGAACGGGAGGTTGTCGCGGAACAGCGGCGTGTTGTCGTCGCTGGCAAAATGGGGCACGAAGATCGCGAGCGTCGACATCATCGGGATGCCAGCTTTGGCGATCTTCTCGACGGCGGCGGGATCCTCGTCGAGCCGGCCGATGTGCGGCGAGTGGACGAGGACGTCGACCCCTGCTTCGACCGCGGCGAGCGTGTCCTCGACGGTCACGGCATGCGTGACGGTGAGGATCCCGAGCTTCCTGGTCTCCTCCACCACGACCTTCAGCGTGTCCTTTTCGGGTCCGCCCGGTGTCACGGTGATCCCCGTCTTGATGGCGTCGACGCCAGCCTTCGCCAGCGCCTGCACCGCGGCGCGCGTCTGCTCGTGCGGAATTGCGGGAGCGGCGACCGTTGGACGCAGCGGCGGCCGTGACACGTCGAACCTCGCGGGATCGCCGCCGCGCCCGCCACCCCCGGCGGCCGCGCCGCGGCCTCCACCTTGACCGCCCTGAGCGGGCGGCGCGCCGCGCGCCGCGCCCCCGCCGGCTCCGCCCGCACGGCCCGCCAGCCCCACGCGACCCGTCACGATGAGCGTCGGGCCGGTGATCTCGCCCGCCTGCAGCCGGCGCCGCAGCTCCAGAATCTGCTCCTGCGAGTCGCCCGCCGAGAGGATCGTGGTGAAGCCGGATTCGAGATATTCCCGCATCCGCTCCGGTGCCTCCTGGCTGAGCCACTGCGCGGCGTCGCCCCGGATCACGTGGCGATGGCCGTCGATGAAGCCTGGCATCACGGTCATGCCCTTGGCGTCGATGATTCGGGCCCCCTGGACGGCCGGCGCGGCGTCGGATACCGAGACGATCGTTCCGTCGCGGACGACCACGGCGCCTCGGGGAATCTGGCGGCCGGTGCCGTCGAGGATCCGGGCGTTGGTGATGATGAGGCTCGGCGTCCCCTGAGCCGGCAGCGTCTGGCTGTACCAGGGCCCGCACACGACTCCGAGGCAGATGACAGCAAGCGTTCTCTTCATAGGGAGGAGTCTAACGCAGGTGGCCCTATAGAGCCTTGGTGTCCTTCGCAGCCGCCTCGGCTCCGTGCTCGTCCTTGCCGCGGCGCTTGCGGTACCGGTGCCATGCGACGCCGATCAAGCCCGACGCCAGATAGCCGTAGGCGAGCACCAGGAGCACGATGTCGGCGCGCGCGGCCAGCAGCACGAGACCCAGCGCGATCAGGATCAGCACGGGATAGCTGCGCCGCACCTGGAGATCCAAGGTCTTGAAGCTGCGGAACCGGATCGTGCTCACCATCAGCAGCGCGGGCACGATGACCATCGCAAGAACGGGAAGCGCTTCCGGGTACGTGTCGACGCCGTAAGGATAGGCGTAGACGGTGGCCGCGGGCACGCCCGCCGCCGCGGGACTCGGCATGCCTGCGAAGTACCGCTTGTCCTGCACGGCCGATTGAATGTTGAACCGCGCCAGCCGGACCGCCGCCGCCGCCACGAACAGGAACCCTGCCGCCCACCCGAGCCGTCCGAGCGGGTACAGGCCCCACGAGAACGCCAGGATGGCGGGTGCCACGCCGAACGAGATGACGTCGGCGAGCGAGTCGAACTCGATGCCGAATGCGCTCGTGCTGCCCGTGAGCCGCGCGATGCGGCCGTCGAGCATGTCGAGCACGATGGCCAGGCCGATCAAGAGCGCCGCCGTGGCGAAGCCGCCGCGCATCGCATAGACAATGCAGGCGTAGCCGCAGAACATGTTGCCCATGGTCAGCATGCTCGGCAGCAGGTACACACCGCGGCGAAAGCGGCGGCGCTGAATGTCGGTCCGCCGCCGCAGCGGCTGCAGCATGCGGATCCGCGAGCGATAGAGGTCGTTGCGCTCAGTGGCCATGCAGCATGGCGATGACGGTCACCCCGCCGATCGCCCGATCCCCGACCCGCACCCGGATATCGGCCGTTTCGGGGACGAACACATCCATCCGCGATCCGAACTTCATGATGCCGAAGCGGTCGCCGGTCTCGACGACCGCGCCCTCCCTGGTCCGACAGACGATGCGCCGGGCCAGGATGCCGACGATCTGGCGGAGCACCACGTCTTCGCCGTCATGGTCGAGCCAGACCTCGGTGTACTCGTTGAGGTCTCCCGCCTCTGCCTTGTAGGCGGGCAGGAACCGGCCCGGATGATACCTCACCTTGGTGACCCGCCCGCCGACGGGCATCCGGTTCACGTGCACGTCCATCGGCGAGAGAAAGATGCTGATCTGTTGCCAACGTCCGGGCGGCAGAGTGTCCCCCGTGGGCGCGCCGGCCACCAGGACGCGGCCGTCCGCGGGCGCCACCACCGCCGAGGGATCTCGCGGGGGCGTGCGATCGGGATCGCGGAAGAACAAGAGAAAGAATCCGCCGAGGCCGAGAAAAAACGCCCCCGCGAGCCCCCCTGCCGCCAGCGCCGCCACGAGCGCCAGCGCGAGCGCCGCGCCGATGAAGGGCCAGCCGGCCGGGTCAACACGCATCGAGACCGCTGGAGGATGGAGGCCCCAGGCCTCAGGCCCAAGGCCTCAGGACTGTCGGGAAGCAGGGCTGAGGCCTCTGAACTGAGGCCCGAGGCCTTGGCCCTGGGGCCTCTCTACACGCGACCAGCATACTCCCGCGCGATCTGCTCCATCTGGTCCTTCAGGGCCAGTTTGCGCTTCTTGAGGGTGACTTGTTCGACTTGCTCGGAGGCTGTGAGGTAGTGCTTGTCGGCCAGCTCGTGCAGCCGGTGATCCAACTGAGAATGTTGTTCGGCGAGCTGGCGATAGTGATCGTGGCTCTGCAGCAACAGGCTTTTTACTTCCTGTGCTTCCGCTGCATTCATAGCGGCGCCTCCTGTCCGAAAGAAGGTTCTACATCGGTCGCGTCTACCGGCACGTTAACACAGTCGGTCGCCGGGATTCCAGACACCACAGCCTCAGCCTGTCAACTGTGCGACGTCGCTGCCCCCGCTCGAGGCTGTCCGTCCTCGTCCCTCCACAGGATGAGCGCGTCCTCCACCGGATGGGTGTAGTAGTTGCGCCGCGTGCCCGCGACGTAGAAGCCGAGCCGCTCGTAGAGCCGCCGCGCGCCCTCGTTCGACGCGCGTACCTCGAGCGTCGCGCGGCGCGCCCCGAGCTGCCGCGCGGCCGCGAGCACGTGGTGCAACAGACCGGTGCCGATGCCCTGCGCGCGGTAGCCCGGCCGGATCGCCACGTTGTTGATGTGGATCTCGTCGAACACCAGCCAGAAGGCGCAGAAGCCGGCCACGCGGCACTCCTCCGTGCGGACGACATAGATGTGGCAGACGGAACGGTTCTGCAGCTCCCACGCGTACATGTCCCGCGTCCACGGATTGGTGAACGATGCCGCTTCCACCTCGAGCACGCCTTCCAGGTCGCGCTCGTCCGCCAGCGGCTCGATCCAGTACTTCATCGCCACCATGTCAGTGCGGGGTGCTTTGTGCCTGGTGCTCGGTTGTGCGGCGTGCCTGGACCGCTATACGGTCCCGTACGAGAATTTTGTACCCGTTGGCGCGGCCGTATAGCGGTCCTAGCGCGCGGAGCGCGCAAAGCAGATACTGCCAACCAGCCAAGGGCTCGCACCCACAAGCAACGGGATATCGAGGGCGAGCCCTTGGCTGGTTCTGGTGGTGCGGAGTGCGGTACCCGAGAACCCGGTACCGACCAGGCACCAGGCACCAGCGCCAACCAGGCACGAAGCACCAGGTACAAGGCACTGTCGCCACACGTTAAGACCGTCGAGCAGCCCGGTCGCGCTCGGCGTCGGGCCTCCGCACGTACAGCGGGCGGATGGCGTGCGGCGGGGGCCGGTGCCCCGCGCGCGCCGCGTCGGTCGCGAGCCGTGCAATCGTGCCCGCGAGCAGCGGTGCGGCCGGATCCGCCATCCGCGCGTCGGCTCCCAGCATGGACAGTATCAGGTCGCGATACGCGGCGGCGCCGTCGCCGATGAACATCGTGGGATGTCCTGCCCTTCGACCCGGCTCAGGGCGGACGAGCCGCGCGAGCAGCGCCTCCGGACGGGCCACGGTCGGCGGCTCCACCTCCCGGCCGCTCTCGTAGAGCGCCGAGTACACTTCCCCACGCCAGGCGTCGATCCACGTGGCGATGCGCTCGACCTTCGTGGCGCGAGCCACGCCACCCCCCGGCGCAGGCGCCGTGGGGGCCCCGGGGTCAGGCT
>JACQTK010000114.1 GCA_016210845.1 Acidobacteriota bacterium | reverse complement strand
CGTATAGAAGGGCGCCTCGTCGCACCACTCGAGCTGCTTCTCCATGTTCTCCTTGATGAGATGCATGGGAATGTGGCCGGGCCCCTCGTTCATCACCTGGACGTCGTACTCCCAGGCGATCTTCGTCAGCTCACCCTGCGTTTTCAGCTCGGCGAATTGCGCCGCGTCGTTGGCGTCCGCGATCGAGCCTGGCCGCAGGCCGTCGCCGAGCGAGAACGAGACGTCGTACGCCCGCATGATCTCGCAGATCTCGTGGAAGCGCGTGTAGAGGAAGTTCTCCTGGTGATGCGCCAGGCACCATTTCGCCAGGATCGAGCCGCCCCGTGAGACGATGCCCGTGACGCGGGCCGCCGTCAGCGGGACGTAGCGCAGCAGGACGGCCGCGTGCACGGTGAAGTAGTCCACGCCCTGCTCGCACTGCTCGATGAGCGTGTCGCGATAGACCTCCCACGTGAGGTCCTCGGGACGCCCGCCAGCCTTCTCCAGCGCCTGGTAGATCGGCACGGTCCCGATCGGCACGGGCGAGTTGCGGATGATCCACTCGCGCGTCTCGTGGATGTCCTTGCCCGTCGACAGGTCCATCACGGTGTCGGCGCCCCAGAGCGTCGCCCACTGCAGCTTCTCGACCTCGTCCTGAATCGACGAGCGCACGGCGGAATTGCCGATGTTGGCGTTGATCTTCACCAGGAAGTTGCGGCCGATGATCATCGGCTCGAGCTCGAGGTGCCGGATGTTCGCGGGGAGGATCGCGCGCCCGCGCGCGATCTCGTCGCGGATCAGCTCGGGCGCCAGGCCCTCGCGCAGCGCGACGAACTCCATCTCCGGCGTGATCTCGCCGCGGCGCGCGTAGTAAAGCTGCGTGCCGACAAACCCTCGCCTCCGACGCGCTTCGATCCACGGTTCGCGCACCTTGGGCAGCCCCGCGTGCAGGTCGTACTCCGCAAGGCCTGCCCCGAGCCCCGTCGAGGGGCCGCTGGTGTCGTAGAGCCGGATGGGCGGCTCGCCCCCGCTGAGCGCCACCTCGCGCATGGGGACGCGCAGAGTGATCGTGGGTCCACCGGGCGCGAGCGGAACGACGCGATCTTCGTAGACCTTACGCGAGTTCGGGTAGGCGGTGCTGAAGTCGATCATCCGCAACTGCAAGGCGGGGATCCGGAAGGCCTGGATCGCCGCTCTCCCTCCGCCGGTTTCAACCGGATCAGGTTCCAAGGGTGTGTCTCAATCCGAATTGGGTCGCTGGGTGGCTGGGTCGCTGGGGGCTCTTCAACCACTCCAGCAACTGAGCTGCCCAGCGACCCAGCCACCGACGAACCCGCGTGGATACCCCTGGCGGCCAGTGACGATTATACTCGCCTCATGCGATGCGCGGTCGCGGCGGCCCTTCTCCTGCTCGGCACCCTGGCCTTCGCCCAGGCCGCACACGCGCAGCGCGGGCAAGCCGCTCCCGCACGCAGCGGTATGGCGGTCACGGTGACCGACCCTGCGGGCGCGACGCTCGCGGGCGTGCGCGTGGAGATCCTCGGGCCGTCGGATCGCAGCGCCGAGACCACCGCGAGCGGTCAGGTCAGCTTCCCCGGGCTGCAAGCCGGCACGTATCGCCTGCGCTTCAGCGGCGAGGACGTGATTCGCTTCGAGCGCGAGATCACGATTCGCACGGGACAGGTGGCCGACGTCGACGTGACGCTCAATCCCGCGCCTCCCCCGCCTGAGCCTCCACCACCTCCGCCGCCCGAACCTCCGCCACCGCCACCGGTCGGACCGGCCGGCCAGCCGCAGACGCTATCGATCGTCGATCTCGTCGAGCGCGAGCTGATCCCCAGCAATCAGCCGCGCCGCGAGACGCTGGTGGCCTGCAGCGGGAACACCCGGACGACGCTGGTGCAGCTCAATCAGGATCAGCCCGAGCGTCTCTACGACACGGCTGAGATCAGCTACTACGTGGTGGCGGGGGAAGGCGCCGTGCGCGTCGATGCACGGGACACCGCCCTCGCGGCAGGGAGCCTCGTGTCGCTGCCCCGAGGCACGGCGCATTCGCTGGTACGGCGGGGACGGCGGCCGCTCATTCTGCTGGTCACGCTGAGCGGGGCGCCGTGTGAAGACGCACGATAGAACGCCCCACGCGCAGGCTGAAGCCTGCGCTCTACGTCAATGATCTGTAGCGCGGGGGCTTCGGCCCCCGCGTTCTTGGACCGCTATGCGGCCCCCAACGAGAATTTTGTACTCGTTGCTGCTCCGCATAGCGGTCCCAGGCGCGCGGAGCGCGCCGAGTAGATACTGGGAACCAGCCAAGGGCTCGGCTCTGCGAACGACGGGATATCAAGGGCGAGCCCTTGGCTGGTTCATCTGGCGTCGTAGCCGAACCCGATGTAGTTGTCCATCAATTCCGGACGCAAGATCAGCGTGGTGAACATGTACGTCATCGTGTACCGCCCATCGTCTCGAACGACGATCGTCGGCGGCACCTGGTAGCGCACGTGCCAGTCGTAGACGCGCTCCCAGACATCGATGCCGACCTCGATGAAGTCCGGAAACTTCCCGCTCGCCTTCAGGAAGGTCCGCTGCTGCTGGCGGACCTGCGCCAGCTCGGCGAAGGGCGGCGGCAGCTTCCGGTCGAGCGTCTGGCGCAGGTCGTCGATCGCCCGCGCGACGTCGGCGTTGTCGCCGCGCTGCGCCGCGTCCGCAGCGCCGCCGCCGAACAGGGCCGTGAAACCGAGGAGTCCACCGCTGACGACATCACGCCGTTCCATCATGGGAGCCTCCCTGGCGCGCTCGCGCGCCGGCCACCAGCGGACGCGCTCGTGGCTGCTGGTAATCTGCGGACATGACCGCGACCTCCGACATGCGGCACCCCGGGATCGCCGCGGTGCTCAGCCTCGTCATCCCAGGCGTGGGCCAGATCTACAACGGCGACTTCCTCCGCGGCATCTTCTGGCTCATCGTCACACCCGGACTCTGGATCGGCACCGGCGGCCTCCTGGGCTGGATCTGCCATGTCATCGCCGCTTTCACCGCCCATCGCCGCGCGCACGACAAGAACCAGCCAAGCGCTGTCCTTTGATATCCCCGGCAGCACCCCCGAGGGCGTTGCCTGATCGGACTGTTTTCGTGACACCTGTCGCTGGCGGGAGACAGACGCGTGCCGCGGACCGGCGCACGGCAGGTCGGTGAGCAGAGCCCGTACCAGGCTGAATCAGAAACCCGGGCGCAGCAGAACGCTGGCCGTCCATCCGGCGCCCGGGCGATCGAAGGGGGCGGCCGCCGCCACCTCGAACACGAACCCCCCGAGATTGACGCGCCCTCCGGCGCCGAGGCTCCGGAACCGATCGCTCACGAAGTAGACCGCATCGCCAGCTGGCGACCACTGGGGGCTCACCTGCTCGGCGTCGGTCGCGTCGGCGAACAGCGGTCGGATGAGGCCCGACTCGAGCTCCAGCAGTCCAATCCGCAGCGGTCCGAAGCGCAGGTCGTCGAGCGTCGTGGTGAAGCGGTCGGTTGCCAACGCAATCGTCCCGCCGTCGGGCGACCACACCGGATGGAGATCCGCGTACGGATCGGCCGTCACCCGTTCGAGCGTACGCGTAGCGAACGTGTAGACGAAGAGATCCGACAGGCCGCCCTCGAGCCCCGAGAACACGATGCGGGCGCCGTCCGGGGACCAGCTCGGGTTGTACGCCTCGCCGACCTCCTCCAGCGGGATCTCCTCGCGACTGTCAGGGTCCTCGGTATCCACGACCACCAGCACCGGGTGGCTCCCGCTCAACGCGGTCATCGCAAAACGGCGGCCCGACGCGTCCCAGGCGCCGGCGGAACGGATGTATTGAAGGCTGTCGAAGTGCGGGTCGGCCGCGGTGCTGACGATCTTGCCGACCACCTCGCCGCTCTCCGCGTCGGCCATGAACAGATCCAGCGAGAGGCGGTCGCGCTCCGAGACGAACATCAGCCGGCCGCCGTCCGGGCTGATCGCTGGCGCCACGTGGAGCCTGGCGCCGTCGCTGGCGGACACCACGACGGTTCGGGGCGCCTCCAGCCGCGTCTCGACCAGGACGCACGCGATGATCGACTACGCGTGGGCCAGCCTGGCCGCGGCCGTGCCCCCGATGATGGCGGACGCCGCAGCCACGGGCCGCCTCATCCGCAACGCGGGCGCCGCGGCCCACGCCAACTGCATGGTGACCAACTACGAGGCAGGAGCGGTGCGACTGATACCGATGAAGGCGCACCTCGCCGTCGACGTTGCCGTATGCGCCGCGCTCGTGCTCTCCCCGTTCTTCCTCCCCGCGTCGGAGCGGCGGTACGCCGCGATACCACTCCTCCTTGGGGCGGCGGGCCTGCTGGCGGCCTTGATGACGCAGACGGAGTCTCCGGCGGAACAGATCGAGAGCTTCACGCCGTCGCGCGAGCTGTCGGAAGCCGTCGCGGATCCCGACGTTGCCCGTTCGCCACACCTGCGCCTGCACCTGGAATAATCACGCGCGGGCCACCTCGAAGCGCCGTTCGGGCTCGTTCAACCGCACGACGAACAGGCGATCGAACCCTTCCGCGAGCGACGGCGGCTCCAGCCGCGTGCGGGCCGTGAAGATGGCCACGTCGGGCACGCGTGCGCGGCCCTCGCGCGCGCGGTTGCGCCGGAGGGCGTCGGCGGCGTCTGTCGGAAAGTAGTAACCGACCACGGACGCGCCATGGGCGCGGGCGAGGGCAATCAGCGGCGCGCGGACGGCCACGCTCGGATTGGTGTCGTCGACGACGACGGATCGGCCCTGCGTCAGCCCTTCGGAGACCAGCTGCTCCTGGCGGCGCTGGGGCCGCCGCACGTTGCGCATCAGGTCCTTGCTGACATGATCGTGGGTGGCGGCGAACCGCTCGCGGTAGAACGTGGTCTTGCCCGCGGCGGGCAGCCCGATCAGGATGACGCATTCCATGTTCGACCAGTGGCTTGCGGCGCTCGAGGCGCGGCACCTCGCCGATCTGCGCGTCCCGGAGCTCACCCGCGCGCTGCGTGCATTGTCCTCCGCCTACGTCGAGCGGCGGCACACCATGATGCGCGGCGCCGCGCTCGACAGCGCAGGCAAGCGCGCGGCGTTCGCGCTCTTCTACGGGCCGCTCCACTTCCTCGCCGCCGATCGCGTGGTCCGTACGCTCGGGGCCGATGCGCCGCCGCCCTCCTCCATTCTCGACGTCGGATGCGGCACGGGCGCAGCGGGCGCAGCCTGGGCCCTCGCTGCAGGCGGCTCCCCCATCACGGGCCTCGATCGCCACCGGTGGGCGGTGAACGAGGCTCGATGGACGTACTGCCAGCTTGGCCTTCGCGGCCGCGCTCATCTGGCCACGATCGCACGACTGCCGCCCACGCGGGTCGGCGGCGGCATCATGGCCGCCTACGTGCTGAACGAGCTGCCCGATCCGATGAGAACCCGCCTCGAGGACCAGCTGATCGAGGCGGCCGGGCGGGGCATCCGCGTCCTCGTGCTGGAGCCCGTGGCCCGGGCCGTGGCGCCCTGGTGGGACTCGATGGCCGCGCGCGTTCGCACCGTCGGAGGCCGCTCGGACGAGTGGCGATTTGCCGTCGACCTCCCGCCGCTGCTGCGGCGGCTCGACCGGGCGGCCGGACTCGATCACCGCGAGATGACGGTGCGGTCGATGTACGTCGGGCCGACCTGAGGGTCGGCCCCTGCATTCCGTTTCTCGCCGCTCTGCTCGCGTGGGACCATGCGAAGAGGCGTCAGCGGCTCGTCTGGCGACTCGTCAGGCTGGGCGTTGATGCGCCGCGCCTCCTCGAGGTGCTGCCTCGTGGTCGGCAGGGCGTTGGCCGCGCGAGTGATCGCGCACCAGTCCAATCGTCTTCATCGTTCCTCCTCGATGTGGATATCAAGGGCGAACCCTTGGCTCGTTCGTCCGAGGAGGCGGTTGCAAGATCACTGACGTGAAGGGGCCGTCAGGCAGGGGTGCCGGTAGGCGTGCGCGAGGCCGACCAGGCCCAGCAGCGTCATCGCGCCTGGGGCCAGCACCGGAATCGTTCCCGTCAAGGTCCCGCTGATCAGCTCGGTGCCGCCGGCATCCGGCAATCGCTCCCTGTGGAGGTCGACGTTGCCGTCGTAGTGGAGGCCGATGCCGATGCCGCCCGACGCGAGAAACAGCACCATCGTCGTCTGGAGCACGAGCACGCTCGCGCGGCACGGGGCGGCGGCGTGCCAGATCGAGGTCAGCAGCCCGACGCCCAGCAGAACCAGCGGCACAGCTTCCCACATCGACCCGAAATGCCGGAGCAGCAGCAGCTCCGCGCTGGTGCCCGCGGCGCCAAGCGCGAAGGTGACGAGCAAGAAGGTCCGGATTCGCGCGAGGACTGCTGGTTCCGGCATACGCGCGTCGCCCGGCCGCTACCGCAGAAGCGATCGCGCGACGGCGGGGTCGCCGTCGTTGCTCGCCGCGGTCACGCCGAGAATCGCCGTCATGGCGTCGTAGATCGAGACGTTCTCGAACGGCGCCACGGTCACGCCGCGCTTGAACGCGGGGCCAGCCGCCACGAAGACACCGCGCATGGCCATCACCAGCGGGTCGTACCCGTGCTGCCCGCGTGCGGCGCGCGTGCGGCCCGCACGCATGTCGGCGAGCGTGCGGCGCCGCAGCACCTGCCACCCCTCGTCAGCCACGCCCACGATGGGCGGAATGCGAGGATGATCGCGGTAGTGCCACCGCTCTGGCGTCGCCTCGCGGCGGTAGACGCTGAGCCGCGAGTGCGCGTCGGCCAGCGCGCGGTACACGGCCTCTTCCCTGCCCGCTCTGGGAAAGATGCCCAGCGTGGGGTTGATGTCGACGATCTCGACGTCGTCGAGCGAGATGTAGTCGTCGATCACCACGACCCTGTCCAGGCTGACGGGCGACATGCCGTGGTCGGACACCACGATGATGTTGACCTCGTCCAGGAGGGTGCGCTGCTCAAGGCCGCGCAGCAGGCGTCCCAGGTAGCCGTCGGCCCGCATGATGGCCTCGCGCACCGCCTGCGAATCCGGTCCCTCGTCATGACCCGCCGTGTCAGGATCCTCGAAGTACAGCGTGAGGAACGTCGGACGCCCGGCGCTCGGCAGGTCGAGCCACTGCAGCACCTGATCGACGCGCTCGGCGCCTGGAACGTCTTCATCGTACGGCTTCCAGAATCGGGGGTGGACGCCTGCGATCGGCGCTTCCGACCCCACCCAGAACATCGCGCCGCTCGACTGCCCAGCGCGCTCGATCGCCACCCAGATCGGCTCGCCGCCCCACCACATCGGAGCGCCGACCTCCTCCCGCTTCGTCATGGCGAAGGTGCGCCCCGTGGCGGGATCCTTGATGTTGTTGGCGACGATGCCGTGATGACCGGGGTAGAGGCCCGTCACGATCGAATAGTGGTTGGGGAACGTCTTGGAGGGGAAGCTTGGAACGAGATTCCGGGCGCGCACGCCGCGCGCCACGAGGCTCCGGAGGTTCGGTGCGGGCGCCTTGGTGTCGTAGTCCCACCGCCAGCCGTCGAAGGAGATCAGGATGACGGTCGGCCTGAGCTCCTCCTGTCCGCTGATTGGCGGGAGTGTCAGCAGCGCAAGCGTGAGAATCGACGCGAGGACGCGCACGTTACAGAAGTCTACCGTTTCGAGCCGCATAACGGGATAATCGTCGTATGGCGAGGATGCGCTTCGCGCTGCTCGCGGCCGCCCTGCTGTCCCACGGGGGCGCGATCGGGATCGGCCAGTCCACCTCCAGCGATCGGCCCCTGGCGATCGTGGCCGAGCTGGACGGCATCATCCACCCGATCTCCGCGGAATACCTTACCCAGGTGATCGACGAGGCCGACACCTCGAGCGCCGAGATCGTCATCATCATTCTGCGGACACCGGGAGGCCTGCTCGATTCCACCCGGACCATCGTCTCGCGCATGATCACGTCCCGCGCACCCGTGGTGGTGTTCGTCGGGCCGTCAGGGAGCCGCGCCGCCTCCGCGGGCTTCATCCTGATGATGGCGGCCGACGTGGCGGCCATGGCGCCCGGGACGCACATCGGCGCAGCGCATCCGGTGTCGGCCACCGGTGAGACGCCCGACGAGACGATGTCGCAGAAGGCCGCCGAGGACGCCGCGGCCTACGTGCGCTCGCTCGCCGAGGCGCGCAACCGCAACGTGATGCTCGCCGCCGAGGCGGTCATGGAGAGCCGGGCGTTCACGGACCGTGAGGCGCTGCAGGCCAGCCCGCCGCTCATCGACGTCACGGCGGGCGACGTGGAGGAGCTGCTGCGCATGCTCGACGGCCGGACGATCACGCGCTTCGACGGCCGGCCCGCGACGCTCCACACCGCGGACGCGGAACGGCGGCAGATCGACATGACGCGCCGTCAGCGGTTCCTCGGCGCGATCGCCCATCCGCAGATCGCCTACTTCCTGCTGACGCTCGGAATGCTTGGCCTCACGATCGAACTGTGGAACCCGGGTGCCATCGTGCCTGGCGTGGCTGGGGGGGTGTGCCTGCTGCTCGCCTTCTTCGCGTTCCAGATCCTGCCCGTGAGCACCACCGGGCTGCTGTTGATTGCGTTCGGGATTGGACTGCTGCTGCTGGAGCTGAAGGTGCCGAGCTTCGGCGCCCTGGGCATCGGCGGGGCGATCAGCCTCCTCGTCGGCTCGGTGATGGTGACGCGCGAGTCGGTCCCTGGCGTGGAGATCCAGCTCGGGGTGGTCGTCGCCACGGCGCTCGGGCTGGCGGCGATCGTGCTCTTCCTGGGGCGGCTGGCCTTCGGCGCGCAGCGCCTGGTGCCGGTCACGGGCATCGAAGGCATGATCGGCCTCGAAGCGCGGACTCGCGAGGCCCTCGAGCCCGGCGCGTCGGGCTATGTCGACGTACACGGGGAGATGTGGCGCGCGTCGAGCCAGACGCCCGTGGCTGCCGGGCAGACCGTGCGCGTCGTTGCCGTCAAGGGCCTCACCCTCATCGTGGAACCCTCGAGCGCGACCGCGCGCGAAGGAGATTAGCTTATGGAGCTCTCCCCGACACTGATTCTGACGATCATCGTCGTCCTCTATCTGATCAGCTCCATCCAGATCCTCGCCGAGTACGAACGAGGCGTCATCTTCCGCCTCGGCAAGCTGCTGCCCCGGCCGAAGGGGCCCGGGATCGTGCTGGTGTTCCGGCCCATCGACCGGATGGTGCGCATCAGCCTGCGCACGGTCGTCCTCGACGTGCCGCCGCAGGACATCATCACGCGCGACTACGTCTCGGTGAAGGTGAACGCGGTGGTGTACTTCCGCGTCCTGGTGCCGAGGCGCGCGGTCGTCGAGGTCGAGAACTACATGTACGCCACATCGCAGCTCTCGCAGACGACGCTGCGAAGCGTGCTCGGCCAGGCGGAGCTGGACGATCTGCTCGCAGAGCGCGACCGGCTCAACCACGAGCTGCAGACGATCCTGGACAAGCAGACCGATCCCTGGGGCATCAAGGTCTCGGCGGTGGAGGTCAAGCACGTCGATCTGCCGCAGGACATGCAGCGGGCGATGGCGCGGCAGGCCGAGGCGGAGCGCGAGAAGCGCGCGAAGATCATCCACGCGGAGGGCGAGCTGATCGCCTCCGAGAAGCTGTCGCAGGCGGCGGGGATCATCGACCGCGAGCCTGCGGCCATGACGCTGCGCTACCTGCAGACGCTCACGGAGATCGCCGCGGAGCAGAACTCGACGATCATCTTCCCGCTGCCGGTGGAGCTGATGCGCATGCTCCGGCGCGACGAGCGCCGGAGCTAGCGCTTCAGCAGCGCGTCGAGCTCCGTGAGCCGCTCCGTGCTGCCGAGCAGCGCGAGCACGTCGCCTTCCTTGATCATCTCTTCGGCCGACGGCGTGATGTTGGTCACGACCGGTCCCCCCGGGTGGGACTGCCGCTTGATCGCGACCAGCGTCAGCCCGTACCGCGGGCGCAGCTCGAGCTGTTTGAGGGTCTTGCCGACGAACGCCTCCGGCGCGGGGACTTCCACGATGCTGAAGTCCTTGGACAGCTCGATGTAGTCGATCGCGTTCGGCAGGGCCAGGCTGTGCGCCACGCGGACGGCCATCTCGCGCTCGGGGAAGATGACGCGCGACACGCCGAGCTTCTCGAGGATCTTTCCGTGCAGCGGCGTCACGGCCTTGGCGACGATGGTCTTGACGCCCAGCTCGCGCAGTTGCATGACCACGAGCAGGCTGGACTCGATGTTCTCGCCGATGGAGACGACGGCCACGTCCACGTCCTGGAGCCCGGCCGCCCGGAGCGCTCTCTCGTCGGTGGCGTCGAGCTGAATGGCCTGCGAGATCGCGTCCGCGAGCTCGCGGACCTTGTCCTCGTCGCCGTCCACGCCGATCACGTCCTGCCCGAGCTCCCCCAGCGCCGTCGCCATGGCGGCGCCGAAGCGGCCCAGGCCAATCACGCCGAACTGCCGTCGTTTCACCGCAGCCTCCCGCACGTCATCCGACGAGCACCTTGCCTTCGGGATACCGAATCCGCGCCGGCGTGCCGCGGCGCGCGATGGCCACCGCGAGCGTCAGCGGCCCGACGCGGCCCATGAAGATCATGGCGACGATCAGGAGCTTGCCCGCGTCACTGAAATGTCCGGACAGACTCACGGGCGCGCCGCCTTCGCCCATCGACAGCCCCACCGTGCCGAACGCGGACGTCGTCTCGAAGAGCGTCGGCAGCAGCTCGCGGCCCTCGATGACGAGCAGGAGCGCCGCCACGCCGTTGAGCGCGAGAAACGCGATCAGGGCGATGAAGAACGCGCGCGCCACCAGCGCGGGGGCGAGACGACGCTTGAAGATGGACGCCTCCTCCATGCCGCGCACCGTCGCCCAGAGCGCCGCCACCGTGATGGCGAACGTGGTGATCTTGACGCCGCCGCCAGTCCCGCCGGGAGCCGCGCCGATGAACATCAGGATCATCAGAAAGAACTGGCTGGCTGGTGTCATGGCGCCGATGTCCAGGGTATTGAATCCCGCCGTCCGCGGCGTGATCGCCTGGAACAACGCGGCCAGCAGCCGCTCTCCTGGCTCCAGACCGGCAAGCGTGCGCGGATTCCCGGACTCCAGCACGAGAATCACGACCGTGGCGAGGACGATCAGCGCGCTCGTCATCCCGAGCACCAGGCTCGTGTGGACCGACAGGCGGCGGGTCCGCCGCCACGCCCCCAGTTCCGTGAGCACGACGAACCCAATCCCGCCAGCCACGAGCAGCCCGATGACGACCAGGTTCACCAGCCGGTCGCCGCGAAACCCCATCAGGCTGTCGGAGAACAGCGCGAAGCCCGCGTTGTTGAATGCCGACACCGAATGGAAGAGAGCGTAGTACATCGCGCGGGGCGCCCCCATCTCCCCAAGCCACCGTGCGGTGAGCACGGCGGCGCCGACGAGCTCGAAGACGAGCGTCAGCTTGAACACCGAGAAGACGAAGCGTACCAGCCCTTCCTTCGTCTGCACGTTCAGCGCCTCCTGCAGCGTCAGGCGCTCGTGCATGGTCAGCGTTTTGCCGAGCGCCACGGCCACGACCGTCGTGATCGACATGTAGCCCAGCCCCCCGATCTGGATGAGCAGGAGCACGACGAGCTGCCCGAACGTCGACAGGTCCACTGGCGTATCGACGACGATGAGGCCGGTGACGCAAACGGCGGAGGTGGAGGTGAAGAACGCGTCGACCAGCGACAGCGGCTCGCGCGCGGCCGAAATGGGCAGCCATAGCAGAAGCGTCCCCGCCGCGATAAGCCCGGCGATGCTGAACGCGAGCAATTGAGCAGGGGAGAACTGTCTGGATGCGACAGGCACAGGCATGAATCGCGAACGTCGAATCTGCGGATTGTAGCCGACCGATGCCTTCGGCGAGACGAATTCTGGCGGAATCTCGTATTGACGGAACCTCACAGGTACCTCGTATTGAACCTCGTATCGATTTGACGCGAACCCCGGACGATGGCATCGTCGTCGTCCGTGGATCGAGAGAAATTCGATAGAGACGTGCAGGGAGTCAATCGCGCCCTCGAGGAGATAAAGTCCATTCTCGAACAGGGCATCGAGGCTCGGCGCGCACGCGCCGGGCTCATGGTTCGCGAACGCCCGCCCGACAGCGCCCCGCCGTCGCTCGACGAGCGGCTCGAGCGGTTCCAGGCCGAGACCAGAGAGTTTCAGGCCGAAAGCCGTGTGGCGGTCGCCGAGATCCGGCGTGATGCGCTCGAGCTCCGACAGGCGCTCGAAGACGTCCGGCAGCAGATGGCAACGAAAGCCGAGCTCGCCACGCTCCGCGAGGCCACCATGGCCGAGATCGCGGCGCTCCGAGGACAGATGGTCACCAAGACCGAGATCGCGGCGCTGCAGGAGCAGATGGCCACCAAAGCCGAGATCGCGGCGCTCCAGGAGCAGATGGCCACCAAAGCCGACATCGTGTCGCTCAAGGCCCACGTGGAATCGGTCCGGGACGATGTCCGGAAGGTGGCCGAAGGCTTCGCGGCAACCCAGACCATGGTCCGCGACGTCGCCGGTCTCCTGCGTTGCCATGTCGTGGAGGGCTGACGGCCGGCGACGTGGAGTTCATCGGCCGCGACCTCAGGCATGCGGCGGCCAACGTGGGGACGTCCCCGTTCGAGGTGGTGGTGGCCGCCATCAAGCCGGACCGAGTACCCGGTGGCGTGGCGGCGCCCGCACCCCTCCCGCCTGGTGTGACCCGCACGGGGGTGCTCGACAATCCCGAGGTCACCGCAGCGCGCCTCGAGTTCGCCCCCGCCGCGCGCGAGATGGTGCACACCCATCCGTACGACTTGGTGGTAGTGCCGCTGACGAGCTCACGACTCGAAGTTCAGATCGGCAACGGGAAGGAAACGAAGGAGTACGCCGTCGGAGAGGCCGTCTTCATCGCGCGGAACGAGCCGCATGCCGTGGCGAACCTGGGTGCGGATCGATAGAAGGCCAGGATGTTGAGCCCCGCCGTCAGCATGAACAGCACCTTCATCTGGAAGGCGAAGTTGTAGATGTATTGATACGGCGCGCCGACGAAGAAGACGGCGCCCGTGGCCAGGTTGAGGACGAAGCCTGCGCCGCCCCAGGGCACCAGCCGCTCGAACGGCGCCAGCGGCAGCCGACGCGCCACCCCGAGCAGCCGCAAGTCCAGCACGCCGATGGTGCCGACCAGCAGGCCCAGCCCGAGGAAGTGCAGCGTCTCCATCGTCGCCCAGAGCCACTGCGTCCCGGCAGCGACGTCGTGCAGCCGCGTCGACGACAGCCAGGCCGCCAGTGCCTGGAGCGGGCCGCCGAGCGGAATCAGGCCGGTGTCCATTCACCTCCGGGGCCGACCTGAGGGTCGGCCCCACACTCTGAATTTCAATCGATGCCGCTGACGGGGCCGAGATACCCCATCAGCCGGCCGGCCGTCGTGGCGCCAACCCAGAGCGCCAGTGACGTGAGCGCCACCAGCCTGGCGTGCGGCGGCGTCCCGCCCGCCACGGCGGCCGAATCACGGACCACTCGCCGCTTCAGCCACGCCATGTTCATCACGCCGAGCACGACGCACACCATCTTGATCGTGAACACGGGGCCTTCAGATTCCGCCCCGCGCCTCCCGCGTTGACGTGCGACACTGACATGGCAGCCTGTATAATCGCCCTTCCGTCCTGGGGAGCCTGCATGAAGCGCAGCACGAGCCGCATCCTGACGACGCATACCGGCAGCCTCATCCGCCCGCCTCGCCTGCTCGAATTCGCGCGGGCGCGGCAGGCGGGCCAGCCGGTCGACCAGAAGGCCTTCGAGCACACGCTGAAGGAGGCGGTGGCCGACGTGGTCACGCGGCAGGTCGAGGCAGGCATCGACGTCCCCAACGACGGCGAGTTCGGCAAGTCCACGAGCTGGTCGCTCTACGCCCTGAAGCGGCTGAGCGGCTTCGAGCTGCGCGAGGTCACGGGCGTCAACCCCTTCGCCCGCGGCGCCGACCGGCTCCGGTTCAAGGAGTTCTACGACGAGCTGGAAGGGCGCGGCGACGGCAAGGACTGGTCGAACGTCACGCGGCAGGATGCCGTGTGCGTGGCGCCGATCCGGTACAACGGGCTCTTCGAGCTGCAGCGGGACATCGACAACCTCGAGGCCGCCACCAAGGCGGCGGGTGTCGATGAGGCGTTCCTGCCCGTGGCCGCGCCGTCCAGCGCGATCCCCGACCGTAAGAACGAGTACTACAAGACCGACGAGGAGCTGGTGGTCGCGCTGGCCGAGGCGCTGCGGACGGAGTATCGGGCGATCGTCGACGCGGGGTTCCTGCTGCAGGTGGACGATGCCCGCGCCGCGGTGACGTACGACCGGATGGTGCCGCCCGCGACGTTCGAGGAGTACTACCGCTGGCTGGCGCGGCACGTCGACATCCTGAACCACGCGCTCGAAGGGCTGCCGCAGGACCGCATCCGCTATCACGTCTGCTGGGGAAGCTGGCCCGGGCCGCACACCACCGACGTGCCGCTGCGGACAATTGTCGACCTCATCCTGAAGGTCAACGCGGGCGCGTATCTGATCGAGGCGGCCAATCCACGGCACGAGCACGAGTGGAAGGTGTGGCAGCAGGTCACGCTGCCGCCTGGCAAGATCCTCGTGCCTGGCGTCGTCAGCCACGGCACCAACGTGGTGGAGCATCCGGAGCTCGTCGCGGAGCGCCTGATGCGGTTCGCGTCGTGCGTCGGACGCGAGAACCTGATCGCGGGCACAGACTGCGGCTTCGCACAGGAGGAGCTGAACCGGCGAGTGCACCCGTCGGTGATGTGGGCCAAGCTCGAGGCGATGGCCGAAGGGGCGCGGATCGCGAGCCAGCAACTGTGGGGCGCCACGGCCGCGGCGGTCTGAAATTGGGCAACGCGCAGGCTGAATTGGGCAACGCGCAGGCTTAATTGGGCAACGCGCAGGCTGAATTGGGCAACGCGCAGGCTGAATTGGGCAACGCGCAGGCT
>JACQTK010000125.1 GCA_016210845.1 Acidobacteriota bacterium | reverse complement strand
TCTTGAACCCGCCCAAGAGGAAGGTGACGATCGCATGGTCGAAGTCCTCGCCACCGAGGTGGGTGTCGCCGTTGGTGGCGCGGACGTTGAACACCCCGTCGGCGATCTCAAGGATCGAGATGTCGAAGGTGCCGCCGCCGAAGTCGTAGACGGCGATCGTCTCGTCCTTCTTCTTGTCGAGCCCGTACGCCAGCGCGGCGGCGGTCGGCTCGTTGACGATGCGCATGACCTCGAGGCCCGCGATCTTGCCGGCTTCCTTCGTCGCCTGGCGCTGCGCGTCGTTGAAGTACGCGGGGACGGTGATCACCGCCTTGGTGACCGACTGTCCGAGGTACTCCTCCGCGGCCTGCTTGAGCTTCTGCAGCACCATCGCGGAGATCTGCGGCGGGGCGTACTCCTCGCTGCCGATCTTCACCCGCACGTCGCCGTTGGGCACCGCCGCTACGGCGTACGGCACCATCTTCATCTCCTCGGTGACCTCTTCGTACCGCCGCCCCATGAACCGCTTGATCGAGAACACCGTGTTCTCGGGATTCGTGACGGCCTGGCGTTTGGCGACCTGGCCCACGAGGCGCTCGCCGGTCTTGGTGAACGCGACGACCGAGGGCGTCAGCCGGCTCCCTTCCGGGTTCGTGATGACGACGGGTTCGCCGCCTTCCATGACCGCCACAACCGAGTTGGTGGTGCCCAGATCGATGCCGATGATTTTGCTCATGTCGTCTCCGCGCTTTTAGGCTGTTTGTATTATCAAATCTGAGTAAACCATCGTCAATCTCGATCAGAGCGGGCCGTGCGGGCGCCGCCCGAACCCGCGCAATAAGCCACGAGGACTCATCGAGTTATACTGAGCCCAACGCGATGAAGCCTCCGGAGCACACGACGCAGCCGCCAGGCCCCCGGGTCGTCGTGCGCGTGGCTCGGCTGGCGGGGCTCCTGACGCTCTTCGTGGCCACCGCGCTGGCCGGTACGGTGAGCGGCGTGATCTTCGCCTACGCCGACGATTTGCCGGAGATCAGCGCGCTCGACGACTACCGGCCGAGCACGATCACGCGTCTGCTCGCGCGGGACGGGCAGGTCGTCGGGGAGTTCGCCACGGAGCGGCGCGTCGTGATCGGCTATGACGACATCGCGCCTGTCCTGCGCCAGGCGATCATCGCCAGCGAGGACGCGGGCTTCGAGCAGCACTTCGGCCTGAGCGTCTCGCGCATCATCGTCACTGCCATCCGCGACATCCTGACGGGCCAGCGATTCGGCGCCAGCACGATCACCCAGCAGGCGGCCCGGATGCTCTTCCTTCAGGACTACATGCGCGGCGGCGTCTTTGCGCGATCGGGGCTGCTCGGCCTCGAGCGGAAGATCAAGGAAGCGCTCGTCGCCATCCAGATCGAGAAGCGCTACACGAAGCGGGAGATCTTCACCTTCTACGCCAATCACGTCACGATGGGGCACGGGGCGTACGGCGTGGAAGCGGGCGCCCGTCTCTACTTCGACAAGGCGGCCAGGGACCTCACGATCGAGGAGGCCGCGACCCTCGCCGCCATCGTTCAGACGCCCGCGCGTCTGAGCCCCTTCGTCAATCCGGACCAGACGCGGGCCCGGCGAGATACGTACGTCCTCCCCCGCATGGCCGACGAAGGCTTCATCACGCGGGATGAGGCCCGCGAGGCCGCCGCCCGGCCGCTCGTCGTCCGGGGTCAGCCGACGCCCGAGCGGTCCATTGCGCCGTACTTCGCGGAGGAGATCCGCAAGGAGCTCGAGCGCGCCTACGGGGCCGATGCGCTCTATCAGGCGGGGCTGCGCGTGCAGACAACGCTCGACGCGGAGCTGCAGGCGGCGGCCAACGTGGCGCTCGACCGGGGGCTGCGGCGGCTCGACAAGCGTCGCGCGGGGTACCGGCGGCCGGCGCGCAACGTGCTGGCGGAAGGCCGTACGCTCGACGGCTTCAGGAGCGACCGGTGGTCGCGATCGATCGGCGTCGGAGACATCGTGCCGGCCGTGGTCACCTCACTCGGCAACGGCGCAGGCGCGCGCGTGCGGATAGGGAGCGCCACGCTCGAGCTGCCGCCAAGCGCCTTCGCCTGGACGCGGCGCCGCTCGGCGGCGGATCTCTTCGAGGTCGGCGATCTCATCGAGGTGGACGTGCGCAGCGTCGCCAACGGCGCGCCCGCCAGCGTCGTGCTCGAGCAGGAGCCCGCGGTCGAAGGCGCGCTGCTGGCTATCGACAACCGGACGGGGCAGATCCGGGCCATGATCGGCGGCGTGAGCTTCGCCCGCAGCAAGTTCAATCGAGCCGTCCAGGCGCAGCGGCAGGTGGGCTCGTTGTTCAAGCCGATCGTCTATACCGCCGCGATCGATCGCGGGTACACGCCGGTCTCGATCTACATCGACGAGCCGGTGGCCTACGACGTGGGTCCGGATCAGCCGCCGTATTCGCCTGGCAACTACGACAGGAAGTTCGAGGGGCCCGTGACGCTGCGCCGGGCGCTCGAGCAGTCGCGCAACGTGCCGGCGGTCAAGGCCATGGCAGAAATGGGCCCCGAGCAGGTGATCGCGTACGCCAAACGGTTCGGGTTCCGCGCCCAGTATCCGCCGTTTCTCTCGGTGGCCCTCGGCGCCGTGGAGGCGACGCTCCTGGAAATGACGAGCGCCTATTCCGCGTTTCCGAACCACGGCGTCCGCATGGAGCCGTACGCCGTCGCTTCGATCGCCGATCGCGAGGGGAACATCCTCGAGGAGCATCGGCCGCGGCCGCACGAAGCGATCCGCGCCGACACGGCGTTCGTGATGACGCACCTGTTGCGCGGCGTCGTGCTGCGCGGCACGGGCGCCGCCGCGCGGGCGCTCGACTGGCCGCTGGGGGGCAAGACAGGGACGGTCGACGACTACACCGATGCGTGGTTCGTCGGGTTCGATCCGAACATCACGGTGGGCGTGTGGGTGGGCTACGACGAGAAGAAGCCGCTCGGCGAGCCCGAGACGGGCGCCACGGCGGCGCTGCCGATCTGGATGGACTTCATGCGCGCCTACATCGACGCCCGCGGCGACCGGCAGAACCCTCCTGAGTTCGAGGCGCCTGGCAACATCGTCTTCATGACGCTCGACTCGGGCATCCAGGAGGCGTTCATCAACGGCACGCAGCCGCAGGTCCCGGCCGTGTTGCCCGCCGGATCCGCGGTGCCCTGATCGCGGCGGCTGAAGCCGCCGCTCTACAGGTAACGGTTCCTTCCACCTGTAGAGCGCAGGCTTCAGCCGCGCCCTCAGCCGGCGCCCTCTAATGCCCGACGTGCTGCCGATGGCGCTGCAGCACGTGCAGCAGCCCCACAAATCCGACCGTCAGCAGCAGCGCGGCCCCGACGCCGATCAGCACGGCCGCCGGATAGAAGAACACTGCGAAAATCAAAGGGATGAGCAGGATTCCGTCCAGCAGCAGAATCCATCCGGCGCCGTCCGCGGTCACGTGCTCCTGCGTGTAGTGCGTCAGAGCACCGATCATGTCGTGCAGACCCAGGATCATGGCGACCCCCCTTTCCTGCCCCTGCCTGTATTAGACGCCCGACACCCCCGCGAGGTCTAGGGAAACAGCGGCGGTGGCACGCGGCGTGTCGTGGCCTGCTCGAAGGCGTACGCCAGGGCGATGAGGCGCGGCTCGCTGCACGCGCCCGCCGTGAAGCTGACCCCGAATGGCGCCGGCCGGGCGCCAAACCCGTCCGGAAACGCAGGCGCGGGCGGGTTCGGCACCATGGCGAACGGGACCATCACGGTGGGGTAGCCAGGCCTGGCGGCCAGCGCCGCCCCGCCCGGTCCGGGGAACAGCAGGGCGTCCAGGCGGTGGGTCTGCATCGCTTCGTCGATCCCGTGCGTCGCGCTCAGGAACACATCCTTCTTCCGGTCCGCCTCATGGCGCGCCCGGTCGGCGGCCACGTCCATCTCGTCCGAGATGTCCAGGTTCGACTGACCGTACTTCAGCGTACCCGCGTCGCGGTGCGCCAGGTTCCACTCGCGCAGCTCCGTCAGCGTCTTCACGGGTGCGGCCGGGCCGAGCGACGCGAGCCACGCGTCGAAATCCCGCTTCATGCCGTACTTGAAGACCGTCGAGCAGCCGGCGTCCCGACCCTTGGCGTTGTCGGGACCGGCGCAGATATTCCACGTGAGAAAATTCTTGTCCGGATCGGGATCGAGGACGCTGGGGATGTCGGCGGGATCGACGATCTCCGCCCCCTGCGCGCGCAGCACCGCGATGGCCTCGTCGATCGCCTCGCGCTGATCGGGGTTCAGGCCGCCGCGCGGTTCCCCCGATCGTGGCGGCGTCACGCGATCGTAGAAGAACGCGCGCGGAATGCCGATGCGGGCGCCCTTGAGCGCGCCCGCGTCCAGAAAGCGCGTGTAGTCGCGATCCGGCGGGGGCGTGCAGGCGGTCGTGGCGGAATCGTTCGGGTCGGGCGAGGCGCCTTCCATCGCGCCCAGCATGAGGGCCGCGTCGGCCACGGTTCGCGCCATCGGGCCCGCCGTGTCCTGATCGGCGGTGATCGGAATGATGCCGTAGCGGCTCACGCGCCCGACGGTCGGCTTGATGCCGACCAGCATGTTCTGGTTCGTGGGGCTGAGGATCGAGCCCGACGTCTCGGTGCCCACGCTGGCGGCCCAGAAGCTCACCGCCGTGCCGACGCCGGAGCTCGAGCCGCCCGTGGCGAGCGCGGGACGGCCGTCGGCGGTGGCCCGCCGCGGATCGCGGCGCGGATCGTACGGATTGAAGCCGTAGCCCGTCAGGCTGTTGTAGTTGGTCGGCAT
Organism: Acidobacteriota bacterium; assembly: GCA_016210845.1. Taxonomy (GTDB): domain Bacteria; phylum Acidobacteriota; class Vicinamibacteria; order Vicinamibacterales; family UBA2999; genus JACQTK01. Next base: position 2,794 of record JACQTK010000125.1, on the reverse strand, counting down.
GCCGACGGTGACCCAGTTGGCCAGCTCGGTCATCTGCGTCTTGGCGAGGATGATGGCGCCCGCCTCGCGCAGGTGTCGGGTGACCGTCGCGTCGTACGGCGGAACCAGATCGGCGAAGGCCAGCGCGCCGCCCGTCGTTCGTATGTCCGTGGTGTGGATGTTGTCCTTCAGCGCGATGGGAATGCCGTGGAGCGGCCCGCGCACGCGTCCAGCGGCCCGCTCGCGGTCGCGTTCCCCAGCCTCCTCGAGCGCTCGGGGATTGACGGTGATGATCGCGTTGAGCCGGTCCTCGTAGAGTGCGATGCGGGTGAGCGATTGCAGCACCAGATCGCGCGAGGTGACCCGACCGTCTTCCATCGCGCGGCGCATCTCGGCGATGGTGGCCTCGACGACGGTGAACGATGGCCGGACTTGAGCGGAGGCACCCACGATGACCGCGACAAGCACGAGCAGCGGCACGAGCAGCCTGGTCACCTATCTGAACACGAAGCGTGTGAGCGCTGTCATCGTCGCGATGAATCCAGTGGTCATGACGCCGACGAGCCAGATGACATGACGGTCCATCTTCCGGTCCATCAGCTCGAATCCACGGTCCACCTGCTCGAATCGGCGGTCTACTTGTTCGAAACGGCGAGTCATCTCCTCGTGAACCTGCTCGAACCGCCGATCCACCTGTTCGAAGCGATGAATCATATCCTGCCGCAGGCTCGATACGGCATCACGCACGTCATTCACCCGCTCCGCCTGGTGCTCCATTTGTGCTTCCAGCTGCGTGACTCGCTCTTCCAACTCCTTCGGCATCCCTCCTCCAATCAGGCTCGAGCCGAGCACCTCTGGGAGCACGAGCTGTGCCGTATCGGAGGCCGGGCGATTCTCGCGGAAACCCCTGTATTCCCTGACGACGATACCATCGTCGCCGCTGTCTTGGTTTGACGTTTTTTCAAGCCGGGTTGACGTTTCGTCGTACCGGGGTTCGTGGCACAATCGGCGTGCTCGCTCCCCGATGACGCTGCGCGCCGGTACCCGACTCGGGCCCTACGAGGTGGCCGCCCCGCTTGGCGCAGGCGGGATGGGCGAAGTCTATCGAGCACGCGATCCCCGCCTCGGGCGGGACGTGGCCATCAAGGTTCTGCCTGACGCGCTGGCCGCCGACCCGCAGTTCCGCGAGCGCTTCGAGCGCGAGGCGCGCGTGGTGGCCGCGTTGAATCACCCGCACATCTGCACGGTTTACGACGTCGGCCGTCACCCTTCGACAGGCTCAGGGCAAGCGATCGATTACCTCGTGATGGAGCTGCTCGAGGGCAAGACGCTCGCCGCGCGGCTGGGCCGAGCTGACGGTCGGCCCCTGCATCTCGCAGAGAGCGTGGGCGGCGCGAGTCTGAAGGGGTTGCCGGTCGAGGAGGCGCTCCAATTCGCCATCCAAATTGTCGACGCGCTCGACAAGGCGCACCGCGCGGGCATCGTCCATCGCGATCTGAAACCCGGCAACATCATGCTGACGAAGGCGGGCGCCAAGCTCCTCGACTTCGGCCTGGCGAAGACCGGCGGTGGCCGGCGTGAACCTGTCGATGCTGCCGACGACGACGCCGGGACTGACGGCGCAGGGCACCATCCTCGGCACGTTCCAGTACATGGCGCCGGAGCAACTCGAGGGCCAGGAGGCCGACGCGCGCACCGATATCTTCGCGTTGGGCGCGGTGCTGTACGAGATGCTGACGGGGCGCAGGGCCTTCGAGGGCAAGAGCCACGCGAGCCTGATTGGCGCGATCCTCAAGGACACGCCGCCGCCCGTCTCTACGGTGCGGCCGCTCACGCCGCCCCTGCTCGATCATCTCGTCCAGCGATGCCTGGCGAAGGACCACGACGAGCGCTGGCAATCGGCCCGTGACGTGCGACACGAGCTCGAGTGGGTGTCGTCGAACCGGATGACGCTGCCAGCGGACACGCTGGCGGGCACATCTCGACACTGGGCGAGCTCGCGCCGCCTGGCGGGCCTGGCGATCGCGGCGGCGCTGCTGGTCGCAACCGGCGCTGGCATCGCGACGCTACGTCGCCCCACTGGCTCCGAACCACAAAGCTTCGAGTTGTCGCTTCTGCCACCCGAAGGCGCGATATTCACCCCGTTCTATGCCTCCGGGACACCGCACTTCGCGCTATCGCCGGACGGCCGGCGTCTCGCGATCGTCGTGTCGCGCCCAGGGCGACAGCCGTCGCTATGGGTCCGCACGCTCGACTCATCGGCCGCTCAGGAACTCCCTGGGACCGACGATGCCTCCGGGCCGTTCTGGTCGCCGAATGGCGAGAGCGTTGGCTTCTTCGCACAGGGGAAGCTGAAAATCATCGGACTGCAGGACAGCCGGCCGGTCACTCTGGCGGATGCCGGCCAGTATAACGGCGGCGCCTGGAGCAGCACGGGCGTCATTCTCTTCGGCGGCAACGGACCGCTGCGCCGCATTCAAGGGCCGTCTATGCCTCGCCAGGCGTTGTGCTGATTCCTCGGGGAGGCAGGCTCCTGGCGCAATCACTGGATCTCTCCTCTTGGACATTGGTCGGGGAGCCGATCCCGATCCTGGACCGCGTCAACTACGCAGGTGGCTCGACATACCCGCCAGCGACGGTGTCGGCCACCGGGCTGCTCGCGTACTTCGACGGCACAGCGATCGCATCGGAGCTGCTTTGGACCGCTATGCGGTCCCAAACGCGAATTTTGTACTCGTTGCCAGTCCGCATAGCGGTCCTAGGCGCGCGGAGCGCGCCAAGCAGATACTGCCAACCAGCCAAGGGCGAGGCTCCG
>JACQTK010000113.1 GCA_016210845.1 Acidobacteriota bacterium | reverse complement strand
ATCGCGGCGGCAGACGCAGTGGAATGTTTCATGACCAAGATATTACAGCTCTATACACTGTAATATCAACCACCACTCTTCAGCGATAGGTCCCTTCCCTCACTTCGCTGACGTGCGCCCCGCGCACGTCCGTTGCTTGCTTTCTCAACGGGCCCACGATTAAGGTACAGGGTTGGACCGCTGTGCGGCCTTGGTCGTATGTGTGAGGCCGCACAGCGGTCCTGGCGCGCGGAGCGCGCCAAGGAATACTGGCAAACCAGTCACGGGCTCGGGTGGAATTCTGGGAGAGCCCGTGACTGGCTCGTCGTCAATCGTCCTCTCCGGAGAAGTGTGGATGGATGTCATACCGGTAACCATCACGTCGCGCGGGTTGGGATCGACGGCCCGCCGCGACGTGTGGTGGGCCACGCCGCTTGCGATCTTCGTCGGTCTCTCCCTCTTCATCGTCTACGCCACCTGGGCGGCCTTTCAGAACGCGCATTACACCTACGGTCCGTATCTCTCGCCGTTCTACTCTCCTGAGCTCTTCGGAGATTCGCCGCACGCCTGGCTCGGTCCGAAGCCCGCGTGGATTCCGGCGTGGGTGCCGTTCTCGCCCGCGCTCCTGATCCTGCCGTTTCCCGGTCTGTTTCGCGTCACGTGCTACTACTACCGGGGCGCGTACTACAAGTCGTTCTGGGCGGATCCGCCGGCGTGCGCCGTGGGCGAGCCGCGCGGCAGCTACTGGGGGGAGGGGTCGTTCCCGCTCGTGCTGCAGAACGTCCATCGGTATTTCATGTGGATCGCCGTCGGCTTCCTGTTCATCCTGACGTACGACGTGTGGCTGGCGCTCTGGTTCACCGACGCCGCCACCGGCGCCACGCGGTTCGGGATCGGCCTCGGCACGATCCTGCTCGCCGTCAACGTCGTCCTGCTGACCGGCTACACGCTCGGCTGCCACGTGATGCGGCACATCGTCGGCGGCGCGCATGACGAGGTGTCGAAGCACCCGGTGTGCGACCGCGCCTACGCGTGCTCGAGCGCGCTCAACGCCAGGCATCAGCTCTATGCGTGGCTCAGCCTGTTCTCGGTGGCCTTCGCGGACGTCTACGTTCGGCTCTGCTCGATGGGGATCTGGACTGACCTGAGGATCTTGTAGTGGATGGCATCAGCAGCTGGAGCTACGACTCCAGCCGGGTGCTGTCCGCGATGTCTCGGGCCGCGACGACCGAGCGGCCCGCCATTCTGTTCGAGGAGACGCTCCAGTAGATGCCACACGACACGTACACGTACGACGTCCTGATCATCGGGGCGGGCGGGGCCGGCCTGCGCGCGGCGATCGAGGCGGCCAACGGGGGCGCGTCCGTCGGTCTCATCTGCAAGTCGCTGCTCGGCAAGGCGCACACGGTGATGGCCGAAGGCGGGATGGCCGCGGCGATGGGGCACAACGACGATCGCGACAACTGGCGCGTGCACTTCGCCGACACGATGCGCGGCGGCCAGTACGTGAACAACTGGCGCATGGCGGAGATCCACGCCAAGGAAGCGCCCGACCGGGTGCGCGAGCTGGAAGCGTGGGGCGCCGTGCTCGATCGGACGACGGACGGACGGATCAACCAGCGCAACTTCGGCGGCCACCGGTACCCGCGGCTCGCCCACGTCGGCGATCGAACGGGACTCGAGCTGATCCGCACGCTCCAGGATCACACCATCTATCTGGGCGTGACGGTGCACATGGAGCACACGGTCGTGGACCTCGTGCTGGACGACGGCCGTGCCGCAGGCGCGCTCGCCTACGACCGGGAGCGCGGCCGGTTTCACGCCTTTGCGGCCAAGGCCGTCATCCTCGCGACCGGCGGCATCGGCCGGGCCTACAAGATCACGAGCAACAGCTGGGAAGGCACCGGCGACGGTCACGCGCTGGCGTACCGCGCCGGGGCGGAGCTGATCGACATGGAGTTCGTCCAGTTCCATCCCACCGGGATGGTCTGGCCGCCGAGTGTGCAGGGCCTGCTGGTGACCGAGGGCGTCCGCGGGGAAGGCGGCATCCTGAAGAACAGCGAGGGGCGCCGCTTCATGTTCGACGACATTCCCGACAACTACAAGCCGCAGACGGCCTCGGACCCGGAAGAGGGCTGGCGCTACGTCACGGGCGATAAGAGCGCCCGTCGTCCGCCCGAGCTGCTGACGCGCGACCACGTGGCGCGGTGCATCACCCACGAAGTCAAGGCCGGCCGCGGATCGCCGCACGGCGGCGTCTTTCTCGACATCGCGTGGATCAGGGAGAAGATGCCGAACGCGGAGGAGCACATCAAGCGGAAGCTCCCGAGCATGTACCACCAGTTCAAGCAGCTCGCCGATCTCGACATCACGAGGGAGCCGATGGAAATCGGGCCGACGACGCACTACATCATGGGCGGGGTGCGCGTTGACGGCGACACGCAGATGTCCGCCGTGCCTGGCCTGTTCGCGGCGGGCGAGTGCGCGTCGGGCATCAACGGCGCCAACCGGCTGGGCGGCAACTCGCTCTCCGACCTGATCGTGTTCGGCAAGCGGGCGGGCGAATTCGCGGCCGCGTGGGCCCGCGAGCACGCCGCGCCGCGGCTGAACCAGGCGGCGCTCGACCGCCTCGAGCAGGCGGCGCTCGAGCCGTTCGAGCGCGGCGCCGAAGGGGAGAACCCGTACATGGTGCAGCAGGACCTGCAGGAGACGATGCAGGCGCTGGTCGGCATCGTGCGGACCGAGAGCGAGATGCGCGAAGCGCTGGAGCGGCTCGACGGGTACAAGGCGCGGGCGTCGCGGGTGGGCGCGACGGGGCACCGCGAGTACCACGCCGGATGGCACACGGCGCTCGACCTGCGCAACCTGCTGACGGTGTCGGAGGCCATCGCCCGGTCGGCGCTGGAGCGACAGGAGAGTCGCGGCGGGCACTTCCGCGAGGACTTTCCCGAGAAGCGGGCCGAGCTCGGCACGGTCAACGTGATGGTGAAGCAGGACACGGGGGGCGCGATGCAGGTGTCGCGCATTCCCATCCCGCCGATGCCCGACGGTTTGAAGCAGGTGATCGAGGAGCAAAAATCGTGATCCCGGAAGCCACATTCAAGATCTGGCGGACGCATCCCGGGGGCGGCGGCACGTTCCAGTCGTTCCGGACCAAGGTCTCGGAGGGCATGGTGGTGCTCGACGTCGTGCACCGGATCCAGGCGGAGCAGGCGCCGGATCTCGCCGTCCGGTGGAACTGCAAGGCGGGGAAGTGCGGCTCGTGCTCCGCGGAGATCAACGGCAACCCGCGGCTCATGTGCATGACGCGGCTGAGCGAGCTCAATCTCTGGGAACCGGTCACCGTGGAGCCGATGCGGACGTTTCCGCCGATCAAGGACCTGGTGACCGACGTGTCGTGGAACTTCCGGGTGAAGAAGGGGATCGCGAAGTTCGCGCCCCGGCCCGCGGATGCGCCGGACGGCACGTGGCGGATGGCGCAGCGCGACATCGACCGGGTGCAGGAGTTCCGCAAGTGCATCGAGTGCTTCCTCTGCCAGGACGTCTGCCACGTGCTGCGGGATCACGCCAAGCACGAGGAGTTCATCGGGCCGCGGGTCCTCACCTATGCGGCCGCGCTGGAGATGCATCCGCTGGATACGGCGGACCGTATTCCGGCGATGAAAGCCCAGCACGGGATCGGCTACTGCAACATCACCAAGTGCTGCACGAAGGTCTGCCCGGAGCACATCCGCATCACGGACAACGCCATCATCCCGCTCAAGGAGCGCGTCGTCAGCCGGTACTACGATCCGGTGACGCGTCTGCTCCGGGTGTTCAAGTCGTAGGGCGATGCTGCTCTACCTCGACGTCGCCAGTTCGAACGCGTCGGCCTGCTCGTGCGCGTGGTAGGAGCTGCGCACCAGCGGGCCCGACTCCACGTGCGCGAATCCCTTGGAGAGCGCGATCCGCTTCAGCTCGGCAAATTCGTCGGGGTGGTAGTAGCGCACCATCGGCGCGTGCTTCGGCGTCGGGCGGAGATACTGGCCAATCGTCAGGATCGACACCCCGACGCCTCGGAGATCGTCGAACACCGAGGCGATCTCGTCGGCCTCTTCGCCGAGTCCCACCATGAGGCCCGTCTTGGTGGCAATGGCCGGCGCATGCCTGCGCGAGCGGTCGAGCAGCTCCAGCGAGCGCGGATAGCGGCCGCCGGACCGCGCCATGCGGTAGAGCCGGGGCACGGTCTCGATGTTGTGATTCAGCACATCGGGACCAGCGTCCAGCACCGTGTGCAGCGACGCCGCCACGCCCTGGAAGTCGGGGATGAGCACCTCGATCCGGCAGGCCCGCACGCGGGCGCGCGTCTGGCGAATGGTGTCCGCGAAGATCGAGGCCCCGCCATCCCCCAGGTCGTCCCGATCGACCGACGTGATCACGGCGTGCCTCAGCGCCATGGCCGACACGGCGTCAGCCACGCGCGCCGGCTCGGCGAGGTCGAGCTCGTCGGGCCTGCCGTGCGCGACCGCGCAGTACGCACAGGCGCGCGTGCACACGTCGCCGAGAATCATGAACGTGGCCGTGCCGTGGTGCCAGCATTCGCCGATGTTGGGACACCGGGCCTCCTCGCACACGGTGTGCAGCCGCAGGTCCTTCATCAGGCCCTTGAGCCGCAGATAGTTGTCCGATCCCGGCGCCCGGACCTTCAGCCACTCGGGCTTCGGGGCGCGCGGCCGGACGAACTCGACGGGTGCGATGGTCACTGCCTCCATTATCCTGTATTCGGCTCCTGAGGCCTGATGTCGAGCGCGCGGCTGCGGATTCGGTGGTACGGGCACAGCACGTTCCTCGTGCATACTCCTGGCGGGGTACGCGTGCTCTTCGACCCGTGGTTCACCGACAACCCCGCATGCCCGCCCGGGTTGAAGCGGCCGCCAGCGGTCGATCTCATCCTCGTGTCGCACGGCCACGCCGATCACATCGGTGACCTCGTACCGGCGGCGCGCGACAGCGGCGCACCGGTCGTCGGCGGCTTCGAGCTGTGCGACTGGCTTGGCCGGAAGGGCATTGCGAACGTCCATGCCATGAACAAGGGCGGTTCGCAGACCGTCGCCGGGCTCCGCGTGACGATGACGGACGCCCGCCACAGCAGCGGCTTCACCGACAACGGCCAGATGATCTACATGGGCGAGCCGGCCGGCTACATCGTCGGCCTCGAGAACGGGCTCACGCTGTACTACGCCGGCGACACGTGCCTCTTCGGAGACATGCATCTCATCGGCGAGATGTACCGGCCGGACATCGCGTTTCTCCCCATCGGCGATCGGTTCACCATGGATCCGGCCGCGGCCGCCAAGGCCTGCGAGCTGCTCGGGGTCCGCCAGGTGGTCCCGATGCACTGGGGGACCTTTCCAGTGCTGACGGGGACGCCTGGGGCGCTTCGCGCGCTCGTCGAGCCGAAAGGGGTGCAGGTCCTCGAACTGAAGCCAGGCGAAACCGCGGAGTAAGATGGGCAGGGCTGCCGGCGCGGGAACGAACCTTGCCGAGCGGATGAGGCAGCGATGGAATCAGTCGCCGAGACGATCGCTTTCGAGACGCACCCGTCGCAGTACCGACACTGGAAGCTCGCCATCGAGGGCGCGGTGGCCACGCTGGCCATGGACGTGCGCGAGGACGCAGCGCTCCAGGGCACGTACCGCCTCAAGCTCAACTCGTACGATCTGGGCGTCGACATCGAGCTGGCCGATGCCGTCCAGCGCCTGCGCTTCGAGCACCCGGAGGTCCACGCGGTCGTCATCACCAGCCTGAAGGAGCGCGTCTTCTGCGCGGGCGCCAACATCTTCATGCTCGGCGGATCGAGCCACGGCTTCAAGGTGAACTTCTGCAAGTTCACCAACGAGACCCGCATTGCCATGGAGGACGCCGGCCGCCACTCGGGCCTCAAGTTCCTCGCGGCCGTGAACGGGACGTGTGCTGGCGGCGGCTACGAGCTGGCGCTCGCGTGCGACTCGATCCTCCTGGTGGACGATCGCACGAGCGCGGTCAGCCTGCCCGAGACGCCGCTGCTCGGCGTGCTGCCCGGGACGGGGGGGTTGACCCGCCTCGTGGACAAGCGAAAGGTCCGGCGCGATCTCGCCGACGTGTTCAGCACGCTGGCGGAGGGCGTGAAGGGCAGGCGGGCCGTCGACTGGGGCCTGGTGGACGCGGTCGTTCCCGCCAGCAGCTTTCAGGACGAGGTCGTCCGCCGCGCGAGGGCGCTTGCCGCCTCCTCCGATCGTCGGTCGAGCGGCCCTGGGATCGTCCTGGGTCCGCTCGGTGCGGTTGAGACGGAGAACGGCGTCACCTACAGCGCAGTGACGCTCACGGTCGATCGTGCGAAGCGGACGGCGGAGCTGACCGTTCGAGCGCCCGACGGCCCGGAGCCCGATTCTCCGGAGGGGATCCTGGCCGCCGGCGATCGATTCTGGGCGCTCCGCGCCTTTCGCGAGCTGGACGACGCGCTGTTGCGGCTCCGGTTCAACGAACCCGAGGTCGGGACGGTGCTCGTCCGGACCGTCGGTGATCCCGCTGCCGTGCTCGCTTCCGATCGCACGCTGGCCGCGCACCGCGACCACTGGCTCGTCCGCGAGATCGTGCTGCTCATCGCGCGCACGCTCAAGCGGCTGGACTTGACCTCGCGCAGTTTCTACGCGCTCATCGAGCCGGGGCATGCCTTCGCCGGTACGCTCTTCGACCTGGCACTCGCCTGCGATCGCTCCTACATGCTGGACGACGACGACCGCCCCAACGCGATTGCGCTGTCGGAGATGAACGCAGGGGCCTACCCGATGAGCAACGGCCTCTCCAGGCT
>JACQTK010000112.1 GCA_016210845.1 Acidobacteriota bacterium | reverse complement strand
TCGGTGAACGTCGTCACCAAGTCGGGGACGAACCTGTTCCACGGCGACCTGTTCGAGTTCGCTCGGCATCATCGCTTCAACGCGACCAACCCGTTCAACGCCATCGACAGGACCACCGGCGAGCGCCGCGACGACGGGTTGAAGCGCCATCAGTTCGGCGGCACGCTGGGCGGGCCCGTCGTCACGGACCGGATGTTCTTCTTCGGGGCGTATCAAGGCACGCGGATCGAGGAGCGGCCGTCGGACAGCATCGTCTTCATCCCGACGTCGGCGATGCTGGCGGGCGACTTCACGCACATCGCGTCCGCAGCCTGCAACACGCGCGGCGCCATCACGCTGCCGGCGCCGTTCGTCGGCAACCGGATCGATCCGGCGCTGCTCAGTCCGGCCGCGGTTCGGATTGCACGCCAGCTCCCGACGACCAGCGATCCGTGCGGCCGGTTCGGCGTCACCAACCCGCGCACGATCGACGAGCTGCAGGCCATCGGCAAAGTGGACGTGCAGCTGACCCAGAACCATTCGCTCTTCGGCCGGTACATGGCGACCACGTACGCGTACGAGCCGCCGTTCGGCGAGTCGCAGAACATCCTGTCGACCACGCTGGGTGGCCGCGACAACCTCGCGCAGTCGGTGGCGTTCGGCGACACGATGGTCCTGAGCAACACGATGGTGAACAACGCGCGGTTCGCGTTCAACCGGACCGCCATCCACCGGACGCACACCAACTTCTTCGACGTCAACGACGTCGGGATCAACACCTTCAGCTACTTGCAGGACTACATGCTCCTCGGCGTCACGGGGGGCTTCAGCCTGGGCGGGGGCACCGAGAGCGAGTCGCGGTTCACCACCGACAGCTTCACGGTCAACGACGACGTGACGATGATTCGGGGCAACCACCAGTACGGGTTGGGCGTGGCGTTCGCGTGGTGGGAGTCGCTCACCCAAGCCAACGTCCGGTCGCCCGGGACCTTCAACTTCAACGGCAGTGTCACGGGATTGGGACTGGCCGACTTCATGATCGGGCGGCCGTTCACGTTCATCCAGTCGGCGCCGAACACGCTGCACATCAAGCAGCAGTACTTCGGGCTCTACGCGCAGGACACGTGGAAGGTGTCGTCGACGATGACGCTGAACTACGGCCTGCGGTGGGAGCCGTGGTTCCCGCAGCAGCACCAGAACAACGCCGTGTACAACTTCTCGCCCGAGCGCTTCCGGGCGGGGCAGCGCAGCACGGTGTTCCCCCAGGCGCCGGCGGGCTTCACCTATCCGGGCGATGCGGGCTTCCCAGGCCAGGCTGGCATGAACCCCGATTGGGCCAACCTCGCTCCCCGCGTCGGGTGGGCGTGGGATCCAAGCGGCGACGGCCGGATGTCGGTCCGGGCGGGGTACGGGATGAACGGCGAGTTCGTCAACGGGCAGTTCTTCATCAACGCCGCCAACGCGCCGCCCTGGGGGTCGGAGGTGCGTCTCACGAACCCGAACATCGGTCCGTTCGAGGATCCGTTCCGTGGGACCGGCATCACCAACCCGTTCCCGGTCACGTTCGACGCCAGCGCGCCGTTCTCGCCGAACGGTCCGTATATCGCGACGCCGTCGGATCTCGACACGACGCGTGTGCACTCCTGGAACGCGAGCGTGCAGCGGCAGGTGGGGAGCGACATGGCCGTGTCGGCGAGCTACATCGGCACGCGCACGACGAACCTGTGGGACGTGGTGACGGGCAATCCGGCCAGGATTCCGGCCGGCGCCTCGCCGACGGGCCCGTGCACGCTGAACACGACCACCGGCCCGCGGACGTTCCCGGTCTGCCGGCTGGCGCCGCTCGAGCTGCGGCGGGAGCTGTCGCAGCTGGATCCGGCGGTGGGGCGGTTCATCGGGTTCCTGGACTACTTCACCGACTACGGGTGGCAGCAGTACAACGGGCTGCTGCTCTCGGTGCAGCGCCGCGCGGCGGGCGGGCTCAGCACCAGCGCGAACTACACGATCTCGAAGTGCGAGGGGCTGCGGACGCAGGGGGGCGGCACGTCGAACGTCGGCAGCGGCTACATGCTGCCGGTGTCGATCGTCAATCCGCCGGCGGACGCCGAGGCGCGGCTCGAGGCG
>JACQTK010000118.1 GCA_016210845.1 Acidobacteriota bacterium | reverse complement strand
CGAGGAGCGCGGGGAGATCAATGGACACGGCAGAACCGTCCGTTCACGCTTCTACGTTACCCCGACCTGCGGCCGAGAAACGAGAAGCGTGAACCAGCCACGGGCTCCGCCCTTGATATCCCCTCGGAGCCCGCGGCTGGTTGGCAGTATCTGCTTGGCGCGCTCCGCGCGCCTAGGACCGCTATGCGGCCGCACAAACGAGCACAAGATTCTCGTACGGGGCCGCATAGCGGTCCAAGGCGTCAGTTCTGGTTCGGGTTCGCTGGCGGCGCGGGCGTCGTGGGCGCAGCCGGCTGGGTGGGCGCAGGGGCAGGAGGGGCCGGATCGGGCGCCGGCGCAGGCGCGCCCGCGGCCGGCGCGGCGGCGGCGGGCCCGGCCGTATTGAACCTGGCGATGATCTCGGGGGTGATGTCCAGCGACGGGTCGCCCCAGACCAGGCCCGCGTCGGCGGCGCTGAAGATCATGTGCAGCCCCTTCTCCACCGCGACGGCGTTGATGATGGGCGACAGCTTCTGCTCGAACTCCGCCTGGAGCTGCTGCTGCAGGGCCGCGATTTCCTCCTGGGCGTCCTCGGTGAAGCGCTGGATGTCGACCTGCTTGCGCTCGATGCCCTTCTGGAGGTCGGCGGCGGCCGCCACGCTCAGGACGTTGGCGCCAGCCTCGAGCTTCTGCTGCAGCGCCTGCAGCTCCTTGTTGAGCACGTTCAGCTCGTTGACCTTCTGCTGATTGAGCGCCTGCACCCTGGCCGTGGCCGTCTTGCCCTCGCTCGACTCGTTGGCGATGCGCTGGATGTTGACGACCGCGTACTTCGTGCCCTCGGGGAACGGCTTCGGCGCGGGCGCCTGCTGGACCACGGGGGCGGGGGCGGGCGGCGCGGGCGCCTGTCCCTGGGGCGCCTGGGCGTAGGTCGGCGCGGCCGCCAGCATCACGCTGAGCACCGCAGCACCAATGAACACTCTCATTCCTGTCGCTGTCCTTTCCTCTGGTAGCCCGCAGTAGGCAGCGGGCAGTAGGCAGTATGCCGCACCGCGGTTGTTTCTGCCTACTGCCTACTGCCTACTGCCTACTGCCTACTAGAACGTCGATCCCACCGCGAAGCGGAAGGTAAAGTTCTTCGCCGGCTGCAGACTGTTGTCGAGCACGCCCGCGCGCTGCGGGTTGGCGGCGAAGATCAGCCGGAACGGCACGTTCAGCACGGGCATGAAGAAGCGCACCTCCGCGCCCGTCGACGTGCGGAACTTGTCGAGCGCGAAGCTCTCACCCTCGTCCCCCACCTGCCCCGCGTCGTAGAACAGGATCAGCCGCACCGGCCCGGCAATCGAGATGTTGTACTCGCCGTTGAACAGGAAGCTCTTGTTGCCGCCCAGGACGAGCCCCGTCTGCGGATCCGACGGGCCGACCGAGCGGATGTCGAAGCCGCGGATGCTGTACTCGCCGCCGAGGAACAGCTTCTCGAAGATGGGCAGCGTCCTCGTGTTCCGCACGGGCGCGATGAACTGGAACTGCCCGCGCACGCCGAGCGAGGTTCGCGTGGTGTGCCGCCAGAACTTGATGGCCTCGAGGCTCGGCTTGAGGAACTGCGTGTTGCCGCCGATCATCGCCAGATCCACCGAGGCGGTCAGGCGCTTGCCGGTGTTCGGGAAGATCGGGTTGTCCACCGTGTTGTGGACGAAGCTGGGCACGATCTTGCTCACCGTCCGCCGGCCACCCTCGCCAATCAGCAGCGAGTCGAACACGAACGGGTTCCGCCGCAGGCTCTCCAGCGCGTCCTCGCTGATCTGCGAGAGGTCGTCGAGCGAGATGCTGGAGCACCCCTCGAGGCTCACCACGCACGTGGGATCGAGGAACGCCTCGTTGAGATCGGTCATCTTGACCTGCTCGTACGAGTAGTTCACGAACATGCGGCTGAAGTCGGCCACCGGGAAGCCGAAGACGAGGTTGCCGCCCGTCGACTTCTGCGTGTAGTAGCCGATGTACTGCAGCGCGCGCTTGTAGACGTCGAACCCCCCCGTGATGTTGCGATCGAACAGGAACGGCTCGGTGAACGCGAGCTGATAGTTCTGCGCCCGGTCGCCCGCCTGCAGGTTGACCGTCAGGCTCTCGCCGCGGCCCAGGAAGTTGGCCGTCTGGAACCCGATCTGGCCGAACAGCCCCTCGTACTGCGACACGCCCGCGCCGAAGGTCAGCTGGTTGCGGTTCTGCTCCTTGAGCGTGAGCGTGACGTCGACGAGGCCCTCGCGGCTGGGCACCTTCTCCACCTTGGCCGCGTTCGGATCCTCCTCGTTGATCTGCTCGAAGTAGCCGAGCTGGTTCAGCCGCCGCAGGCTGTACTTCAAGGCCTCCGTGTTGAACGTGGAGCCTTCGAAGAGCCGCAGCTCGCGGCGGATGACGTTGTCGCGCGTCGTGGTGTTGCCGACAAACGTGATGCGGTTGACCAGGTACTGCTGCCCTTCCTGGAGCTGCACCGTCACATCGACGGTGGGGGGGTCCTGGCTCGGCGCGGCCGTCAGCGCCGCCGGTACCGCCGCCTGGTTGGCCGGATCGTCGCTGAACGTGTACTCGGGGAAACCCGTGAACTCCATGTAGCCGCCGCCGCCGTAGATCTCCCGCGCCTTGATCATCCCGTCGCGAATCCGCTTCTCGCTGTACCAATCACCCGGCTCCATCTTGAACAGCGGCCGCAGCGCCTCGCTCCTGACGACGGTGTTGCCCGCGATGGCGAAGTCGCCCACGCGGTACCGCGGCCCCTCGGTCACCGAGATGCGCAGCTGGATCCACCGCGTCCTGCCGTCGCCAGAATCCTCGAGGATGCGAATCTCGGGCTGACCGACGCGGGCGCGCACGTACCCCTCGTTGCGGTAGTAGGCCTGGACGAGCTCGGCGTCCGTATCGAACTTGGCGTCCTGGTAGGTGCCGCCGCCGGTGATGAAGGCGAGGAGGCCCTTGGGCTTGTTGTCCTTCATCTTGCGCTGGAGCGTCCGGTCGCTCTTGGCGACGTTGCCGATGAACTCGATGTCGCGAATCTTGATCTTCGGGCCCTCGCTGATGTTGAACGTCACGTTGATCAGCTTGGGGCCTCCGGCGACGGACGTGACCGTGTGGCTCACGTCCGCGTTGGTGAAGCCCTTCTCCGCCATCATCTCGCGGAGCACGCCCTCGATGCGGCGGATCGTGCCCGCGTCGCGGAACGAGTCGAGGCGCAGCTCGATGCCCCGCATCCGCAGCTGCTCGTCGATCTTGGTCCGATCGATGATCTTGGTCCCCTCGTAGTTGACGATCTTGACGCGCTCCCGCTCCTCCATGTGATAGGTCACGAGCTTGCCGACCACGCCGTTGGGGAAGGTGTAGTCGCTGACCTCGATCCGCAGATCGTCCAGGAAGCTGGTGGCCCAGAGCCGCTGGAAGTCGGCGCGCATCGTCTCTTCCGATTCCTCGGTATAGGGCACCCAGACATTCTGGGAAGGCTGGCTGGGGCGAAGCTGCATGTAATAGAGGTACGTCTGCGACTCGATCGTCGAGACGTTCCCCTGCGCCATGAAACAGGCGGCCAGCAGGTAGATGACCGGACCCGAGCCGGCGGGGGGCAGGTTGGCCGGCGGGCTCACCGTGGTGCCGCAGATGGTGGCGCCTGTCGCCCTGGCGGCGGGCGCCTGAGCCGCGGCCGCCGACCTGTCCGCCGAAGCCGCAGCGGCGGCAGACGCCCAGGCACCGAGCAGCACGGTCAGGATCAGGGGACGAATGGTGAAGATGCGCATAATTCGCGATCCTGTCGAAACGCCTTAGTTTACAGGATCTTAGACGCAGGAGGCTATCAAACAGCCTGCCACCGGAAGGCCGGACGTGGGGCGGACCGTGCCAGGTCCGCCCGGCGAGCCTGACACGGCTCGCCCCACGATCACTCCATCACGGGAGCCGGCGGCCCGCGGTCAGTTCTCCCGCCGGTCGGTACGAGAGCTGGCCCGCCTCGAGGTAGACCTCCACCTCGCCGTCGCGCAGGTTGCCCCTGATGAGCTCCTCGGAGAGCGGATCCTCGACGTAGCGCTGGATGGCCCGCCGCAGGGGCCGCGCGCCGTACGATCGGTCCTTGCAGGTGACGTC
The DNA here is from genome assembly GCA_016210845.1 of Acidobacteriota bacterium. GTDB lineage: Bacteria > Acidobacteriota > Vicinamibacteria > Vicinamibacterales > UBA2999 > JACQTK01. The sequence goes on along the minus strand of JACQTK010000118.1, from coordinate 564 downwards.
GATGATCCAGTCGACCACCTCGGGGGCCAGGACGATCTTCATCCGCCGGTCGGTGAGGTTGGCGTTGAGCTGCTCGACGAGCAGGGCCGTGATCCGCCGCAGGTCCTCGTCGGTCAGCGCCTCGAAGACGATGATCTCGTCGATGCGGTTGATGAACTCGGGATTGAACGTCCGCTTCACCTCGCCGAGCACCATCTCGCTGACGTTCTTCTCGACGGTCCCCGCATCGGCCGCCTGGAACCCCAGCGACGCCTTCTTCTGGATGAAGCGCGCGCCGATGTTCGACGTCATGATGATGATCGCGTTCTTGAAGTTCACCCGGTTCCCGAGGCCGTCGGTGAGGTGGCCGTCCTCGAACACCTGCAGCAGGATGTTGAAGATGTCGGGGTGCGCCTTCTCGATCTCGTCCAGCAGGACCACCGAGTAGGGGTTGCGCTTCACCTTCTCGGTGAGCTGCCCTCCCTCCTCGTGCCCGACGTAGCCGGGCGGCGATCCGATCAGCTTCGAGACCGAGTGCTTCTCCATGTACTCGGACATGTCGAAGCGGATGAGCGCGTTGTCGCT
>JACQTK010000117.1 GCA_016210845.1 Acidobacteriota bacterium | reverse complement strand
GCCGACCCGCAGCATGGCCGGATCGTCGAGGCCATGCAGCGATCGACCCGCATCACGATCGACGGCGGCGCTCCTTTAATTAACTCGACCTTGGTGTCTCAATGTCATTGACAGCGCCCGCTGGCGCGTGTCGGTGCGACTCCTCTGACGCTCGTCGGTGCGACCTCGATCCTTGTCGGTGCGACTCCGCTGACGCGGGTCGGTGCGACCTCTCTGACACGGGTCGGTGCGACGTCTCTGGCGCGTGTCGGTGCGATGGCACTAACGCTTGTTGGTGCGACCTCGATACTCGTCGGTGCGAGTCCGGCGCAGATACGCAATGAATCTGCCCAGGGCCGGGTACAGGCGGTTGGCCAGCTGCTGGATCGGCGTCAACTCCTCTGGCGCCACGTAGCCTTTCAGTTGGGCGCTCCGCAGGCAGTCGAGCAGCTCGTTGAGCGAGCGCCTGGAGATTTCCAGGAACCGCGCGAATTCGGCATGAGACGAGCACCCGAACCCCTCCGAGATATTGCGACATACCGAATCAATCGCGTCCTCGGCTTGGGCCTGGTGCTTGAAGTCGCGTGAGAACGGCGGCCGCCGTGTGAGCGTGAAGACCTCGACCCGAAGTGCATCGGCCAGCTGCCACGAGACGAGGTCGGAGTAATGCCGCGCGCCCGCCACGATCATTGAGCACGCACGAACCCTGCCGAGCACGTACAGGCCGCAATGCTGTAAGTTACGGATGCCGGGACGACGAATTTGCCAACCTGCCTGTTGGCGTGCCTGGACGTTTCTGCAACGCGAAGCTCCGGCGAATCGCGGGCACCGGCTTCGTGGACCGTCCGCACCGACCCGTGATCGAGGTTGCACCGACTCGTGATCGAGGTTGCACCGACTCGTGATCGAGGTTGCACCGACTCGTGATCGAGGTTGCACCGACTCGTGATCGGGGTTGCACCGACCAGGATCGGGGTCGCACCGACGAGGATCGGGGGTCGCACCGACCAACGTAAGAGGGGTTGCACCGACTCGTGATCGGGGTTGCACCGACCAGGATCGGGGTCGCACCGACGAGGATCGGGGGGTCGCACCGACCAACGTAAGAGGGGTTGCACCGACTCGTGATCGGGGTTGCACCGACCAGGATCGGGGTCGCACCGACGAGGATCGGGGGTCGCACCGACAGACGTAAGAGGGGTTGCACATGATCAAGACCGTCGGCGTCCTCGGCTGCGGCCTGATGGGGGCGGGCATCGCGCAGGCGTGCGCGCAGTCAGGCTACAAGACGATCGTCGTGGAGGTCACCGAACCGATCCTCAAGAAGGGACTCGCCCGAATCGAGAAGTTCCTGGACGAGGGAATCGCCAGGGGGAAGGTCGCGCCCGAGGTGCGCGATGCGACGCTGCGACACCTGTCGGGGACGACGTCATTCGCGGACCTGGTCGGCTGCGATCTCATTGTGGAAGCGATCGTCGAGAACCTCGACGAGAAGCGCGTCGCGTATGGTGCGCTGGAGGCGCTCGTCGACGACCATGTGATCTTTTGCTCGAACACATCCTCCCTGTGCATCACCGAGCTCGCGGCTGCCACGAAGCGGCCGGATCGCTTCGCTGGATTGCACTTCTTCAATCCCGTCCCGCTGATGAAGCTGGTCGAGGTCATTCGCGCGCTTTCGACGAGCGACGAGACGTACCGCGCCGTCTTCGCCTTCGCCGAATCGCTCGGCAAGGAGCCGATCACCGCCCCCGATCGCCCGGGCTTCATCGTCAACCGGCTGCTCATCCCCTATCTCCTCGACGCCGTCCGGGCGTACGAGCAGGGTCTCGGCACGATCGAGGACATCGACAAGGGCATGAAGTTGGGGTGCGGGTACCCGATGGGCCCGTTCACGCTGCTCGACTTCGTCGGACTCGATACGACGTACTACGTGGCGAACGTGATGTTCGAGGAGTTCCGCGAGCCCGCCTACGCGGCACCGCCGCTGCTCAAGCGGATGGTCCTGGCGGGGCGGCTGGGGAGAAAGAGCGGGCGGGGATTCTACGAATACACGTAGTTCACGCACCGACAACTGCCGGGGTCGCACCGACAAGGATCGAGGTCGCACCGACAAGCGCCAGCGAGGTCGCACCGACCCGCGTCAGGGCAGTCGCACCGACGAGCGTCAGGGAGGTCGCACCGACCCGCGTCAGCGACGTCGCACCGACTTACGGCAGCGCGTACACGACCAGGGCCTCCGCTCCCTCCGGCGCGGGGTCGTTGAGTGCGCTGGCCCCGGCGGCGGTGATCGCCACGTATTGCCTGCCGTCGCGCCCCTGATAGGTGATCGGCACGGCGTGCGCGCTCATCTCGAGCGCCGTGGCCCACAGCTCCTTGCCCGTGCGTGAGTCGAACGCGCGGAAGCGCCGGTCGTTGCTCGCGCCGATGAACACCAGGCCGCTGGCCGTCGTGATCGGGCCGCCCATGTTCAGGCGCCCGGTCCGCTGCCGCTCGGGCGGGAGCTGCTCGGTGATGCCCAGCGGCACTCGCCAGGCGATGTCGCCGGTCGCCACGTTCACCGCCACGAGGTTGCCCCACGGCGGCTTCTGGCAGGGCCACGCCTTCTCGCCCGCGCCCACCAGGTTGCCGCCGCCGTCGGGCGTGCCGTCGCTCCACTGGAACCGCGACGTCGACCCAACGATGCTGTTCCGGTTGTACTGCATCGCACCGCCTCGTCCCGCCCTGAGCTCGATCCAACCGATGCTCGCTTCGTCCATCGTGTTGACGAACACATAGCCCAGGGCCGGATCGGAAGCCGTGCCGCCCCAGTTCGCGCCACCCACCGAGCCCGGAAACAGGATCGTCGAGCGCGGCGGTGCGCCAGGAGCGCGATGCAGATACGGCGTGAAGGGCCCCTCGTTGTAGAAGCCGCCGCTGCGCGCCTCCAGCGCCCTGCAGAACGCGGCGTGCTCGGCGGTGGTCTCCGCGGCCGTCACGATCTCGTCGGGCCGATAGCTGACGCGCGCGAGGGGGCCTGGCTTCACGGGGATCGGCTGCGTGGGCGACGACCGTTCCCCAGGCACGTCGCTGGCGGGCACCGGCCGCTCCTCGATGCCGAACACGGGCTTCCCTGTCTCGCGGTCGAGGATGTACATCCAACCGGTCTTGTGCGCGAGCGCCAGCACGGGCGTGCGGCGGCCGTCGATCTCCACGTCGAGCAGGCCAGGCGGCGCCGGAATGTCGTAATCCCACAGGTCGTGGTGCGTCGTCTGGAAGTGCCACTTGTACGCGCCCGTCTCCGCGTCGAGCGCCACGATCGAGTTGGCGAACAGGTTGTCGCCAGGACGGTTCCCGCCGTAATAGTCGGGCGTCGGGCTGTCAAACACGGCATACAGCGTGTTGCGCTGCGGATCGATCGTCATCGAGAACGCCCAGCTGATGGCCCCGGTGTGGCCCTTCCAGCTTCCGCTCTCCCAGGTCTCGAACCCGAGCGCTTCCGGCTCCTGCGGTACCGCCCGGAACTCCCAGACGCGGGCGCCCGTGCGCACGTCGAAGCCGCGCACGGCCCCAGGGGCGGCGTTCGTGCCGACCAGCACCAGGTTCCGGTACACGGTTGGCGCCCCGTTGTAGGTTTGGCCGATGTCGACCGTGCCCGCGCTGCCAAACTCGGCAACCAGCTGGCCCGTGGCCGCGTTGAGCGCGAACAGTCGATTGCCGGACGTGAAGAGAATGCGGGCCGGCGCCGCGCCCGCGCCAGGCCAGTAGCCCAGGCCCCGCCGCGACGGCGCTCCCATCGGCACGTCGTACCGCCATATCTCGCGGCCGGTGTGCGCCTCGAGCGCGACGACGCTGGCGGCCGTGCCCGCGTACATCACGCCGCCGATGACGAGCGGCGTGAACTCGCTGCCGCCGGTCAGGCCGCCCGACCCGGGATACCGCCCGATCCGATACGTCCACGCGCGTTGCAGCCGGCCCACGTTGGCCGGCGTGATCTGCGTCAACGGCGAATGGCGCGTGCCGTGCGGGTCGCGGTTGTACATCGGCCAGTCCGCCGCCGCTGGCGCGGGAGCCTCTTGCGCGGAGATGACGGGCAGCACGGCGGCCGCAGCCAGGACAACAACGAGGCGGATGCGTCTCACGGGACCTCCTTGGGGCCGGCAGTATAACTGAAATATCTGAGACATGCCCGAGGCTGGCGTCACTATGTGCGGAGAAAAAGCCGTTCATCGAAAACGGCATCGGAGCGAGTGAGGCTCCGGAGCGAGGGAGGACCCAGGCTTTTTCGGAGCACATAGTGACGTCAGCCTCGGGGCCACAAGCGGGCCCTGAGGCCTGCACGCTGAGGCCTACCCGATCTCGATCAGCGCCGCGATCCCCTGCCCCCCACCGATGCACGCCGACGCGATGCCGCGGCGCAACCCGCGGCGACGCAGTTCCAGCGTGAGCGTCAGGAGCAAGCGCGTCCCGGTCATCCCGAGCGGGTGGCCGAGCGCGATGGCGCCGCCGTTGACGTTGACCCGTTCGCGATCGAGGCCGAGCTCCTTCTCCACCGCGAGGTATTGGCCGGCAAACGCTTCGTTGATCTCGAAGAGATCGATGTCGGCCAGCGAGAGTTGCGCGCGCGCGAGCAGCGCACGGATGGCGGGCGCCGGCCCCATGCCCATCATGGCCGGATCGACGCCCACGGCGGCCCAGCCGGTCAGTCGAGCCAGCGGCGTCAGGCCCCGATCTCGAACCGCTGCCTCCGAGGCCACGATCAGCGCCGCGCCGCCGTCGACGATGCCGCTCGCATTGCCGGCCGTGACGGTACCGTCCTTCGAGAACGCCGCAGGGAGCCTGGCAAGGCCGTCACGTGTGGTGTCGGGGCGCAGGTGGTCATCGCGATCGACGCGCGTCGTGCCCTTCTTCGAGGGGATGTCGACGGGCACGACCTCCTCGGCGAAGCGGCCGCACCTCCAGGCGTCGTCTGCACGCTGCTGGCTGCGCAGGGCGTAGCGATCCTGCTCGTCGCGCGAGATCCCGTAGGCGGCGGCGCACCGCTCGGCCGTCTGCGCCATGAACAGGCCGCATATTGGATCGAGCAGCGCCTCGTACAGCGAGTCCTCGAGCGTGCCCTGACCGAGCTTCAACCCGGTGCGCAGCCCCCGCATGACGTGCGGCGCCTGGCTCATGCTCTCCATGCCGCCGGTGAGCACGATCGCCGCCTCGCCCAATTGCACGAGGCGGGCGCCCGTGACGGCCGCCTCGATCCCCGATCCACACAGCCGGTTCACCGTCAACGCGGGCACCTCGATGGGCAGGCCGGCTTTCAGCCCGACGTGCCTGGCGCCGTAGATGGCGTCGGCGCTGGTCTGCAGGACGTTGCCGAACACGATGTGGTCGACCCACTCCGGCCGCACGCCGCTCTTCGTCAGCGCGGCCCGCGCGGCGACGACACCGAGGTCGATGGCCGACACGTCCCGCAGCGCGCCGACGTACTCGGTCATCGGCGTCCTCGCGCCTCCGACGAGAAAGACCTCTGCCGCGTCCACGAGGCTTATTCAATCACGCTTCTATCTCGTTGGCACCAAACGGCTTACTTTCGCGGAAACGAGTCTCTGTGCACGGGCGGGCCAACGGGCGGGACAAGCGTGGGGCGGTTGTGATAGGTATTTATGGTTATATTACTGAGCTCAGTGAATCCATGATTTTGGTCCGTAAACGGGGTGTTTCTGGATTATTGGCCCTACCTCGACCTGGCCTATTCGAGCAAGTACCTGAATCGGCGTCACTTACGCGGTAGTGACTACCTGGTACACGTTTTCCGTAGGGATCCACGCAAGTAGCAAACGAATCACGTTTCTCAAGGAGCGACAACTCATGCACGCACGCATCGGTGCGTTTTTCGTGGCGGCTGCCCTGGCAGTGACGGGCCTCGCCGCCGCGCAGGAAACCACGGGCACCATTACGGGTCGTATCGTGGACGCGCAGAACCTGGCGGTCCCAGGCGCCACCGTCACCGTGACGGGGCCGCAGGGCGCCCGCACGTTCACGACGGACGCGGAGGGCCGGTTCCAGGCGCCGTTCCTCGTCCCAGGGGTGTACAGCGTTCGAGCCGATCTCTCGGGGTTCCGTCCCATCGAGCGGCCGAACGTCAACGTGAGCCTGGGACAGACCATCACCTTGAACCTCCAGATGCAGGTCGGCGGGCTGGCGGAAACCGTGGAGGTCACGGCGGCCTCGCCCGTGGTCGACACCGTGTCGACGACGACCGGCGCCATCCTCTCGACCGATCTGTTCTCCCGCGTGCCGGTGGGGCGGCGCATTACCGACACGCTGTACCTGGCACCCGGGGTCTCGTCGAGCTCGGTTGGCCGCGCGAACCCGTCGCTGGCGGGCTCCTCGGGGCTGGACAACCAATACGTCATCGACGGCGTGAACATCACGAACCAGGGATATGGCGCCATCGGTTCGTACTCGATCGTGTTCGGCTCGCTCGGCCAGGCGACGCCGTTCGACTTCGTCCGTGAAGTCCAGGTCAAGACGGGCGGCTACCAGGCGGAGTTCGGGCAGTCGATGGGGGGCGTCGTCAACGTCATCACCAAGAGCGGGAGCAACAACCTGCGCGGATCGTTCTTCGGCTACGCGCGGCCGTCGGGGCTGGAGGGCACGTGGAAGCAGCTGCAGACGACCAACGGCGCGGTGAACACCACCCGGACGCAGGTCAGCGACTTCGGGGTCGAGGGCGGCTTCCCGATCGTGCGCGATCGGCTGTTCGGCTTCGGTGCCATCAACCCGGCGTGGGAAAAGCGGACCTTCGTCGCACCCGACGGGTTCCCGTTGGTCAGCCTCGGCGAGGTCGATCGCGATCGCCGGACGCTGTCGTACTCGGCCAAGGTCACGTGGCAGGCGGCCTCCGTGCACCGCGTCGACGCGTCGTTCTTCGGCGACCCGTCCACGGGCGAGAACGGCCCACAGCGCGGGACGGCGCTGAAGACGCAGAACACCGCGCAGTTCAGCGCGCTGGAGTACGGCGGCCACAACCAGACGGTCCGCTGGGACGCGGTCTTCCGGAGCAACTGGCTCGTCGAGGCCTCCTTCGCGCGCGCGTACACCACGCTCGAGGAGCTGCCCTCGGTCAACGACTGGAACGTGCGCGACTTCCGGGTCACGCCGAACGTCATCACGGGCGGCATCGGGTTCTTCGAAACCAACGACGGCGAGAACTTGCAGTACCAGCTGAAGTCCACCAACATCGTCGGCGGCCATCAGTTCAAGTACGGCGTGCTGTTCGAGGACGTCGACTGGAACCAGGGGAGCAACCGGACCGGCCCGACGTTCGTCGCGCCCGACGGGCGGCGCACGGCCACCGGGGCGCAGATCCAGATTCGACCGGACCCGGCGTTCGGCCAGATCTTCCGCGTGGCGCGTGCCAACTTCAACGTGACGCGGCCCACGACGCAGACCTACTTCAGCTTCTTCGTGCAGGACGCGTGGCAGGCCACCAACCGTCTGACGGTCAACGCCGGCGTCCGGTACGAGGAGCAGACGCTGGTGGGCACGATCACCGATCTCGTGCTCTTCGACCTGAACGCGGGCCCGCCGGGATTCATCGGCGGGAACGTCGACGACTTCGCGCTGAAGGGTAATTGGGCTCCGCGCGTCGGCTTCGCGTTCGACGTGCTCGGCGGCGGCCAGTCGAAGCTCTTCGCCAATTACGGCCGGTTCTTCGCGCGCGTGCCGAACGACCTCGCGGCGCGGGCCCTGTCGGCCGACGAGGGCATCAGCCGCGCCGACTACTTCGACGCGAACCTGACGCAGCCGATTCCCAACGGCGTGCTCGCCGGCGGCGTGACCAACCACTTCATCCTGGCGGGTTCGCACCCGGCCCAGATCGATCCGGACGCCAAGCTCTCCTTCAAGGACGAGTTCGTGGCCGGCTACGAGTGGGAGGCGATGCCCAACACCAGCGTCGGCATCCGGTACATCTTCCGGACCATCGGCCGGGCGATCGAGGACGTGGCGCTGTTCCCGATGGTCGGCTACGACCTGGGCCACCCGGATGCGGGCGGCGTCGAGTACATCATGACGAACCCGACGCCGAGCTTCCCGACGCTCGCGCCGGAGCTGGGCGCCAAGCACGAGGACCCGATCCACAACTACAACGCCGTCGAGCTGACGGCCAACCGCCGGTTCGCGGACAACTGGATGCTGACCTCGTCGTACCGCTGGTCGCGCCTGCACGGGTCCTACGAGGGGTTCTTCCGCGAGGACAACGGGCAGTCGGATCCGGGCATCACCTCGCTCTACGACTTCCCGACCAACGACCCGAGCTACACGGCGATCGGCGTGCCGCAGTTCGGCTACAAGGGCGACATCCGGTTCCTCGGCAAGCTCGGCGAGGGGCCGCTGCCGCTCGACCGGCCGCACCAGGTCAAGGTGTTCGGCAACTACGCCTTCGACCTGGGCCTCAGCCTGGGTCTCGGCCTCAACCTCGGCTCGGGCAAGCCGCTCACGGCACTGGCCGCCAACCCGGCGTACACCAACGGTGGCGAGATCCCGCTCGGGCCGCGCGGCTCCGGCATCCAGACGGCGGACGGCTTCAGGGAGCGGACGCCGTTCGAGAGCCAGCTGGACCTGCAGGCGTCGTACGCGTTCGATCTCCCGGCTGCCCGGCGCATCACGCTGTTTGCCGACGTCTTCAACCTGTTCAACCAGCGACGGACGCTGGACTACGACAACTGGACCGAGCTCGGGTTGGGCGTGGCGAACCCGGACTTCGGCACGGCCAAGGCCGGCGGCGGCTCGTTCCCGCAGTTCCAGCAGCCGATCCAGCTCCGCGTCGGCGGGCGGTTCGAGTTCTAGCGCGATCGTAGGGTGCGGCTTTACGCCGCGCCTGAGGCGGGCCCCGGTCTCGCGGCCCGCCCACTTCGTATATCCTTGGGGGCCGCGGCCACGCGGCCCCTTTTTTTTAGGCCCCAGGGCCCAGGCCTCAGGCCCGAGGCTGAGGCCTGGACAGCCCTTGGCCCTGTGGCCCGAGGCCGGGCTTACGGGTATCGGAGATGTCCATGATCCCCCTCCTCGCGCTTGCGATCGTGCTCGCCGCTACGCCCTCTGCCGCGCAATTCGCGTCCGAGCTGGACCGCCGCGAGGCGCTGCAGCACTACCGGACCGGCCAGGAGCTGCTGTCGGCCGAGCAGTTCGAGAAGGCCGCTGAGGCATTCCAGCGCGCCATCGACAAGGATCGACTGCTCACGCTCGCCTACTACGGTCAGGGCCAGGCCTACATGGCGCTGCGCCGCTATGCGAGCGCCGTACTCGCCTTCACCAACTGCCGCGAGGCGTACCGAAACCTCCATCGGCTCTCGGAGGTCGATCGCTTCAGCGTAGAACGGCAACGAGACGACGAGCTGCGCGAGATGCGGGAGACGCTCCGGCGGCTCCGTGAGGATCGACGGCAGCCGCGCGATGCGCAGATCATGCAGATCGAGGCGCGGATCCGGGACGTCGAGCGGCAGCGGTCGACCAACGCGGGCGGCTTCGTCGCGCCGCCCGAGGTGTCGCTGGCGCTCGGGAGCGCCCACTTCCGGAACGGTCAGGCCGAGGACGCCGAGCGCGAGTGGAAGACGGCCGTCGAGGCGAACCCCCGGATGGGCGAGGCGCACAACAACCTCGCCGTCGTCTACATGCTGACCGGGCGCAAGGCGGAGGCGGAGGACGCCGTGCGCGCCGCCGAGCGCGCCGGCTTCCGCGTCAACCCGCAGCTCAAGGACGACATCCGGCGGATGAGCTCGTAACCGGCTTCGGGGAGCCGTCGCGAGCGCCCACCGACCTTTGAGATTTCTGAAGTGTCACTTCAGGATTCTCAAACCGCGCCCCCGTCACCGGCGGCGTCGACCCGGGCGAGGAGCACGTCTCGCCGCCACCGGCAGCATCTGGAATCCCATCTGGCGGAAATGGCCGTCGGTTGTGAGGGCATGCGTCAGCCTGAGCTCCCGCATCACGACGAAGCTGGTGCAATCGGTGAACGAGAAGTCCTTGTCGCGAAACTGGAAGAACAGATGGCGGGCCTTCTCGAACCGTTCGGAGTCCACGCGCTCCCACCGTAGCCTCGCCGTCCGATCGATCTGCTCCCACCACGCATCAGCGGCGGCCAAGGTCAGCCGAAACCGGATGAGCGTCAAGGTCTCGTCGACGACGAAGTCGGTCGTGATGAGCGTCTGACCGGCTTCAAGGGCCGCGTCGCGTGCGTCACGCGCGCGGACATGGGCTGGATCGGCGGCATCCGCACAGGCAACCCAGCCCGCCGTGTCGACGAATACGGCATTCATCGGCCGTACAGCGTCGCATCGTGGTCCGCCGCAGTCCGTCCGTCGCTCGACCGGCCGACCGCGGGCGCTCGATAGAGCGGATCGTCCTCGAGCGCGACACCAGGTTGCCCTTCCTCGGTCACGGGCACGATCTGAAAAGCGGGTCGACTCCGATAAATGACCGTGAATCGCGTGCCCTTTCGTACTCGCTCGACCACGTCGGGTAGCGACGCTCGAAGGCGTTTCGCATTGATGGACACGTTCATAAGGGGCCTCGAGGGTTAACTCTAGTTAACCATGTGAGACCTGACCGAGTCAATGACCGTTCGGGTGGGGTTTGGGCGGCCTGCAAGAAAAAGGGCGCGCCCGCGTCGGCGAGCGCGTCCTGAGTCCGTGCCGCGGCGGCTCGAGCCGCCGCTCGGCATGTTTCCCGCGGCGGCTAAAGCCGCCGCTCTACTGGAACTCGCCTTTACCAGGTCACCTTGACGCTGAGCGACATCTCGCGCCGGCCCCAGTTGTTGGTGTTCTGGCCGAAGCTCGGACTGCTCATGTTGTTGAACGTCGTCTGGATCGTCGTGCCCGGCGCGCCACCGTAGTTGTCCTGGTTGAACACATTGATCACGTCGGCGCGGAAGAACAGGCGCCGCGTGTCCGCGATCGTGAACGCCTTGGCCAGCGACAGATCCGTGTTCCAGAACCCGGCCATGCGCTCGCTGTTCCGCGGCGCGTTGCCGTTGCCGAGGCTGTTGGCCAGCGGCAGGTTGTTGGTTCCGAGCGGCACCACGTAGAACCCCTCGTTGGTTAAGTTGCGGTGCCGGTCGTCCCACACGAACCGTCCGGACGGATTGATGTTCGGTCGATCGGATCCCGTGTTGCCGTCGCCGCTCGAATCGACGCCGGTGACGATGGTGAACGGCCGCCCCGATTGCGCCTGCGTGATCCCGCTGAGCTGCCACCCGCCGAGAATCGGTCGCAGCAGCCCGTCGTCCGGCCCCGGGATCTCCCAGATGTAGCTCGCGGTGAAGCGGTGCGGCCGGTCGAACTGCGAGCGGCTCCACTCGGCCTCGTAGTCGAACATGCTCTGCGGCCGCTGGCTCGAACCCTGCGTGCCCTGTTCGCCGAGCGATGCGTCGTTGTTGCTGTACCAGCGGCTGTACGTGTAGGACGTCTGGAACTGCAGCCCCTGCGACAGGCGCCGGTTCGCGGAGAAGAACACGGCGTTGTACGTGCTCCGGGCCTCGACGTCGTTGTCGCCCGGTCCGTCGTACGCGGGAATGGTCACCCTGGAGCCGACCTGCGGGAACAGCCGCCGCGCCTGGACACCCGGGATGGCGCCGGCACTGCGCGTGGAGGCCACCTGCGCCGCCTGCGCCTGCGTGAGCACCGCCGGGTTCATCTCGATCTGGTTGATCCCCTTGTAGCCCTTGCTCCCCGAATACCCTACTTCGAGCACGTAGGGCCCCAGCTCCCGCTGCAGGCTCAGGCTGTAGAACCGGCTCTCCGGGTTCTCGGTGTTCTCCGCCGAATTGACGTACGTCGCGAGGGGGTTGAACACGGCCGTGGCCGAGACGGGAAGCAGGCTCGGGAACGTGTCGACCACATTGAACGCTTCCGCCGTGACCACCCGCGGAAAGTTCGACGCGTTCACGGTGAGCAGGTTGTAGAACAGCACGTCGTACCCCATCCCGAAGCCGCCGCGCACGACGGTGACGCCATCGCCGAGGAACGCATTGCTCGTGCGCGGACTCCACGCAAACCCGACGCGCGGCGCCCAGTTGTCCTTGTCCGCCTCCACCGGGCCGGGGACCCTCGCCCCGAGGCTCTCCGCGTCGGTGGCGCCGAACATGCCGAACGGCACCTGCGACACCTCATACCGCAGGCCGAGGTTCACCGTCAGGTCCGGGTTCACCCGGAAGTCGTCCTGCACGAAGAGGAACGTCTGCCACTGCGTGGCGAACCAGCTGGCGGTGTTCACCGCCTGCGTGAACCGGAACGCGGTGTTGTTGAGGTAGTCCTGCAGGCTGTTGAAGGTGAACGTCCCCTTGGCGTTGAAGTTCGCGTTGTTGTCGACGTCGTTGTACCGGATGTCGGCGCCGAACTTCAGCGTGTGCCGCGTGAGCGTCCGCGTCAGCGTGTCCGAGAACTGGTACGAGTTCGTCAGGCGCGACTGCGGGAAGTTGCTGTTCCCGCCGATCTGGAACAGCCCAGCGATCGACGTCGTCGGCGTCCTCGGATCGTTCTCGGGGAAGTCGAGATCCCGCCGCACGAGCGAGAAGCGGAACTCGTTGAGCAGCCGGTCGGAGAAGAGCCGCGTGTTGCTGGCGGCGAGGTTCGTGTCGATCAGCTTCTGGTTGCCGCAGAAGGTCGCGCCGAAGTTGCAGTTGCTGATCGCGTTCACGTCGGACCGGTGGTTCAGCGAGTAGCGGACCGTCACCGTGTCGCCGCTCCCCAGACGGTAGTCGCCTCGCCCCAGGACCGTATGGTAGGTGCTGGGATCGACGATGTCGATGTTCACCTGGCCGGTGGTGATGGGCACGCCGTTGGCCAGCGTCGTCGAAGTGTTCCGGAAAGCCAGATTCTGTCCGAGAATCGACTGCAGGAACCCGAGCTGCTGCAGGACGGCCTGGCGGCTGGCCGCCGACTGGCCCGCGCGAAGCGGCACGGCCTGCAGCGCGGCAAAGCCCTCGGGCGTCAGGATGCGCACCGTGGTGCCAGGCCGCGGTCCGGGGCGCTGCGTGTCGCGCTGGTACAGCCCGAAGAAGAACAGGTTGTCCCGCATCGCCGGACCGCCGACGTCGACGCCCATCTGGTGGCGAATGAACCGAGCCGGGTCCTCGCGCCCGCTGGCCTTTTCGAGGTTGTTGAGGGAGAAGAACTTGCTGCTCGTGTAGTAGTCCCAGGCGTCGCCCGTGAAGCGGTTGGTCCCCGACCGGGTAATCACGTTGATCTGCCCGCCGCTGTTCCGCCCGAACTCCACGCTGTACGGGTTCTGCAGCACCTGGTACTGCGCCACGGCCTCCGGCACGATCTGCGACGTCGCGATCGTCACCGAGATGTCGTTGTTGTCCGAGCCGTCGATCATGAAGTTGTTGTTGCGCGACCGGTTCCCGTTGACCGCGAAGCTGCCCTGCCCCACGACCGACGCGGTGTTGGGAATCGTCAACATGAGGTTGTTGATGTTCCGGTCGCCGCCGAGCGGCAGCTCGACGACCATGCGCTGGGGAATCGTCGTGGCGATCGTGGGCGTCACGCGATTCAGCGTGATGGCCTCGGCGGCCACCGTGATCGCCTCTCCGACGCCCGCGGGCCGCAGCTCGAAGCCGATCGAGACCTCGGTGGCCGAAGGCACGTCGACGTCGCGGCGTTCCGCAGTGGCGAAGCCCGCCAGCTCCGTCGTCACGTCGTAGCGGCCCGGCTCCAGTGGAGCCACGCGGTAGAACCCGACGCTGTCGCTGACCGCCGTCAGCGAGGCGTTCGTCTCGACGTTGGTGACCGTCACGGTGGCACCAGGGACGACCAGCCCGGACGAGTCGCGAACGGTGCCCGAGATGGCGCCGCGCGTAATCTGCGCCGCGCCGATGGCCGGAAATACTCCGAGCGCGAGCACGAGCATGCACAGCAGCGGCAAAGGCCGAATGGCCGTGGACATCGTCTTCTCTCCGTCTTCCGCGGGACAGGCCGGTCACACCGGGTCATGTGGTGAGGTGGACCGATGGCCGGCGCTCAGGGCAGCGCGAGCGGCCACGTATGCCGTGACCGGCCCAAAGCTGTCCGCGAACCGGAGCAAGTATACGCCGCCTTGGGGCGGGCGGGGCGGGTCAGGCGGGCAGGGACGGACGGCTGGGTCGTCTCTCAGAGATCCTGTGTGTCAATCTGTGCACGCTGGAGCCGGCCGCTGAAGTCCACGTAGATGGACTTCCACTCGGAGAACACGTCGAGCGCGGCGGTGCCCGCCTCGCGGTGGCCGTTCCCTGTGGCCTTGGTCCCGCCGAACGGCAGGTGCACCTCGGCGCCAATGGTGGGAGCGTTCACGTAGAAGACGCCGGTGTACAGATCGCGCATGGCGGCGAAGGCCTTGTTGACGTCGCGGGTATAGATGGCCGCCGAGAGACCGTAGGCGACGCCGTTGCCGATCGCCACCGCCTCGTCCAGCGATCGGCACCGGATGACGGACACGACGGGCCCGAAAATCTCCTCCTGCGCGACGGCCATCTTCGGATCCACGTCGCCAAAGATCGTCGGCTCATGGAACCAGCCCTTCGCGTGCGCGCCGTCCGTCAGCACGCGGCCGCCGGTGACGAGCGTGGCTCCCTCCTTCCGGCCGGTCTCGACGTACCGCGCCACTGTGGCGAGCTGCGCCTCGCTGACCAGCGGACCCATCTGCACGCGCTCGTCCAGGCCGTTGCCGACGCGCAGCGCGCGCGCGCGGCGCGCGAGCTC
>JACQTK010000110.1 GCA_016210845.1 Acidobacteriota bacterium | reverse complement strand
GCTCATGCCCATCGACAGCTCGCGGAGCATCGGCGCAGGCACCCCTGAGGCCAGCCACTCAGCACGAAGGTCGCGAAGCTGGCGAAACCAGCGGCGCGAGTCCTCGGGCACATCCGGTACGGGCGGCAGCGTCATCAGCCCGACGACCCGGGCGGCGCGGCACGCGGCCGCGGCCTCGTAGAGCCGCGGCACCTCGCCGGGCGGCACCCCGAACTTCGTGGCCTCTCCCGCAAGGTCCACCTGGATCAGCAGTTCCGGCGATCGCCCTGCCTCGCCAGCCGCCGCGTCGAGCTTGCCCAGCAGCTCGAGGCTGTCGACCGACTGGATGGTGGCGAACGCCGCTCCCGCCTTTCGGGCCTTGTTCGTCTGCAGGTGACCGAGGAGATGCCACCTGATCTCAAGGTCGGACGATATGGCGATTTTCTGTAGGGCCTCCTGGACGCGGTTCTCGCCGAAATCGCGCTGGCCTGCGGCGTACGCCTCGCGAATCCGGTCGAGGGGGAAGGTCTTGGAGACGGCGACGAGCCGGACCGATGCCGGATCGCGGCCGGCCGACCGGGCCGCGGCGGCAATCCGCTCGCGGACCTCGGTCAGCCGATCGGCGATGGACATGCGACGAACCGGAGGCCTGAAGGCCTCCGGCTACCGGGGCAGCTGTTGAATGAAGACCTTGACCTCGGCGGCCTTGGGCCCGTTCGGATCCACCTTCAGGTAGTTCTCGAACGCCGCCCGCGCAGCCGGAATGTCGCCCAGGTTGAGGTTGGCCATTCCGAGCTGATAGTGCGCCATCGCCATGTTCGGGTCGGTTTGCACCGCAGCCTCGAACTGTACCTTGGCCTCGGCGAACTTTCCGGCGTTCCACAGGATGACGCCCTGGTTGAACTGCGCCTCTGCGTTGCCGGCGCCGCCCGTCGCGGCCGTCAGCTCGGCCGCCTTGGCGCTCGCCTGCTGCGCCAGGTCGAACCGCTTCGTCGAGTTGTAGACGTTGGCCAGCCCTGTGTACGCGTCGGCGTGATTGGGGTTGATCGCGATCACCTGCTGGAACGCGGCTTCGGCTTCCGCGAACTCCATCCGACGCGAGTGCGCGACGCCGAGGTTGTAGAAGCAGTCCGCACAGGCGGGAACCTTCGCGACGATCTCGTTGAACTTCTGGATGGCCTCCTCATCCCGCCCCGCCTTCATCGCCTCCAGCGCCCCCACGGCCAGCGCCTGCATGGCGGCGTTCTCCTTGATCTCCTCCGCCGACAGGCCGCTCGTGGGCGTGAGCTGGAACTGCAGTTCGACGGGGCGGCCCTGCGTGACCTGCGCAGGCTGCGTCGCCTTCAAGGTGTCCTTGACGACGGTTACCCGATAGGCGCCCGAAGGAAGCCCGACCTGCAGGAAGTTGCCGTTGCGATCGGTCTTGGTCTCGGCCCGTCGATTGGCCTCGGTGGCCTCGATGGTGACCGTCGCGCCCTCGACCGGGGTCCCCTGGGCGTCGACAACTCTGCCTCGAATGATGCTCTGCGCCGCAGCGGGAGCGGCCACCGCAAGCACGACGGCAAGTGCCAGAGCGCCGCGGATGAGATGCGTCCGCATGTCAAGCCTCCAAGAAAATGTGCCGGAACATCTTACCCGACCCGCAGTCGTGGATGGCACTTTGGTCCCATTCCGGCTCCCGACCTGCGATGTGTTGATGAAAAGTCCTCTAACCGCCGACCGGTGTTCAGTTTACATGAAAGAACCGCTCGACGGCGGCAAGCTCGTGCGTAACGGGCGCGGGAGGCAGCGAGTCCAGGAACCGGCGCCCGTAGCCCCGCGTGCGCAGTCTGGGATCGAGAATGGCCAGCACGCCGCGATCGCCGCGGTGGCGGATCAATCGGCCGAGTCCCTGCTGCAGGGCCAGGATGGCCAGCGGCACCTGGTATTCCGAAAAGGCATCGCCGCCGCGGGCGTGGATGGCGTCGATGCGGGCGGCGGTGACCGGATCGGCAGGCGAGGCGAACGGCAGCCTGTCGATGATCACGCAGCTCAACGCCTGGCCGACGACGTCCACGCCCTGCCAGAAGCTCGACGTGGCCAGCAGCACCGCGTTCGGCGTGGAGCGGAACCGCTCGATCAGCTCCGTCCTCGGCGCGGTGCCCTGCACGAGAATCGGGTACGCGAGGGCCATCTCGACGAAGCGCTGCACCGTGCGCAGCACCGCGTAGCTCGTGAACAGCACGAAGGCCCGTCCGCGGGATCGCGCGAGGATCTCGATGACCTCGCGAGCCGCCGCCTCGGCAAAGGCGGGCGTTGTCGGCGGAGGCACCCGCCGCGGCAGGTAGAGCAAGGCCTGCGTGGCATAGTCGAACTCGGACGGCACGCGAAGCGTGTCGGCCTCCCTGATGCCCAGGCGGCCCGTCACGTACTCGAACGATCCATCCACCGCCAGCGTGGCTGATGTCAGCACCGCCGCGCGCATGCGATCGAACAGCGTCTCACGGACGATGCGGGAGACGTCGACCGGTGAGGCCTTCAGGAAGATCCGGCGACCTCGGACTTCGAGGTAGTAGACGAAGTCGGGGTCGCCCGCGCGCAGCAGGAACCGCAGGTCGTGGCGCAGCTCGCCGACACGCCGCTGCAGCGCCTCGAACGCCTCGTTGGCCTCGACCACCGCGCCTGGATCGCCCGCCGCGGGCCGCAGCGCCAGCGCGATGGTCGCCTCGAGCCCGTCGAGCGCGCCCACGAGGCTCAGGCCGTCCTCCAGATGCTCGGCCAGGCTTTCGGCCGTGTACCGTCTTTTCGATTCGGCCCCAGTGTGGGGGCCGACCTTCAGGTCGGCCCCGGAAATCGAGTGTGCCTTCGCCCACGCGGTCGCCAGACCGCTGAAGAACGTGCGACCGTGCTCGGCCACGCGCGTCAGCGCGCGCTGGATCTCTTCGATCTGGCGGGGCGTCAAGCCCCGCCCTCCGCTGTCCTTGCCCCGCCCTGCGTTGTCGTCGCAGGGCGGGGCTTTAGGCCCCGCCGACAGCAGCCGCTCGCCGTCGCGGGCCAGCTCCTCCACGCGGAGGTCGCTGAACGAGTAGCCGAAATACTGCGTCGCCACGTCCTCGAGCTGATGCGCCTCGTCGATGACGAGCGTCGGACAGGGCGGGATCACCTCGCCGTAGGCGCCCTGCCGCACCGATGCGTCCGCGCACAGCAGGTGGTGGTTGACGATGACCACGTCGGAGCTGGCGGCCCGGCGGCGCATCTCGGTGACGAAGCAGTCGTCGTAGCGGGGGCAGTTGCTGCCGAGGCACGTCTCCGCCTCGGCGGCGATGTCTTTCCAGAACGGGAGGTCCTCGGGCAGGTCGCGCAGCTCGGCGCGGTCGCCGGTCTTCGTGGTGCGCGCCCAGTCGTCGATCATCGCGAGCGCCGGGTGGAGCAGCACGTCGCCGCCGGACGACTGGCGATGCAGCTCCCAGCGATGCAGGCACAGATAGTTCGAGCGGCCCTTCATCAGGGTGGCCGTGAACGGGACGCCGAGCGCGGCCTGCAGGGCCGGCAGATCCTTGAAGTAGATTTGCTCCTGCAGATTCTTGGTGCCCGTGGAAACGAGGACCCTGTCGCGACTGAGGATCGCGGGAATCAGATACGCGAGCGTCTTGCCCGTGCCCGTGCCTGCCTCGGCGAGCAGCGTCCCTCCGCGCTCGATCACGGCGGCGACGGCCTCGGCCATCCGCCGCTGGCCGTCCCGCGGCTCGTAGCCGTCCACGACGCGGGCGAGGGCGCCGCGTCCGGAGAAGGCCTGGGCGACCGCCTCCTTCAGGCCAGCCGTTCGGGGTACAGCGGGAACTTCCGGCACAGGCGCTCGACCTCGCCTCTCACCATGCCGAGCGTGCGCTCATCGTCGGGGGCGGCCAGCACGCGCGCGATGAGCTCGCCGATCTGGTCCATCTCGGCCTCGCGCATGCCGCGCGTCGTCACCGCGGGCGTGCCCACGCGGATGCCGCTGGCCACCATCGGCGGGTTCCGGTCGAAGGGGATCGCGTTCTTGTTGACCGTGATGCCCGCCTTGCCGAGCGCCGCGTCGGCCGCCTTGCCCGTGATGCCCTTCGAGAAGACGTCGACGAGCATGAGGTGATTGTCGGTGCCGCCGCTCACGAGGCGGAAGCCGTGGCTGGCAATCGAGGCCGCCAGCCGGCGGGCGTTGGCCACGATCTGCCGCTGGTAGTCCGCGAACGACGGCTCCATGGCCTCCTTCAGGCAGACGGCCTTGGCAGCGATCACGTGCATGAGCGGGCCGCCCTGCACGCCCGGGAAGAGCGCACGGTCCAGATCCTTCGCGTACTGCTCGCGGCAGAGGATCAGCCCCGCACGAGGTCCGCGCAGCGTCTTGTGCGTGGTGGTCGTGACGAAGTCCGCGTGCGGCACCGGATTCGGGTGGACGCCGCCCGCCACCAGCCCCGCGATGTGCGCCATGTCCACGACCATCGGCGCGCCGACGGCTTTCGTCACCGCCGCGATGCGGCCGAAATCGATGATGCGGGGGTAGGCGCTCGCGCCGACCATGATCATCTTCGGCTTGTGCTCGTGCGCCAGGCGCTCCAGCTCCTCGTAGTCGATCCGCTCATCGTCCGCGCGCACGCCGTAGGGGACGATGGTGTAGAGCTTGCCGGAGAAGTTGAGGGGATGGCCGTGCGTGAGGTGGCCGCCGTGGGCGAGGTTCATGCCGAGCACCGTGTCGCCGGGCTTGCACAGCGTCAGGTACACCGCCATGTTGGCCTGCGCGCCCGAATGCGGCTGCACGTTTGCGTGCTCGGCGCCGAACAACGCCTTCGCGCGGGCGATCGCCAACGATTCGGCGACATCAACGAATTCACAGCCGCCGTAGTACCGCTTGCCAGGGTAGCCCTCGGCGTACTTGTTCGTCATCACCGAGCCGGCAGCTTCGAGGACGGCGGTGCTCACGAAGTTCTCCGAGGCGATGAGTTCAAGGCTATCGGCCTGCCGCTGTGTCTCGTCGCGGATCGCCTCGGCTACTTCTGGATCGGTTTCGGTC
>JACQTK010000109.1 GCA_016210845.1 Acidobacteriota bacterium | reverse complement strand
TCGACGCCGCCCGCATCGACGCGGTGCGTGCGGCCATGCCGGAGCTGCCCGAGGCGCGGCGGCGCCGCTTCGTGGCGGCGTACGGGCTGCCCGAGTACGACGCGGGCGTGCTCACGCAGTCGGCGGCGCTGGCCGATTACTTCGAGCAGGTGGCGGCGGCCACTGGCCGTTCGAAGGCGGCGAGCAACTGGGTGATGGGCGAGCTGCTCCGCACGCTCAAGGAGCGCGACCTGCGAATTGCCGACGTGCCGCTGCGCCCCGCCGCGCTGGCCGGGCTGATCGCGCTCGTCGAGAACGGGGCCATCAGCGGCTCGATCGCCAAGGATGTGTTCGCCAGGATGTTCGACTCGGGCCGCTCGGCCGAGGAGATCGTGGCGTCGGAAGGGTTGGCGCAGATCGGCGACGAGGACGCGCTGCGGGCGATCGTCCGCGACGTCATCGAGCGGCACGCGGACGCGGTGGCGCAGTACCGTGCGGGGAAGGCACAGACGCTCGGGTTCCTGGTCGGCCAGGTGATGAAAGGGAGCGGCGGGAAGGCCAACCCCAAGCTCGTCAACCAGCTCCTCAAGCAAGAACTGGAGGCATCAGGGTCTCGGGCCTGAGGCCCGGGGCCTGAGGCCTACGTTATACTCGTGCCCAGGCAGCGTGATCGAGACGCATCATCTCTCGAAGCTCTATAGCCGCGGTTTGTACGCGCTGCGCGACCTGTCGCTCGCCGTCGACAAAGGCGAGTTCGTGTTTCTCACCGGGCCGAGCGGCGCCGGCAAGTCGACGTTCCTGCGGCTGCTGCTGCTCCAGGAGCGCCCGAGCGAAGGAGAGATCTTCGTCAACGGCCACAATCTCTCCAGGCTCACGCGGCGCGAGATCCAGGAGTACCGCCGCGGCATCGGGTTCGTCTTCCAGGACTTCAAGCTGATCCCCTCGCGCACGGTCCTCGAGAACATCTCGTTCGTGCCCGAGGTGCTCGGTGTCCCGCCGTCGCAGCAGCGGCGGCGCGCGTTTCAGGTGCTCAAGTGGGTGGGGCTCCAGCACCGCATGAATGCGTATCCCCTGGACCTGTCGGGGGGCGAGCAGCAGCGCATTGCCATCGCGCGCGCGCTCGTCAGCGATCCCGTCCTGCTGCTGGCCGACGAGCCGACGGGGAACCTCGATCCGGACCTCTCCCTCGAAATCATGAATCTGCTGCGCGAGATCAACGCGGGCGGCACCACGGTGCTCGTGGCGACGCACGACCGTGAGTTGATCCGTCTCGTCGGGCGGCGCACCATCACGCTCGACCAGGGACGGGTCGTCGAGGTGGCATGAGGGCGATCGATTACGCGCTGCGGGAAGGGTGGGCCGGCCTGTGGCGGACGCGCGGGTCGAGCGCGCTCGCGGTGGTCGCCATTGCGCTCGCCATGATGGTGCTGGGCGCGCTGCTGCTGCTCACGTGGAACGTCGAGCAGATGCTCGCGCGGTGGACTTCGGCCGCCGAGTTCTCCGTCTACCTGCGGGACGAGGCCACCTCCGAGCAGCGGGGCGAGATCGAGGCGCTCATCGACGAGAGCGGCGCGTCCGCGGGACGCGAGTACGTGTCGAAGGCGGAGGCGCTGACCCGGTTCCGCCGCGAGTTCACCGAGCTGGCCTCGCTGACCGAGACGTTCGACGACAACCCGTTTCCGGCCTCGGTCGAGGTGCGCGTGCGTCCCGAGGCGGGGGCCGACGGCCGCGTGGAGGCGCTGGTCGAGCGTGTGGCAGCGCTGCCCGGGGTGGCCGACGTGCGCTACGATCGACAGTGGCTGGACCGGATCGCGTCGGCGCTCGGGGCCATCCGCGGCGCAGGATTCGCGCTGGCCACGCTGATGGCCGTTGCGGCCGCGCTCACGGTGGCGAGCGTCGTGCGGCTCGCGCTGCACGCCCGCCGCGACGAGATCGAGATCATGCAGCTGGTCGGTTCGCCGATCGCCTTCATCCGAGGCCCGTTCGTGGCCGAAGGGCTGATGCAGGGTGGAGCGGGCGCGCTGGTGGCCCTCGCCGTCCTGTGGCTGGGGTTCACCGCCGTGGGCGTCCGGTGGGGGACCGAGTTGTCGACGCCGCTCGACGGCGGCTCGCTCGGCTTCCTGCCCGCGCGGATCTGCGCGTGGCTGGTGGTGGGGGGGATGGCCGTGGGCGGCGCGGGCGGGCTTGCGGCGTCCCGCCACGCCGTTTGACAGCCATGCGGAAGCCTCGCTAGACTGAGGATTACCCAGGTATGTCGGCGTCGCGGAACCACCGCCTGTCACGTCTCCTGACTGATGTCCGTCCGCCGCACGAGCCGGTTTGCCATTCCCTGTCCAACTTCTACCGCGAAGAGTTCGTCAAGTGCCAACGGTGCCTCGAGCAGCAGCGCGAGTTCTACTCGGAGCGCGCCATCGAGGACGTGGAGCAGGCCCTGACCCGGGTGATGGCGCAGCTCGATCGCCTGTGCACCAAGGCTGACGCCGACAAGGTCGTCAGCCGCCTCCTCCGCCAGTTCGACGTCGTGACTGGCCTCTCCGCCTGGTCCGATCCCCGACACGTTCACTGATTCACCCCTCAACGCCCGATCCCCTCCTCAACGAGCTTCGCGAGCATCTGATGGTCGTCGTGCGCGCGGCGCTGGCCGCGGCAGACGCGGGCCAGCTCGTGCGGCGCGCGCTGGCGCGCGCCCGCGTCGCCGATCTCATCCGCGCGGCTGCGGGCGTAGACGTGGTGGCGGCCGGCAAGGCCGCCGCGCCGATGCTCCAGGCGTTCGCCGAGCACGCCCGAGTGCCGATGCGATACGTCCTGGGCGTGTCGGCCGAAAGGAGGGCGGGCCTTCATGGCCCGCCTTGGCGCGGCGTGAAGCCCCGCCCTCCGTATCGTGTGGAGTGGCACGTCGCCTCGCACCCCGTCCCCGACGAGCGCAGCGTCGCGGCCGCGCGGCAGGTGATGGAGCGCGCCCGCGGCGTGGGCGAACGCGATCTCCTGGTCGTGCTGCTCTCCGGAGGGGCGTCGTCGCTGATGGCGCTGCCAGCGGCCGACATCACGCTGACCGACAAGCGGCGGGCGGTCGAGGTGTTGCTCGAGCAGGGAGCCGAGATCCACGCGATGAACGCCGTACGGAAGCATCTCTCAGCCGTCAAGGGCGGCCAGCTGGCCGCCGCGGCCTCCGGACCCGTGCTGACGCTGGCCGTCTCGGACGTCGTCGACGACGACCTGTCGGCGATTGGATCGGGTCCGACCGTGCCTGACGCGACCACGTTCGAGATGGCGCTGGCGGCGCTGACTCGCTACGGCGGCGCGGGACGATACCCCCCGGCCGTGGTCGCGCGGCTCGAACGCGGCGCCGCCGGCCGCATCCCCGAGACGCCGAAGCCTGGGGATCCGCGCCTCGCGCGCGCGACGGCGCACGTGGCCGGAGGACGCCGCACGGCCATGGAGGGTGCGCGTCTGGCCGCGGAGTCGCTCGGCTACGCCGTGCACCTCGTCGACGCGCCGGTGGTTGGCGACGCGCATGTCGCCGGCCGGGCGCTGGTGGACGCCGTGGCTCGCCCCACGGGAGCAAGGCTGTGCATCATCGCCTCGGGCGAGACGACGGTTCATGTCACCGGGGCCGGGAAAGGCGGGCGCAACCAGGAGTGCGCCCTCGGCATGCTCGGCGCGCTCGACAGGCTTGGTCCTCGAGTGGTCGCCGCGAGCCTGGGGACCGATGGCGTGGACGGTCCCACCGATGCCGCGGGAGCCATCGTCGATTCGACAACGGTCGCGCGCGCGCAGGCGGCGGGCCTTGAACCCGAGCGCTGTCTGATCGACAACAATGCGTATGTGTTCTTCGATCGACTCGGCGACGTGATCCGCACTGGTCCGACCCTCACCAATGTGGGAGACGTGCAGGTCATCCTGGTCCGGGGTGGATGCTGATGCACTCGCGCGACGAGCTGGTCCGCCTCATCAAGGAGAAGGTCCATCACCCTGCCACGGCCCGCGACCTCGCACACCTTCTGCGTATCCCTCGCGAGGAGCGCGCGAGCTTCACGCGCCTGCTGAAGGGCCTCGTCAGCGACGGCGCCCTGCTCCAGATTCGCGGCAATCGGTTCGCACTCGCCGAGAAGATGGACCTCGTGGTGGGCCGCTTCACGGCCAACCCCTCCGGATTCGGCTTCGTCGTGCCGGAACACGCGGAGCCTGGTGATCGCGGCGGCGACGTCTACGTCGCGGCCTCGAACCTCGGCGAAGCGATGCACGGCGACCGCGTGGTGGCGCGCGTCGAGCGCCGATCGGAGAAGGGACTCGAGGGGCGCATCATCCGGATCCTGCGGCGCAGTCAGGAGACGATCGTCGGCCGCTTCGACGCCGACGCCGCGGGCCCGGGCTTCGTCGTTCCCTTCGACCGGCGCGTGCTGATGGACGTGCACGTGCCGGCCGGGCAGTCGGCCTCGGCCGAGGCGGGCGACATGGTGCTCGTCGAGATCACCCGCTGGCCCACGCCGACGCGCGGTCCGGCGGGCCGCGTCGTGCGCGTGTTCGGGCGCATCGACGAGCCTGGCGTCGACACCGAGATCGTCATTCACAAGCACCACATCCCCGACGCGCATCCGGAGGAGGCGGTCCAGGAGGCGGCGCGGCTCGGCACAACGGTACGCGAGCGCGACCTGCGCGGCCGCACCGACTTCCGCCCGGTGACCACGGTGACCATCGACGGCGAGCACGCGCGCGACTTCGACGATGCCATCACGATCGAGCGGCTCGGCAACGGCCACTACTGGCTCGGCGTGCACATCGCCGACGTGTCGCATTACGTGAAAGAGGGCAGCGCACTCGACGAGGAGGCGTACGAGCGCGGGACATCCGTGTACTTCCCCGAGCGCGCCGTGCACATGTTCCCGTCGGAGCTGGCCACAGGACTGTGCAGCCTGAACCCGCGCCTCGACCGCCTGGTGCAGTCGTGCCTCATGGAAGTGGATCGGCGCGGCCAGGTGGTGCGCTACGAGATTCACGACGGCGTGATCAACAGCGACGCGCGGATGACGTACACGGACGTCAACGGCATCCTCACGGAGGGCCATCCCGAGACCACCGCGGCGTACATCGAGCTGGGACCGACGTTCGCGCTGATGCACGAGCTGTTCGAGATCCTGAACGCGCGCCGCCGCCGCCGCGGCTCCATCGACTTCGACCTGCCCGAGACGGAGGTCGTGCTGTCGGAGCTGGGCGAGATCGAGGCGATCGTCCCCTCGGAGCGCAACGTCGCGCACCGGCTGATCGAGGAGTTCATGCTGCTGGCCAACGAGACGGTGGCGGCGCACCTCGTTTCGCATGGGGTGCCCGCGCTGCACCGCGTGCACGAGGCGCCCGACGTCAAGAAGGTGGAGGACTTCGAGGCCTTCATCACGACGCTCGGCTACAGCCTCGCGGCGCACGGCCACACGCTCCGTCCCAAGCACTTCCAGAAGCTGATCGATCGCATGCGCGGCACGCCTGAGGAGCGCCCGATTGCCGCCCTGATGCTCCGGACCATGCAGAAGGCGCGGTACGACGCGGCGCCGCTCGGGCACTTCGGGCTGGCGGCCGACGACTACACGCACTTCACGTCGCCCATCCGCCGCTATCCGGACCTCGTGGTGCACCGCATGCTTCGCGAGTCGCGCCGCGGAGAGCTGTCCGGCGCCAGGCGCGAGGAGCTCGAGGAGGAGCTGCCCGAGATCGCCCGCCATGCCTCGGACATGGAGCGGCGCGCCGACGAGGCCGAGCGGGAGCTGCTCCAGTGGAAGAAGGTCCGGTTCATGGCGGACAAGGTGGGCGACGAGTACGAGGGCTATATCACGGGCGTGGCCGCCTTCGGCCTCTTCGTGGAGCTGGTCGAGCACTTCGTCGAGGGGCTGGTGCACATCTCGAGCATGGCCGACGACTACTACCGCTTCGTCGAGCAGCAGCACATCCTGCGCGGCGAGAACACGAAAAAGGTCTATCGGCTCGGGGACAGGGTGCTCGTGCAGGTCGTGCGCGTCGACATGGAGCGGCGGCAGGTCGATCTGGGGCTCGTCGAGATTCTGGAGGCCGTCAGGCGGGACCAGCGGCCTCGGGGCCCGATTCGCAGTCGGGTACGACCGAAGAGGGAGGAGCGGCGATCGCCGCCGGGCAAGCGGGAACGGCAGGCGGGGCGCCGGCGGAGACACCGGTGAGGCATTCCCGCGGCGCGGACCACGCTACGCCCTGGCGCCCGTGATGCGGGCCCGGTCAGGTCCGCGTGGCGTGGCTACGCCTCAGTGCCCGTCTTGCGCCGCTCTTCCTCGGTGCCCTCTTTCGTGGCGTCCTTGAAGTTCCGGATGCCCTTGCCGATCCCGCGGCCGATCTCGGGCAGACGGCTCGCCCCGAAGATCAGGATGATGATCGCGAGGATGATCAGAAGCTCCGGAATACCGATTCGACCCATGGATGCACCTTCGAGGTTACGTGTTACCGCGGCCGCAATTGTACCATGGGGGCGCGGCCGGAACGGGTTTTGAAGTAACGAAGCTTCGCTTCGTTACTAGGCGGCCGCTGGGGCGGCCGCCAAGAGGACTTTTATGCACAGGCTGTTTGTCGCCGGCGCGCTGGCGCTGGCCGCCACCGCGGCCGTGGCGTCGCGCCAAGGCCCCGTGGCCCAGTTCTCGTCGCAGGTGCAGCTGGTCGAGGTCTACGCGACGGTGACCGACGCCAAGGGGGAGCTGGTCACTGGCCTCCGGCAGGAGGACTTCCAGGTCTACGAGAACACTCGGCGGCAGCAGGTGTCGGCGTTCGCCTCCGGTGCCTTTCCGCTGACCGTGGCGCTCGGCATCGATCGGAGCTGGAGCATGGCCGGCGATCCGCTGCGCCTGGCCAAGCAGGCGTCGCAGGCGTTCCTGCGCGCGCTTGCCCCGGCCGACCGGTCGATGGTGGTGGCCATCAGCGCCGAGGCCGACGCGATCGCGCCGCTCGGCGTGGATCGCGCCGAGCAGGCGCGCGCGATCGAGGCGCTCGACCCCTGGAGCACCACCGCCCTGCACGACGCGATCATTGCCGCGCTCGATCGCCTGGAGCCCGAGCCAGGGCGGCAGGCGCTCGTCGTCTTCTCCGACGGCATGGACCGCTACAGCCGTGCGACGGCCGCCGACGTGGTGGAGCGGGCGCGCCGGACCAACGCCCTGATTTATCCGATCGCCATCGGCCGCACGCGTCCGCCGCTGCTCGCCGAGCTGGCGGTGATCGCCGGAGGCCGATCGTTTCTCATCCGCGACGCGCGCGAGCTGCAGCGAACGCTCGAGATCGTCGCGGATGAGCTGCGCTTCCAATACCTGCTCGGGTACACGCCGCTGGATCCAATCGAGCCGGGCCGGAGAGAATGGCGGTCGATCCGCGTGACGATCGACAAGCCAGGGCTGCGTGTGAGGGCGAGGGATGGGTACATGACGGAGTAGACTCCCAACGCCCAACTCCACACCTCCCAACCGCTGTGCGGCACCGGCAGAGGCCTCTTCTTGGGAGGTGGCGAGTTGGGCATCGGGAGTTGGCGTAAAGTAGCGTCATGTCGCATCCCGTCGTCCTGGCCCTGTTCGGCAACGCGGACGCGGCCGCCGCGGCGGCGCGCGGGCTCCGCGCGCTCGGCGTGCCCCGCGAGCGCGTCTCCATCGTGGCGCGATCCCACGACGAGGAGGGCGCCGTCGCGCGGGATGCGGGAGCCTCCCCTGGCTCCGAGATCGAAGATTCGGCGCCGGCCTCGCGGCTGGGTGAGCTCGGCGCCCACCTGCTGGCCGCCATCGCCATCGTCATGCCAGGCATCGGCCCCATCGTGGCGGATGGGCCGCTGGCGGCGGGCCTCGGCGAGGCGGCGGGCCACCTGGCTGGCGGCATCGCCCGCACGCTCGAGCGGGCCGGTCTGGACCGGCCCGCGGCGCAGGACTGGGAGTCGCGCATCGAGGGAGGCGCGTTTCTCGTGGGCGTTCACGTGGATCGGAGTGCCGTGGACGCGGCACTCGACACGCTGGCGCGCGCAGGCGCTGCGCACACGGCCGTGGGCACATGGACGGAATGATGTGCAGAACCAGCCAAGGGCTCGCCCTTGATATCCCGATGGCTGCGGAGCCTCGCCCTTGGCTGGTTGGCAGTATCTGCTTGGCGCGCTCCGCGCGCCTAGGACCGCTATGCGGACTGGCAACGAGTACAAAATTCGCGTTTGGGACCGCATAGCGGTCCAAACAGGACGTGGCGCATCCTCATGTCCACCGGGCACGCCGTGGCTGAGGTATTTCTTTTGCAGTTGCGACACTGACGAGCCTCGGCGAGAATGATTTGTACCCCGTGAAGCCGCCGACACGCGATCGAACGCCAGTGACCGATCACCTGACCGTCCGGCCCGACGATGCCGGCCCGGCCGAGGTGCATTTCCTGTTCGAGCGGCGCGAACAGCGCCTCGGCGGCGCGCTGGGCGCGTCGGTGGCCGTGCACGGCGTCCTCCTGCTCACGTATTTCCTGATCGTCTGGCTGGCCCCCGAGCCCGTGCGCCAAGCGATCCTGCCACTCCGCCTGGTCAATCTCGTCTGGATACCGGACCCCGGGCCCGGCGGGGGCGGGGGCGGAGGCAATCAACGGCCCGAGCCGAAGCAGGAGCTTGAGATTCCCGAACCTGAGGAGACTCCCACGCCGATTCCGGAGCCGACGCCGGAGCCCAAGCCGGAGCCGCCGCCAGAACCGCTGAGCGTTCCCGCGCGAACGCTGGAGGCCGATTCGCTGACGTTGGCGGGGGTGCTGGACAGGAACCCGGCGGCCCTGGGCGTCGGCGTCGGATCTGGCGGGGGAGAGGGCCGCGGCGCGGGACTCGGCCCGGGCTTTGGCGGAGGCGTGGGCGGCGGCCCGTTCCAGCCGGGCAACGGCGTGCTGACGCCGGTTCCGATCCGCGAGGTCAAGCCGCAGTACACGGCCGAGGCGATGCGCGCCAAGGTCCAGGGCGTCGTCCTGCTCGAGTGTGTCGTCCTACCGGACGGCACTGTCGGTCAGGTGGACGTCGTTCGGTCGCTCGATCCGACCTTCGGCCTCGACGCCGAAGCCGTCAAGGCTGCCAGGCAGTGGCGGTTCCGGCCTGGGACGCGCTTTGGCGAGCCGGTGGCGGTCCTTGTCACGATCGAGCTGACGTTCACGCTTCGGTAACGCCTGACATTTTGACTCCCTACGGTCGAGCTTTGGACGGAGAGAAATCTCTTACAATGCGTTCGTGGCCGTGTCTCCCGCTGTAACGCGGGCCTCCGTCCTCGTCGTCGAGGACGATCCCTCCCTTCGCGAGCTGTACCGCACGACGCTGCGGACCGCGGGATATGCAGTGGTCGCGGTCGAAGACGGCGCGGACGCGCTGCGTCACATCGAGCAGGGCCCCCCCGCCGCGGTGGTGCTCGATCTCGCGCTGCCCCGCGTCGGCGGGCGCGACGTGCAGCGTGAGCTCAGATCGCACCCCGAGACCCGCCACATCCCCATCGTCGTCGTCAGCGGGACGGACATGAGCGACCTCGACTCGAACGAGTATGCGTCGCTGCTCATGAAGCCCGTGGCACCCGAGGTGCTGGTCTGGGCGGTGGAGAACTCCATCCGCCGCACCCGCGCGCGCCCTGCGGAGACGTAGGCTCGCAGCCCGATCGTAGAGGCCGCGGCCCGATCGTAGAGGCGGACCTTCCCTGGACGCCGGCTTGTCCGCCGAAGCTTCAGCGCAGGCGGTAGCCTCGGCGAAGGCGGCTGGTCCGCCTTTCTGAAGCTTCCCCGCGTACGCACCGATACTTCTGGTGCGTGCGGAACACGTATCTCGTCTGCTACGACATCTCGAACGACTGGCGCCTGCGCAAGGTGCACAAGACGATGCGCGGGTTTGGGGACCATCTGCAGTATTCGGTCTTCGAGTGCCAGCTCACACGGGCCGACCTGGCGCGCTGCCGCCATCTGTTGAGCGACATCATTCATCATCGCGAAGACCAGGTGCTCTTCGTCGACCTCGGCCCGGTGGAGGGCCGCGGCGATCGCGTCATCACTGCGCTCGGACGTCCCTACAGTCCGCTCGACAGCCCGTGCATCGTCGTCGACCGAGACGACGAAACGCGGCTTGCGGGACCGCTGCGAACCTCGAACGCGATTCAACGCGCGCGTGAGGCTCGGGCGCTGGCGAGCCTCGACGATCAGTCCGGCGAGACTCCAGCATGAGCGCCGATCCCGCTCCGGCCCCTCTCGTCTTTCCCAACCGCCCGATTCCTGCCAAGGCGCGCCTGCGCCGGCCTGTCCGGCTGCCGGACTACCTGCCGGCACGCATGCTGAACGAGTTCGTGTACTGTCCGCGCCTGTTCTTCTACGAGTGGGTGGAAGGCGTCTTCGCGCACAGCGCGGACACTGTTGAGGGGTCGCTGCGGCACGAGAAGCTCGGCGAGAAGACCGACGAGATGCCGGGTCCGGGCGCAACCGATGAGCGCATTCATGCGCGATCGGTCACGCTGACGAGCGAGACGCACGGGCTCATCGCTACGATCGACCTGGTGGAGGGCGAAGGCGATCGTGTCTCGCCCGTGGACTACAAGCACGGCGCGCCGCGCGAGCGGGACGGCGCCCTCGAGGCGTGGCCGGCGGACCGGGTGCAGGTGTGCGTGCAGGCGTTGATTCTGCGCGAGAACGGCTATCGCTGCGACGAGGCCGTCGTGTACTACAACGCGACGAAGCAGCGCGTGCGCGTGGCGATTGACGAGGCGCTCGCGGCCGAGACCATCGATGCGCTGACGCGAGCGCGTGCCGTGGCGTCCGCTGGTGTCGTGCCGCCGCCGCTGGTCGACAGCCCGAAGTGCCCGCGCTGCTCGCTGGTGTCGATCTGCCTGCCCGATGAGACGCGCGCCGCCATGACGTGGAGCGGCGCCGAACCCGACACCACGCTGCAGCTCGAATTGTTCGACGCCCCTGCGGCCGGCGCGCTGCCGATTGTGGCGGACGAGGAGGTGAGGCGGCTCGTTCCGGCGCGCGACGACCTTCGTCCGCTATATGTGACCGGGTACAACTTCAGCGTCGGAAAGTCCAACGACGTCCTGCAGGTGCGTGAGAAAGGGCAGCTCGTGCAGGAGGTGCGCATCCGGGAGATCTCGCAGGTGAGCGTCTTCGGCAACGTCTCGCTCACGGCCGGAGCCGTGCAGGCGCTGTGCGAGGCCGAGCGGCCGATCGCGCACTTCTCGTTCGGCGGATGGTTCTACGGGCTGACGCAGGGGCTCGGCTTGAAGAACGTGTTCCTGCGGCAGGAGCAGTTTCGCCGGGCGGAAGACGAGGCGTTCTGTCTTCGGGTGGCGCGCGAGATTGTGGCGAGCAAGATCCGGAACCAGCGGACGCTGCTCCAGCGCAACCACGTGGAGCCGCCCGCCCGGGCGATCGACGCCTTGCGGCGCCTGGCCCGGCAGGCGCTCGAGGCCGGCGAGCTCGAGACGCTGCTCGGGCTGGAGGGGACCGCCGCCCACTACTATTTTGCGAACCTCGCGGGGATGTTGAAGGTCGACGATGACGCGGAGCAGCCGGCGTTCGACTTCACGCGGCGCAACCGGCGGCCGCCGCGCGATCCCGTCAACGCTCTGCTGTCGCTCGGCTACAGCATGCTGGCGCGCGATCTGACGATCACGTGTCACGCGGTCGGGTTCGATCCGTTCATCGGCTTCTATCATCAGCCGCGCTTCGGCCGCCCGGCGCTGGCCCTCGACCTGATGGAGGGCTTCCGTCCCCTCATCGTCGATTCGGCGGTCATCACCGCGATCAACACGCGGATGGTGACGCGGGACGACTTCATGCAGGTGGGGCCGTCCGTGGCGCTCACGCCCAAGGGACGCAAGCGATTCATCACGGCGTACGAGCAGCGCATGGATGCCCTCGTGACGCACCCGCTGTTCGGGTACCGCGTCAATTACCGGCGCGTCCTGGAGATTCAGGCCCGACTGCTCGCGCGGGTGGTGACGGGGGAGCTGCCGCGGTATCCGGGGTTCGAGACGCGGTAGCCCCGGCGCGCACGACACGTTCACCGTACAATCTCGGCATGGGCATCACACAGGTCACGGCAGCCGTCAGGAATCCAGCGCGCCCCCAGAAGCTGTGGGAGGGGCTGTTCCTCGTTGATACAGGTGCGGTGGATTGCCTTGTTCCGAGCGCACGACTGCGCGCGCTCGGGTTGAAGCCGCGCGGCCGGCGGGTGTACCAGCTTGCCGATGGCTCCGAGGTGACGCTCGACGTCACGGTCGCCGAGATCGAGTTCATGGGGGAGCGCGTCGGCGCGACGGTGATCTTCGGCCCCGACGATGCCGAACCGATTCTTGGCGTGACCGCCCTCGAATCGGTAGGCATCGAGGTAGATCCACGGTCGCAGCGGCTGAAGCGACTGCCGGCTGTACGCCTGAAAGGTGGGCGACGGACGTCAGCGCGGCGCAGGCACGCGAAGGGGTAGTGGGACGCACGGGCGCCTGTCGGGTCCCGTTCCACTGACACTTATCCGCAGGCCGCTCGAGACGCGCTGACGTTCACGCGAGTCAGCCCCAGATCGCACCGAGATCGAGCGTGAGCCCGGGCCAGTCCGGATGGGTCACGCGCGCCGGGCTCTCGGCCGTGAGCACTTCGGCGTACTGGCCCGCGGTCAGCTTGTAACACTCCAGCGTTGTCCTGGCGGGATCGACGATCCAGTAGTGCTGCACGCCCAGCGCGGCGTAGCGCTCCGCTTTCAGGTTGCGGTCGCGCGACTGCGTGGACGGCGACAGGACCTCGACGATGAGCGCGGGCGCGCCTTCGATGGCGCGGTCCGTGACTTGCGCCGGCGTGG
Organism: Acidobacteriota bacterium; assembly: GCA_016210845.1. GTDB lineage: Bacteria > Acidobacteriota > Vicinamibacteria > Vicinamibacterales > UBA2999 > JACQTK01. The sequence goes on along the minus strand of JACQTK010000109.1, from coordinate 2,710 downwards.
CGACGACGACAAGGTCCGGCACGACGACGTCATGAAAGGCCAGGATGACGTCGACGGGCGCGTTGAACACTTCGCCCAGGCCCTCACTCTCGAAGTACGCCTCGAGCTGGCGTTGCAGGCGCTTGGACACGCGCTGGTGAAGGGGCTGCGGCGAGGGGCTCACCATCAACGCCCCGTCGAGCAGCTCGTACCGGCGGCCGTCGTCCGGGGTGTGGGCGAGGTCGGTGTAGTCCAGCTTCTGCTTGAGCCCCTGCGCCATCGTTGCGCCCTTCCTGTGGGATTCATGGTACACCCGCGGCGTTCTTCCCGTGTCTGTTCCCGGTCTGACGCGGACGACGATGGCATCGTCGTCATCGCGGCGCCAACGGCGCTTGGTGTCTCCAGCGGCCCTGGCTGCGTGCGCACTCGTCAGTGGCAAGGGTCGCGGTCGCCGTTGACCTGGCGTGCGGAGCTGAACCGGTTGCACCCGGCCGCCGATGGCGGACGAGCGAACTCTTGGGTACCTGGCGGCACGATGAGTCCGTCCGATCGATCGGATCGCGTATGAGGGCCGTTCTCCGAAAACGCGCCGCGGGCGCCAAGGCGCCAAAGCTCTTGAACCGGACGGCGGGCTCGCGTATAAGTCGCCCGGCGAGAGTCGGCTCCCAGTAACGCGTGACGCGCTGTCGAGGATGGCGGCCCGATGCCGATGGAGCTCGCCCTCGACCTGATGGAGGGCTCCCGGCCGCTGATCGTCGATTCGGCCGTCATCACCGCCATCAACACGCGGATGGTGACGCGTGACGACTTCCTTCAAGTGGGACGGTAAGGCTTGGTCAGGATAATGTGGCTTCCTCGCCGCCGAGTGACCTGTCAGCCCACGCGCTCGAAAGCCTGGACCTCTTCGGGTGGTTTCAGCAGCGCAGCCTGGGGACGGCGGTCAGACAGGCACCTCGAGCTGTCGCACTTCAACGGTCAACGGAAGCCCTTGTTGGCGACGGACGGCGAGGCACTCGCGAATGGTGTCTCGAATATTGCGTTCCGCCTCGTCGGCCGTGGCGCCCTGGCTCACGCAACCCGGAATGGCGGAGCATTCGGCGACGAACATGCCGTCTTCGTCCTGAACAAGGGTAATCGTGAATGTCATGGTGCGCCTCGTAGGTCCTTCCTTCAATTGAAGCATAGTCTTCCGCGGCTCGGGGAAGTCCGACTGGCCAATTCCCGCGTCGCATTCAGCCGTCTGTCCGGGGCAAGGGCGGCAAACATGCGCACGATCGCGGTAGTCTGCTCCTGAAGCGCGTAGACCTCGAAGCTCTGGTGGTAGAAGCGGTACACGGGATCCTCGTAGCCCCCCCAGTGGCCGGACGAGGCGTCGAGCAGCGCCATCAAGTCCGTCTGGCGAGTACGCAGGGCGGTTTAACAGGGCCGCCTTCGCCTGCCGCCTGTCTTCGACGGTAGAGTCCTGCTCCGTCATAACGTGGCTGCTGAGAGGCCGGCACTCGCTTGCAAGCGTACTTTCGACTTCCCGATTCCGCAGCACAAGCCGTAATCTCTCGGGCACGGGCGGCCGGCGAAAACGCGGGTCGGCGGGCCGCGCGAGCATCAGGGTTGGCCGGCTGTCCGCGGGCACGTGTCCCCGTGACCTGGGTTGTCACAATCTACGAATATATTCGCTGTGTCCGATGTGGATCGGCCGGGATATGGGAGGCTTGGCCCCCCTGGTGCGTCTCCCTGGCCTATGCCCAGTCGTAGTCGAATGGCTTTGTATTCGGGCTGGCTCTCGACTGGTTCCCGGAAGAGCAACTCGCGATGAGTTCCGCCGGTTTTGACGCATTCTTCGACAGAACCACGGGAAGTGCACCGTTCCCGTTCCAGCGAGACTTCGCGCACGCTCGGCCCCTTCCGCAGCTTGTTCGTGTTCCCACGGGACTGGGCAAGACCGCGATGGCAGTGGTCGGCTGGCTCTGGCGGCGTTTCGGTACTGAGCCGGAACTGAAAGCCGTGACGCCGCGCCGATTGGTGTACTGCCTGCCTATGCGCGTGCTTGTGGAACAGACGCGGAAATGCGCGCTGAGCTGGTTGAACAACACCGCTGGCGTTGGGCGTGTGGGGGTACACGTCCTGATGGGCGGCGAAGAACCCGAAGATTGGGATATTCACCCAGAGCGCGAGGCAATCATCATCGGGACGCAGGACATGCTCATGTCCCGCGCACTCAACCGCGGGTACGCGGCCAGCCGCTCGCGCTGGCCGATCCAGTTCGGCTTGCTGAACACTGACTGCCTGTGGATCTTCGACGAGATCCAGTTGATGGGTGCGGCTCTGCCGACCACGGCGCAGCTCGAGGCGTTTCGGCGATTGCTGCCGCGCGAAGACGCTGGCGAGGCGCGGAACAGCCACCGCTGCCGAAGTGTGTGGATGTCCGCGACGATGAAGAGAGATTGGCTCGAGACGGTGGATTTCAAGCGGTTTCTCGAGGGTGCACCTCAACTCACGTTCGACTTCGAACAAGAGGTCAAGGCTGTCGGGCAGGATGGCACGGCTCGCAAGATTCTGGAAGATCGGTGGATGGCCAGGAAGCCGCTAAACGAGGTCAACGCAGCGACGGGCGAGGCAGACAAACTTGCGAAGGAGATCCTCGCCTGGCACAAGGACAGGCCCGGCACACGAACGATTGTCGTCGTGAACACTGTCGCGCGGGCCTGTGAGCTCCACGACAGGATTGGCACCC
>JACQTK010000108.1 GCA_016210845.1 Acidobacteriota bacterium | reverse complement strand
GTTCATGATCCACGACGTCTACGAGCAGGTGGCCTACGCCTCCAACATCCTCTCCCTGCGCGTGGGCGACGTCATCGCGACTGGCACGCCGGCGGGCGTCGGCTCCGCGCGCATGCCGCCGATCTTCTTCAAGCCGGGCGATCGGTCGGAGTGCACGTACGAGGGGATCGGGACGCTGACGAATCCGGTGGTGGGATCGTAGGAAAACGGGCGCCGACTGGCGCACGGATCGTGCGGCCGTTCCGACGGCTGCCGGCGGTAGACTGGTCGTGTCCTCCCATGCCCCTCCACCTCTGGTCCTGCCCGTTCGTGTGCCGGTGTGTCGCCGGCGTGGCGCTCGGCGCGTTGCTGGTGGCGCGGCCGGCGCACGGCCAGAGCGAGCGCGGGGCGTTCACCATGCCGGCGATCAGGGCGCCCCAGCCGCCGGTCATCGACGGAATCATCGGCAGCGACGAATGGCGCACCGCCTCGCGCGGCGACCGCTTCATTCAGTTCCAGCCCAACCGCGGTGAGCCGTCCCCGTTCCACACGGTAGTCTACGTCCAGTACGACGACGAGCGGCTGTACGTGGCGTTCGAGGCGCACGATGCGGAGCCGCTGATGGGACAGATGACGGAGCGCGACGCGCAGCTCTGGAACGACGACTCGGTGCAGATCTACCTCGACACGTTCCACGACGCCCGCTCCGGCTACTACTTCATGACCAACGTGCTCGGCACGCAGCTCGACGGCCGCATTGCCGAAGACGGCACCAGCAACGACGGTACGTGGGACGCCCCGTGGGACTCGGCGGCGCGGCGCACCGACTACGGCTACGCCGTGGAAGTGGCGATCCCGTTCAGCCCGCTCCAGTACCCGGCCGGCGACAACGTCACCTGGGGCGTCAACTTCGCCCGCACGCGGCGCCGCAGCCTGGAGCGGAGCTACTGGGCCGGGCCGGTCGATCAGTGGGGCCGGCTGTCGCAGGCGGGCGATCTGGTCGGCCTGCACCTGCGGCCGCAGACGCGCCGCCATCAGCTCATCCCCTACGCGCTGGGGCAGGCGCAGGAGGGGCAGCCGGCGGAGGGCGCCATCGGGCTCGACCTCCGGTACGCCGTCACGCCGCAGACGTCGGCCTACCTGACGGTGAACCCCGACTTCGCGACGATCGAGGCCGACCAGGAGGAGATCAACCTCACGCGCTTCGAGTTGTCGCTCACCGAGAAGCGCCAGTTCTTCCTCGAGGGGCAGGAGCTGTTCAACCAGCGCATCCAGACGTTCTACTCGCGCCGCATCGGCGACATCACGGCCGGTACCAAGGCGCTCGGCCGGCAGAACGGTTGGACCTTCGCGCTGCTCGCCACGCGGGGCGACATCGAGCGGCGCGGAGCCGCGTATACGGTCGCGCGGGTGCAGCGCGACGTCTCGTCCCGGTCCAACGTCGGCGTGCTGTTCGCCAACCGGTCCCATGCCGGCGTCCAGCAGGGATCGCTTGGCCTGGACGCCAACCTGTTCTTCTCGGACACGTTCGGCTTCACCGGCCAGCTCGTCCGGAGCCACGGCCGGCGCGACGACGGGGCGCTCGCGTTCTTTGCGCGGCCGTCCTACGATTCCTCCACGGCGCACGCCCACATCCGGTACACGCACCTCGGCGACGCAGTCGCCGACAACGTGAACGCCCTGGGCTTCATCGTCGACGACGACCGGCGGGAGCTCGACGGCGCCATCGAGAAGACGGTGTGGGTGACGGGCGGGGCCGTCGAGAGGGTCGAGTACACCTCCAACTACAACGCGTACTGGGCGACCCGCGCGGCGACGCTGCGCAGCTGGCAGGCGGACCAGGCGGTGAGCATCGACTGGCGGAACCGCCTGGCGACCGGCGTCTCGCACACCGAGGAGTTCAAGCGGTTCGAGAAGGACTTCCGCAACCGGAAGACCGGCGTCGAGCTGGGGTTCAACACGCGCGCGTACGAGTCGGTGAGAGCCGGCCTCACCGTGGGACGGAACTTCGAAGCCGACTTCCGGCTGTTCACGGCTGCCGCGGTGTACAAGGTGACTGACATGCTCTCGACGGAGTACGAGCTGCAGCGCCTGACGCTCGATCCGGATCCGGACGACGACAGCACGTGGATCCACGTCGTCCGGGCCAACCAGTTCTTCACGCGGGATCTGTTTCTTCGCCTGTTCCTGCAGACGAACTCGACTATCGACCGCCGGAACGTGCAGGCCGTGTTCGTGTACCGCTACCGCCCCCCGTTCGGCACGATGCAGGTCGCCTACCAGCGGGGCACCGCGGAGTTCGGCGAGCGCTCCAAGCAGGGGCACACGCTGTTCCTGAAGCTCACCGCCGTGCTCTGATCGATTGAGATGCACGTCAAGGGACGTCTTCCGCGTCCGAGCTCGTTCGGCTCACGTGGCCGACGGCGAGGCCATCCGCCTGCCTCCGGGCCGCACGCAGGTCGACTGGGAATGCGAGATGGGCGTCGTGATCGGGCGCCAGGCGAGCCGCGTGCCGATCGCGCAGGCCGCCGACTACATCTTCGGCTACACGATCGAGAACGACGTCTCCGATCGGGGAGGGCGGGGCGACGGCCGCTACGGGTCGGACTGGGTGATCAGCAAGAACCACGACACGTTCGCGCCGATGGGGCCGTTCATCACCCCGAAGGAGTTCGTCCCCGACCCGCAGACGCTCGCGATCAGGTTCTCGCTGAACCGCGAGCTGCTGCAGGAGGCGAACACGTCGCTGATGATCCACGACGTCTACGAGCAGGTGGCCTACGCCTCCAACATCATCACGCTGCGCGTGGGCGACGTCATCGCGACGGGCACGCCGGCGGGCGTCGGCTCCGCGCGCACGCCGCCGCTCTTCTTCAAGCCGGGCGATCGGTCGGAGTGCACCTACGAGGGGATCGGAACGCTGACGAATCCGGTGGTTGGGCCTCCGTGCGCCGGCTAAACCGGCGAGGTGTAGTGAATGAAAGAGTCATACGGTGAAGGAGTAGCGACCCACGCCGCCCCCGAGTCATGCGGAGCGGTCTGCAAGGACCGCGTCGAAGCGTTGACAGGGGTACGTGCG
>JACQTK010000123.1 GCA_016210845.1 Acidobacteriota bacterium | reverse complement strand
GCCTCGACGATCGCCTTGATCGCCTCGTCGGCCACCGGGTCCGGCACCACGATCTCGATCTCCAGCTTCGGCAGCTGGCTCACGTTGTACTCCTTGCCCCGGTTGATCGCGGTGTGCCCCGTCTGCGTGCCGTGGCCGCGCACCTCCGTCACCGTCATGCCCGAGATGTTCAGCTTCGCGAGCGCGTCCTTGACGTCGTCCACCTTGTTCGGGCGGACGATGCTCTTGATCAACTTCATGGTGTGCCCTCCAGTGTGCGTTGCAGGTCGGACGCCAGCGCGCGCTGTTCCGCCTCGGTGAGTTTGGCCCCGGTCCTGGTGATGTGGAACACGTCGATGGCGCGCTCGCCCTCGGTGGAGATGAGCACGAGGTCCACGTCGCAGCCGTGCTGCGAGATCACGCGGCTGATGCGGTAGAGCAGCCCCAGGGCGTTGCCCGCGATGATGTCGAGGATCGTGTAGCGGCTCGACGCCTGATTGTCCGTGCGGACGACGGGCGCCACCCGCGGCGCGCCGCGCCACTGCAGCACGCTCTGCTCGCGGCTGCGCAGCAGTGCCGTCACGTCCGCGCGCCCCGCCACCACGTTCTCCAGCTCCTCGACCACCTGCCGGTGCGCGTCGGGGTTGAGCGCGAGGAACCGCTCCTCGTCGGTGAACTGGAAGACGTCGAGCACGAGGCCGTTGGGGTTGGTGAGCGCATGCCCGCGGAGGATGTTCATGCCGAACGACGACAGCACGCCGCAGATGTTGGAGAAGAGAAACGGCTTGTCGAGCGTCACGACGGCGAGCGTCCACACGGACTCGCTGCGCTCCAGCGACACGTGCACCTGGTCAGGCCGGATGTCCCGCGCGAGCCGCACGTGCCGGTAGATCGCCTCGGGCGGGAACAGGTACAGGTAGCGCTGCGGCAGCCCCTCGAGGAAGCGGGTGATCTCGGCCTCGGGCAGATCTGCGGGCCGTCCCGAGAGCAGCTCGAGCAGCCCGGCCTGGTTGCGCTCGATCAGCTCGTCGCCGTAGCGCTGCGTGAGGTGGTTGTACGTGTCGACGTAGAGGCGCCAGACGAGCTCTTCCTTCCACGGTGTCAGCGTGTCGGGGCTCACCGCCTCGACGTCGGTCAGCGTCATCAGGCAGAGCATCTTCAGGCGGTCCTCGGTGCCGAGCAGCGCGGCGAAGTCGCGGACGACGTCCGGATCCTCGGTGTCGCGGCGGAAGGCGACGAGCGACATGCGCAGGTGGTTGCGGATGAGGAAGAGCACCACCTCGCGCGCCTCGGGCGTCACCTGCAGCCGGTCGAGGACGTCGGCGGCCATCCGCACGCTCTCGAGCGCGTGCTCGTCGTCGCGCCACTTCCCCACGTCGTGGAGGAGCAGCGCGAGCACGAGCAGCTCCGGGGACGCCAGGCTGGTGGCCACGGCCTTGAACCGCTCGCGAAGGGGCTGGTCGGTGCTGATCAGCCGCTCGAGGTTGCGAATGGTGAGCAGCGTGTGCTCGTCGACGGTGTACTTGTGGTAGAAGTCGCGGACCACGCGCCAGGAGATGGCCTGGAACTCGGGAAAGATGCGCCCGAGCAGGCCGCAGTCGTGCATCTCCGACAGCCGCGCGTACAGGCCGGGCCGCGGCTTGAGGAACCGCAGCAGCGCCGTGCGGTCCTTGGCCTCGGGGAAGAAATCGTCGGCCCGATAGCGGTCCACGTGCTGCTGGATGCACGACAGCGCTTCTTCGGTGACCTCGGTGCCCGCGTCGATCGCCGCCTGGAAGGCGCCGATCCAGGACGCGGGGTTCCGCGCCGCCTGCACCGGGTCGAGGAACCGGATGCCGTCGCGCGACAGGCCGAGATTCGGGCCGACCGGCACGGGCGCGGTGCGCCGCGCCCACTCGAGCGACCGCGTCACGATGCGGGCGTGACGGAAGTAATCGCTCATGAGCCGCTCGACGCGCTGCTGGGGCGCGGCACCTGGGTAGCCCAGGCGCTCCGCCGTCCGCTCCTGGAGCTCGTGGCTCAGGACGTTCTGGTTCCGTCCCGCCTCGAGGTGCAGGATGGACCGCACGCGCAGCAGAAAGTCCTCCGCGTCTTCGAAGCGTCCAGGGTCCGCGGGGCCCCGTCGGAGCAGCAGCGGATCGGTGAGCATGACAATCGTGCGCGTCGCCATCAGATCCCGCAGCGCGCCCGGCGCCTCCTTCACGTCGGGCTCGAGCTGATAGAGCGTGGCGTTGAACCGCGCGTGGCGCTCCTCGATCAACTGGAGCAGCGATCGCAGGATGTAGGCGTGGGTGGCCGGCTGGTGGAACAGGACGCCGAGGCGCTCGAACAGCGTGCGGGCCCCCGCCACGGGCCGCGCGTCGAGCAGGGCGAGCAGGAACTCGGGGTTGTCGGCCTCGAGGTCGGCGAACTCGTCGATCTCGCGCACCTGGTGCCCGACCACGACGCCCAGGTCCCAGAGCGGGTGCAGGAACGCGCGGAGGAAGCGCTCCTCCGTGGGCCCGATCCGGCCGCCGAAGAGCACCAGCAGGTCGATGTCGGAATGGAGGCAGAGGTGCCGCCGCCCGTAGCCGCCCAGCGCGATGATCGCCACCGGGCCGTCGGGCACGCCCGCCTCGGTGTAGAGCTGGCGCAGCAGCGCGTCGACGCGATCGGCGTGGCGCTCGAGCGCCACGCGTCCGCCCGCGCCGCGGGCGATGTCGGCCCGCAGCTCGTCGCGCGCCGCGTCGAGCGCCGCCCTGAGCGTCGAACCGACTCCCCGCTCCGTCATGGACATGCTGGAAACCGCTCCGGTGGCCGCACCGTGGCTAGCAATCATATTCGAGACGCAACGGCTGCGCCGCGCTGAGGCGCGCTACACGGTCCGCTTCAGAGGCCCTGCGCCCTCGCGCCCCTTCACTGCCTCGTGCTGAACGCGTACACAAAGCCCACCGAGAACGTGTTCTGGTTGTCGCGGGCCACGCCGTTCTTCGTGAAGAAGTCGACATCCGACCAGTCGCGCCGGTACTCGACTCGCATGATGAGCCCCTGGCTGTGCTTCACTTCGGCAGTCAGCGTGAATTCCTGGAGGTTCTGCGCCGCGCCCGTGGTGAACCCGTCCTCGTCGTTGTAGTACTCCCAGCGCGGAATAACAGCAAACGTCGGCGTCGCCTGCGCCTTGGCGTAAAGGCCAATCCCCTGCCAGCTGACTGCGCCGCCTGCGATGCCGTCGCGGCCGTAATCGTAGTTCCCCATCACGGCGAATCGGTCGTTGACCGTATAGGTCACCGTGGTGTCGGCAAGATGGCGGATGTCGTCGGTGTTGTCCGTCTGTTCCGGCCCGACCATGTAATTCTGGATGATCGAGACACCAGGGGCCGGCGCGACGATCGCCTGCAACCCGTACGTCTTCTGCGAGTTGTTGTCCCTGACGTTGTTCCAGCCATTGCTCACCGACGCCAGGAGCGTAAGGGCGTCGGCCGGCGAGTACCCGACGCGGAATCCCATGTGGTAGTACGGAATCGCCCACGAGAACAGCAGCGAGCGCGAGTAGTTCCAGTTGTCCTTTGCCTCGATGACCTCCGCGCCGTGCTGCGTAACGAACTTGCCGATGTCGAACGACAGCCCGGTTCCCGTCGGCGCCAGGTAACTGAGATAGGCCTGTTGAAGGTGCTTGATGACTTCCGCACCTTCCGGGTCGGCGCCGTGCACCCAATCTGTGACGGGACCGTAGTCGAAATCGAACCTGAAGCCGACGCGGTCCTCGTCAGTCGACGGTTTGCTCAGTACCAGCTCGGCCAGCGCCAGGCTGAACTGGTTGTGGTCGAAGTCGAAGTTGCGCAGCGGGGTCTTGGAGCCGGTGACCGGCTCGTTGAAGTTGTAGTGGAAGTACGTGTCGAACGTGCCAGCCACCTCGGTCTTCCTGAAGAAGTTCAGAAAGCCGTCGTCCGAGCTCGGTTGCGTCGCCTGGGCAGCGGCAGGAACCGCGGAGCAGACGGCCAGAACCACGGCCGCCAGGATGGGCCATGCCAACGTCCTTGCTGTGCGCGTCGATAACATCTGCCCTCCATTTCGTCGCAAACACACAGACGGCGAGACGGCCGTCCTCCGGCCGCCTCGCCGCCTGCGGGATAACGTCGCTCGCCGTGACCGTGCTTCAGTAGAGCTCAGAACGTGACGTGCGCCCCGACTGCCACGCTGTGCTGCGAGCGCTTCCCCTCCAGCAGGGTCTTCGTGCCCACACCACCGACGCTGCCGCTCAGCACCGTATCGACGCGGTACTCCACGCGAAGGGTCAAGCCGCCGTCCACCTGGTACCCAGGCGTCACGGTCACGTTGAGCAGGCTCGCCTCGTCCGCGAGCCCCGTGCGGAAGCCGTCCGCGTCATTGAAGTACTCCACGCGGCTGCCGAACACGAACCTGCCCGACGTGTACACCGGCTGGAGGCCCACGCCGAACCAGTTCCCGGTGGCGGAGCCTACGGGCTCCCGCAGCCTGCCCCAATTGGCCTGGAACCAAAATGTCACGGCCTCGCTCGCCTGCGCACTGCCCGTAAGGTCGATTGAAATCAGGTCGCGGTCCGCGTCGCCTTCGTCGCTGCCAACGGCGAAGTAGCCCGAGACGCCGGCGCCGAACGCGTCTGATGGCGTCGCACCGACCCGGAACGCCGCCATCATGCTGCCGTTGTCGTTGACCATGGTGTCCCAGCCGTTCACCATCCCGATGCCGAGGTCGAACGTGCCGGTCGTGTAGTGTGCCTTGGCGCCCACGTGCGTATACGGCTCGGCGAGGCCGAACAGATAGCCGCGCGAGACGGTGGGGTTCGCCGGACCCTCGATCACCTCGATGCCTTCGTAAGTGACGAACTTGCCCATCGTCAGGGAGAAGGCAGACGGCTTGTAGGTGAGATAGGCCTCCTGCACGTCGAACAGCCTGCCACCAGATACCACCTCGGCGTCGCTGCCCGCGTCGAACTCGACAGTCCCGCTGACCTGGTCGCTGATCTCACGCGACAGGTTCACGTGCGCGACGTTCAGCAGCAAGCTGTGCCTCGCGTTGCCATCGAAGCTCCGCGTCGGCACCGGCCTCGAGCCCTGACCCTTGTGATCGCTGACGACGATCTGGTACGACGCCTCGATGTGTCCGCTGATGGACAGCGGAGGGGGCTCTGGGGCCGCAGCGGCGCCCTGAGCCTGTGTGGCCTGCGGCTCGGGCGCCGGTTCGCCCGCCGAGGCGGGCTGCGCCGGTTCGGGCGCGGCGGGTTCGGGGGCCGGAGCGGACGTTACCTCCGGATTCCCCGCATTCGGACCCGGCGGCGCGGCCTGCGCCCACGCGGGCGCCGCCGTGAGCATCACGAGGGCGAGCGCCCCCAGTGCCGAGAATCCGTAACGCGTTGCGCGAGTAAGCGACATCGAACTTGCCCTCCAGGATTGAGAAACAGCCATTAAATGACCTCTGCCCGCGCCTCTTGCGTCGGCACGAAGCCCGGATACGCATCCATCCCGTGCTCGCCGATATCGAGGCCCTCCGCCTCTTCCGACGCGCTGACCCGAACGCCGAGGGTGACCTTGAGGACGAACCACGCGACCATCGCCAGAGCGAACGTCACCACGCCCACCGCGGCGACGCCGATCAGCTGCGTCACCAACTTGCCTGCGCCGCCGCCGAAGAAGAGGCCGCCGTCCGTGGCGAAGAGTCCGAGCGCGAGCGTGCCCCAGGCGCCGTTGACGAGGTGGACGCTGATGGCGCCCACCGGATCGTCGACCTTCACCTTGTCGAAGAAGAGGACGGCGTAGACCACCAGGACGCCCGCGATGAGCCCAATCAGCACCGAGCTGCCGACGTTGACGAAGGCGCAGGGCGCCGTGATGGCCACGAGGCCGGCCAGCGTCCCGTTGAGGATCATGCTCAGATCGGGCTTGCCCAGCGCGATCCACGCGACCGCGGTGGCCGCGAGACACCCCGCGGCCGCGGCCATGTTGGTGTTGAGCGCAATGGTCGCAATGGCGCTGGCGTCGGCCGCCATCGTGCTGCCCGGATTGAAGCCGAACCAGCCGAGCCACAGGATGAGCGTGCCGAGCGTGGCCATGCCCATGTTGTGACCCGGAATCGGCCGCACCGAGCCGTCCTTGTTGAACTTGCCCATGCGCGGCCCGAGCACCAGCACGCCGGCCAGCGCGCACCACCCGCCGATGCTGTGCACCACCGTCGAGCCCGCGAAGTCGAGGAAGCCCATGTCGGCCAGCCACCCGCCGCCCCAGATCCAGTGGCCGCCGAGCGGATAGATGACGCCCACCAGGATGAACGAGAACACGATGAAGGGGAGGAACTTGATCCGCTCCGCCACGGCGCCGCTGACGATGGTGGCCGCCGAGCCGGCGAACACGAGCTGGAAGAAGAACTTGGCGTAGAGCGGCACGCCCGTCCAGTTCAACGACCCGAAGATGCCGCTGTAGGCGTCGCCGGTGGCCGGGCTGTTGTCGGGGCCGCCGAGGAACCACCCGGTCATGCCCCACCCGTAGTCGCTCCCGTCGCCGAACATGAGCCCGAAGCCGAGAATCCAGAAGGCGATGGAGGAGGCGGCGAAGACGATGAAGTTCTTCGCGAGGATGTTGACCGCGTTCTTCGCGCGGCAGAGGCCTGCCTCGAGGCAGGCAAAGCCCGCGTTCATCCAGAACACCAGGAAGGCGGTGAACAGGACCCACACCGTGTCGATCGCCACTTTCAGGGTGGCCATCGGATCGGGCTGCGCCTCCTGGGCCCACGCCGGCGCCGCCGCCGCCAGCACTGCGAGCACTACTCCACCGAATATCCAGCGTCTATGCATGACACCTCCCGCTGTCATCCCACGCCACACTGCGAACATGCCCCCGCCGGCCAGGTCCGCGCGGGTGTTCTCAAGGAGTCCCTTCGCGGTTGGTCCACACCCACACGGCTGACCGGCGGGGGCCCGGGGTCCGAATTGAACGTCGGGAAACGCATCCGCACTCACGCGGATGCCGGCCGGCACGTGAGCAAGATGGGCGCCAGCAGCGCGCGGCGACAGCGTGCGGCGCGACTGCCGGCTTTTTCGAGGAAATATGGAGATGCGCGGCGTGGATCGCGGGCGTCTGACAAAGCGACAATAATGTTGGACTGACTAAAATTGCAAACAAGACTGTCTGAGTGAGGCTTGAAGCGGAAAAGGGCCAGGGGACAGGGGACGGCGGTTCGGGGGTTCGCCGGCGCCAGCTCGCCGGGTCACCGGCCGGCCGTTTTCGGCCCAATCCACAGTACCTTGCCTCAGATCTGACACTTTCGTCGTGCTTGATGGCTGATACGACATAATTGTTTCAACTGCGGCTGCCTTGCGGCCCCCCACCCCCGCAGCTATGATCCGCAGACGCGCGCCCTGCCCCGGATCGGGTCACCAGACGCCAGCCGACAGTTCGCCTTTTGAGGAGGGACACCACGTATGAAGGTCTATGACGCCGCCACCATCCGCAATGTGGCTGTAGTGGGGCATGGCGGGTGCGGGAAGACCCAGCTGGTCGCCGCCATGCTCTTCGCCGCGGGCGCGGTCAACCGGCTGGGCAAGGTCGACGATGGGACGACCCCCACGGACGTCGACGAGGAAGAGATCGCCCGCAAGCATACGCTCGCCACCAGCCTCGCCCATGCCGAGTGGCAGAAGGCCAAGCTCAACATCCTCGACACGCCCGGATTCGCCAATTTCCTCACCGACGCCCGGTCGGCCCTCCGCGTCGTCGAAGGCGCGCTCGTCGTTGTCGATGCCGTGGCCGGCGTCGAGGTGCAGACCGAGAAGCTGTGGAGCGAGGCGGTCGCCCTCGGCCTGCCGCGCATCGTCGTGGTGAACCGGCTGGAGCGCGACCGCGCCAGCCTCGAGCGCACGCTCGAGTCGCTGCACGGCGACTGCGCGCGCGAGATCGTGCCCGTTCAGCTGCCCCTCGGCGAGGAGCGGGGCTTCACGGGCGTCGTGGACCTCGTCCGCATGAAGGCGCTCACCTTCGCCGCCGACGCCAGCGGCAAGGTCACCGAGGGCGAGGTGCCCGCCGCGCTCGCCGAGCGGGCGGCCAAGGCGCGCGAGCAGCTCATCGAGATGGTGGCCGAAGCCGACGAGCAGCTGATGGAATCCTTCTTCGCGGAGGGGACGCTCACGCAGGAGCAGCTCGTCTCGGGCCTGCGGGCGGCGACGATCGCCGGCAAGGTGTTTCCGCTCGTCTGCACGTCCGGCCTGCACGTGCTCGGCATTCAGCCGCTGCTCGACGCGATCGCCGGTTACGTGCCGTCACCTGCCGAGCGCGACTTCCCCGCCCTCGAGGCGGATGGAGCGGCCGCGGCGGTGAAGGCCTCGGAGGACGCGCCGTACTCGGCGTTCGTGTGGAAGACGGTGGCCGACCCGTTCGCGGGCCGCATCACGATGCTGCGGGTCGTTTCGGGTACGCTCAAGTCGGACACGACGGTCTACAACGCCACCCGCGACGCGTCCGAGCGGCTCGGGCACCTGCTGGTGCTGCAGGGCAAGACGCAGACGCAGGTTCCGGAGCTGAAGGCGGGCGACCTGGGCGCAGTGGCCAAGCTGAAGGACACGCGCACCAACGACGTCCTCGCCGAAAAGACCACGAAGGTGAAGTTCGCCGAGATCGTGTTTCCGGAGCCCGTGCTCTCGTACGCGATCGAGCCGAAGAGCCGCGGCGACGAGGACAAGATCAGCACCTCGATGCAGCGGCTGCGCGAGGAGGATCCGACGATCGGCTACTCGCGCGATCCGCAGACGCACGAACTGCTGCTGGCGGGGCAGGGACAGCTGCACATCGAGGTCACGGTGGCCAAGCTGAAGCGCCGCTTCGGCGTGGAGGTCAACCTGAAGCCGCCGCGGATCCCGTACCGGGAGACGATCACGGCCGCCACGGAGGCGCACGGGCGGCACAAGAAGCAGACCGGCGGCCACGGCCAGTTCGGCGACTGCAAGATCAGGGTGGAGCCGCTGCCGCGCGGGAGCGATTTCCAGTTCGAGGACGACATTTTCGGCGGCGCCATTCCCCGCCAGTTCGTGCCGGCCGTGGAGAAGGGCATTCAGGACGCCAGGACGCGGGGGTATTTGGCCGGCTACCCCATGGTGGACTTCAAGGCCACGGTGTTCGACGGCTCGTTTCACCAGGTGGACTCGAACGAGCTGTCGTTCAAGCTGGCGGGGTCGCTCGCGTTCAAGGACGCGATGTCGCGCGCGCGGCCCACGATCCTCGAGCCGATCATGAAGGTGGAGGTCTACACGCCGAGCGACTTCGCGGGCGACCTGATGGGCGACCTCAACGGCCGCCGCGGGCGGATCGCGGGCATGGACACGCGCGGCACCATGACGGTGATCCGGGCGCAGGTGCCGATGGCGGAGATGCTGACCTACGAGCAGCACCTCACGTCGGCCACCGGCGGGCGCGGCTCCTACCACATGGAGTACTCGCACTACGAAGAGGTCCCGCAGCACCTGCAGAGCAAGATCATCGCAGCGGCCAAGGCGGAACGGGGCCAGGAGGCGGTGGAAGAAGTCTGAGCTTGCGCGTTCGGAATTCTGGCTGTCCGGTCAGTCGGAGCCGGCTTCGCGAGCCCTGAGCGCGATCGTGTAGGGTACCGGCTCGCCTGTCGCCACGAACGCGTTCCAGAACCGAAGCGCGCCTGCTTGGAGGGCCTTCGGCGCCACGACGCCACTGAAGTCCAGCGCAGGCGCCCGCGGAAACGTCGGCGTCTTCAGTTCGAGCGCGGCGTATTTCGCTTCGATGCCCTCCGAGGTGACGTTCTCGTAGTAGTCGCGCACCTCGTGCGCCCCGACCCACGAACTGAGTCCGAATTTCTCGAGAGCCCGAATCGACTCGCCTTCGCGGAAGATCGCCGTGGGCACGGGATAGCCGCCAATCGAGAGGGCGGCAAACGCGGAGTCGAGAATGAGCTGGACCACCGTCGTGTGCCGAGACGTCAGCTCCCATCCGATGGGGCCCGACCAGACGAATCTCACGCTCTTCTGAGCGTCCTGCCCCAATACTCCGAAGGTCGGCACCTGGCTGGTGAACGACTCCCCACTTCGAGTGGTCACCCTGAGCTTCAACCGGCTGCTGCGACGCTGGGATGGATCGGCGACCACGAACGTGCTCGGATCCGGCTCGGCTCCCTCGCGCTGCCAGACGCCCCCTGGGTAGTCGATGCCGCCGAGCTGAACGGGTGCGCCACCTGGGGTGAGGCCCTCCCAGAACACCTCGATCCGCTCGATCGCAGGATCGATGGGGTTCGCCGCCTGGCTTTCGCCGAAATTGGTGGCCAGACGCCCCTCGATGCGGTGGTTGAAGGGCTGCCACGTGCAGGTAATGGTATCGCGGAATGGAAAGCTCGATGAGGGTGAGCTGCGGACCGTGCATGTACTGGCCACGTCCACATCGTAGGACTCCGGGATGATCTGCACATGTGGGACGGCGAAGAGCTGACCGACGACCGCTTCCTCCTCGAGGCCGAGCCGGCCCCGAAAGACGAGAACGTGGTACGCCGTGGCCTCGGCGGGCGACGCGTCCAGTGCCAGAACAGCTACCTGTCCAGGCTCGATGGTCAGCGGCGCACCGTCGTTGAGCACGCTGACCAGTCCGCGGCGCTCGTCGGGAGTCCCTTTCTGGTACCGTCCATAGACCTCGAGGACGCCTTCCATGGGTTCGGTCGACGTGTTCTGGATATCGATGCGGATGACCCCGGGCGGCGACGGCGTCACCCTCAGGACCCGGAGAGACCCCCGGAAGAAGTAGTCGAGCACGCCGCGGGCGTAGCCGACCGCGCGGGGGAGCATGTGGGCGGCGGTCTCGGCCCACACGGCCTCGTCTACGCAGGGGTACGGCGGGCTGCTGCTCACCACCCAGCGGCCTATCGAGCGCTCGGTGACGCATTCGGCGAGCGCCACGCCGATCGGCAGTCCCTGGCCCACCGGTCTGGACAGGTAGGCACGCACGCGGGAGCTGCCAGGGGCCACGCCTGGATTGGGGATGAGCGCGCCGCGGCTCGGGAACGGAAACTGGCCATGGAGGGTGTTCTCGCTGAAGAAGTTGGCATTGGCGACCTCCGCCAGGCCGATGGCGCCGTCCAGCGTCACGTTCGGGTCCTCGCCCGTGTACCTGTCAGTGTCGATGAGCCGCGCGACGGGCACCCTGGCCGCGGGCTCGCCGTCCGGCGGCGGCGTCTGCAGGATGTTGCCATCGAACCCTACCGCGGTAGATAGAAAGCGGGCCTTGAACGCCGCCTCGGCCTGTCCTGCTGCCTCCTGGCTTCCGCCACCGTGCTGGTCGGACACCCAGTACTCGTAGTTGCCAGCCTTCTGGCGTCTCAGCAGGTCGCGCGCGATGGTCCCGAAGGGGTGCGCATCGTCGCGGGTGTGCTCGGGCACCGACGCGTCGACCACCAGGTGCATGATGTGCCCGAGCGTCCGAAACAGATCGGCCGCGGCCTCTTCACGCGTCCGTGCATCGGGAGCCGTGAGTGCCTGCAGGTAGAACCGCCGCGCGGCCTGCCACGACCAGTCGCCGCCTGGCGCCTGATTCGGGTCCTGCATCCACTGCACCGAGGACGAATGCTGAACGAGCGTCTGGAGCCCCGCCTCGGACCAGGGCTTCAGGGGGTTATGGAAGTGGTTGTAGTACCGCGCGTTCCACGGCCAGCCGTCGTCTTCGCGTTCGCCGCCGAAGCCAAGCCATTCCACGATGCTTCTGGGTCGTCCATCGGGGCCCATGAGGTCGGTACTACGACCCTCCGTGAACCCCAGGGCATTCCTGAGGTACGAGTCGAAGGTCGAGGTTTCCGCAGCCGCGACATTAATCAGGTGATGCGTCGAAGTATTCAGCGCCCCAAGCGAGGTTGACGTCGCCACCAAGCCCGCCAGTGTCGCCAAGAGCCATCGCATCAGGCGCCAACTCGGAATCATGTCGGGCACTCCTATCGCAACAGACCGCACTTCAACATGTCTCGCTCTACGTGAACTGCTGTTGTGAAGCGAGGCATCACGTCACCCGGTACGGCAGGGATTAATGGTCGATCGACAGCCGCGCATCGCTCTTCTCGCGTCTTCAGCCGCCGCATGAACGTCACCGTGCGATCGATGTAGGGACGCCCATCGGGCGGCGTTACCTGCGTGCCTCGAGACGCGTAGCCGTATCCGGGGGCGAATTCGTGGAACCGCACGTCGAGCGAGATTCTCACGATCGGCCCCGTCAGCGCGGGGATCTCGACGCGCCCGTCCGGACCGCTGACCGCCTCGCGCGCCTCGTAGAAGGACCGACCGCCGTCCCCGGTGGGCGTGGGGGTGACACTCTCCCACACCACCAAGAAGACCACTCCTTCGATCGGCTGCCCGGTCTCGACGTCGATGTACTGATTGCGAAACGGCCCGCGTTGCTCCGGTCTCGTGCAACTCGTACACAAGACGGCGAGAGCAACCACCGCGAAGACAAGCGCAGGGAGATGTCGCGCCGAATCACCCGCCATCGCGGTTTTCACGTTGATGCAGCGCGGGGGCTTCAGCCCCCGCGTAGCGACCGACGCGCAGGCTAAAGCCTGCGCGCTACACCTGCATGAAGAACCGATTAGTCGACGCGGGGCCGACAGGGTACGAGCGAAGGCCGCGTTCCCGGCCGCAGCGCCCGCGGTCGAGGACCAACACCGGTGAGCTCCGGGCACACGCGTCGCCGCGCTCTTCAAAACCGCCATAGTCGCCATCGCCCGTCCACGTCCGTCTGGAACCAGACGGCGTAGGAATAGACCAGCCCGTCGCGCTCGGCCACCATCTCGTACTGCGCGCCGCCGTATCCCACCTGGACGAGGGTGAGCGTCGTGAAAACCAGATCCACGTCCTCGAAGGCCTCCGGCGGGAGGGTGGAGAAGTACTCGGCCCAAGCCGCCCGCCGCTCGGCCGCGATGAACGTGACCGCCTGCTGGACATCCCCCTCGCGCAGGGCGTCCTTGAAGCCGCGCCAGACGGCCTGCAGCCGAGCATCCAGCGCTGCGCGACCGTAGACCTCCACTGCCGCACGCCGCGTCGACACCTCGCCCTGCGCGTTGGTCACGCGCACGGTCGGCAAGTAAGTACCAGGGCTGGCGTAGGTGAAATAGAGATCGTCGCCATCGGGCTGACCGTCGAACTCGTCCGTGCCGTCGCCATCGACATCGACCGCGACACGCGCGCCGGCCAGACCGCGCACGCCGATCCGGACTGTCAGCGGTGCGAGCCCGCCTGGCGGCCACACGTCCAGACGCTCCTCCGCGACCCGATCCCCTGAAACAACGATCGACACCTCCGCTTGTGCGGTGCCGCCGCCTTCGTCGATGGCCGTGAGCGTCAGCGTGGTGAAGGCCGGATCCGCCGGCGCCTCGATCGCAAACGTGTTCCCTTCGACTGGCGCGGTCACCGTATCGATCCCGAACTGCGCCGGCAGCGGCAGGCTGACCGTCACCTCGCCCGCGCCGCCGTCGACGACGCCCCGAACCCACACGGACTCTGTCGTGATCAGGGCCCCAGGCGCGGGCTCCAGAATCCGAAGCTGCAGCGATTGCACGGTAAAGGCCTGGGCGGCGGGCGTCGCGTCCTCGTTGCCCGCACGGTCCCGTGCCTTGACCTCGAAGCGGTGCGCGCCTGGCGCCAGATCGTTCAGCGCCACGACTGGGCGCGCCTCGAACGGCGCCCAGGCGCCCTCGTCCAGGCGCCAGGCGAACTCGAGCCACTCGACGGGACTCCAGGTATCGGCGCCAGTCACCGTGAACGCCACGTTCCGCTCCGCCGTCACGGGTGGCGGGCCGCTGACGATTGCGGTGTCCGGTGGGGTGCGATCGACGACAATCCCGACGGCGGCGACGCGCTCGTTGCCCGCGCGATCGAGTGCGGCGACGTCGATCGCGTGCGGCCCTTCCGCGAGCGCGGCGGTCTCGAGGATCGCGCCCGCCGCGAAAGGCTCTTCGGGCGCGGGATTCCCGACACGGGCGACGACGGCGCCGTCCAGTTCCCACTGCAGCGCCGCGACGCCGCTGCGGTCATCCTCCGCGCGGGCGCTCGACGCCACGGGTTCGCGCGTGTGCAGCCCCGACATCGGCTCCACGATGATCAGCGATGGCGGCACCTCGTCATGCACGATTTCCAGCAGCGTCGGGGCGCTGGCCAACCCCGCCCCCGCTGCGCCGGTTGCCACGGCGCGAAGGGCGTTGGTGGCATTCGGCTCCAGCGGCACGGCCAGGGCGAACGTCCCCGTAGATGCGTCGGCCACGGTGGACGCGAGCGGCGTTCGAGGCGTGACGGCGCGGGCCACGGCGATGCGAGCGCCGCCCTCGGCGGCGCCCTCGACGGTCAGCGGCGTTCTGTTGGTGAAGGCGGGCGCCTCGACGGCGGGCGGCCGTGGGGCTCGAAAGCGGATGACGCGTCCAGGATGGCGGGTCTCGGCACCGATGAGGTCCCCGTTCGGCGCGAAAGCCAGCACGGACTCGCTCGGCCCGCTCGCGAACGTCTCCGTGCGCCCTTCCATCGGCCGCTTGAGCACCACCGCTTCGCGCGGACCATTCCCGTCGCCATCGCCTCCGGACACCCCGCTGACGAAGACGTCACCCTCGGCGTCGATCGCGACGCCACGAGACACGTGCGGCGGCGCCGCGCGCCACAACGGCTCGACGACGCCAGGGCTGCCGTCCGGACGGATCGGGATCCTTGCGAGCGTCGTGCGAGAGCGGCCGCGGTCGCCCGCCAGGCGCGTCATGGCGACGTACGCAGCCCGCGCGTCGACGGCGAGCCCTTGGACGTCCACGAAGCCGGAGGCGAACGGCACAGGCGTGCCGGACTCGTCCAGGCGCGCGATCACGTGCTCGGATCCCCGATCGTCGCGATCGTCGTCATCGTCTCGGCCGCGGCCCGGCGCTCGCCGCACCGCGATCCACACGCGCCCGTCGGGGCCCACGGCCACGGCGCGGGCCTGCCTCAGTGCCCAGGCGACCGTGGCGACCGTGCCGTCGGGGGCGAGCCGCAGCAGGTGCCTGCCGCCCTGCTCGATGATCAGGACGCCCCCTTCGCGATCCACGGCGAGTCCGGTGGGTCCCCGAAGGTGTCGCAGGAGTACGGTGAGTCGGCCTGCTTCATCGATCCGAGCCAGCGTGCCCCGTTCGCGATCCGCCACGAGGATTCCGCCGCCGGCGTCCACGGCGACGCCGCCGATCGCGCGGAACCCCGAGGCGACGATCTCGGCCGGCGCCAGGGCGCGAACGAGCGTCCGGCGGTCTCGCGCCGAGTCCTCGTCGGCGCCGCGCACCCCGCCCAAGGCCGGTACGGACAAGAGGCTCACCACCGTGAGCCATTGCCATCGCCTTCGAGATATCCGCATCTCGACGCGGAGGCCGAGCAACGGCGCTGCCCGCCGGAACGCTCATGGAGTGTCTGGGGAAGTCGATGAAGCGGTGACGCTTGGCGCCGATGGCGGATCGCGTGCCAGACGGCCGATGCCGGGATGACAACCGCGGTTACCGGCTGGGCGCCGCGTGAACGGCGGTGACTATGAGTACCTGACTGACAACCGCGGTTACCAAGGCGGACCTGAAGGTCCGCCTCTACGTCCGAATCTGGGGTTCTGCGCCTGGAGTTCCCGTTGTGCGTTTCGCTGGAGCGCCCATGTAGCGGAGAAAAACCCGTTCATCGAAAACGGCTCGGATCGAGGGGAGACCCATGGGTTTTTCGGAGCTACATGGGCGCTCCAGCGAAACGGGCGACGGTAACGGGTTACGACCCGCCCGCCTTGCGCGGCGTGGTCGTCTTGCGGGTGGCCCCGTGCGTCTGGCCGCCGGCCTGCGCCTTGGAACCCCCTTCGTCCTTCCGGCCGCCGCGCATCCGCTGCGCCGCCGCCTTGATCCGGTCGCCGACGCCCTTGGTCTTGGGCCTGGCGGCCTCCTTCTGCGCGGCCTTCTCTTCCGCCGCGCGCGGGTTGTACTCGCTGCCGACCAGCTCGACGTGCGCCACTTCCGCGGAATCCCCGCGCCGGAAGCCGACGCGCAGGATGCGCGTGTAGCCCCCGGGCCGATCGGCGAACCGCGGCGCCAGCGTCTCGAACAGCTTGCCGACGACGGCCTTGTCGGCCAGCTCTGCGGCCACCAGCCGTCGGGCGTGCAGCGCCTTGCCGTTCGGATCGCCCGAGGCCACGCCCCGCTTGGCGATCGTGATCAGCCGCTCCACGAACGGCCGCAGCTCCTTGGCCTTGGGCAGCGTGGTCTCGATCCGCTCGTGCCGGAGGAGCGCGATGGCCTGGTTCCGCAGCAGCGCGAGGCGGTGCTCGGTGACGCGGCCCAGCTTCCGGTGTGCGACGTTGTGTCTCATGGTGATTTCTCAAGCCGGCAGTAGGCAGTAGGCAGCTGGCAGTTGATTCCTACGGGCCGCCTCTGCCTACTGCCTACTGCCTACTACTCCTGGTGCACCGGCGCCGCCGGCTGGTCCAGCCGCATGCCGAGACTGAGGCCCATGCTGTGCAGGATCTCCTTGATCTCGTTGAGCGACTTCCGGCCGAAGTACTTGGTCTTGAGCATCTCGGCCTCGGTTTTCTGCACGAGCTCGCGGATCGTCCGGATGTTCGCGTTCTTCAGGCAGTTGTAGGAGCGGACGGAGAGCTCCAGCTCCTCGACGCTCTTGTCGAGGTTCTCGTTCAGGACGCCGGTTCGCGGCTGCTCGGCGGCCGCCTCCTGCGCTTCCGCGGCCTCCTCGAGGTTGATGAAGATGTTCAGGTGGTCGCGAATGCGCTTGGCGGCCAGCGACACGGCGTCGCGCGCGGTCACCGAGCCATTGGTCCAGACGTCGATCGTCAGCTTGTCGTAGTCGGTGGTCTGCCCCAGGCGCGCCGCCTCCACGAGGTAGTTCACCTTCTTGACGGGCGAGTGCACCGAGTCGACGGGGATCCAGCCGATGCCGAGGTCCTCGTCGAAGTTCTTGTCCGCCGAGACGTAGCCGCGCCCGCGCTTCATGCGCAGCTCCATGTGGAGCTTGCCTCCCTCCGACACGGTGGCGATGTGCGCCTCGGGCTCGAGGATCTCGACGTCGGCGTCGCCCTCGATGTCCTTCGCCCGGACGACGCCAGGCTTGTCCACCCGCAGGTAGAGCGTCTTGGTGTAGTCCACGTGCAGCTTCAGCGGAATCTGCTTGAGGTTGAGGATGATGTCGGTGGCGTCCTCGACGACTCCGGGGATCGGCGAGAACTCGTGCAGCACGCCGTCGATCTTCACCGCGGTGATCGCGGCGCCCTCGATCGACGACAGCAGCACGCGGCGCAGCGCGTTGCCGATCGTCGTGCCGAATCCGCGCTCGAACGGCTGGGCATAGAACCGGCCGAACCGATCGGTGAGCGTGTCGCGCTCGAACTCGAGCCGCTTGGGACGTTGAAAGCCTTTCCAGAGCATTGCCTTCTTCCTTTCGCCTACGGGCTGGCAGCCCCAGCCTCCAGACCTGCGTGTGTCTTCCGCCGGCCTCCCGCTGCAGGTCTGAGAGCTGCGGGCCGGCGGCTGCGAATGCGTAAGCAGCCGGCAGTAGGCAGCGACCTGACGCCAACCCGCCGACTGCCGACTGCCTACTGCCTACTGCCTACTGCCGACTGCCGACTGCCTACTGCCTACTTCGAATAGAGCTCCACGATGAGCTGCTCCTGCACGGGCAGGTTGATCTGCTCGCGCGTCGGGATCGAGCCGACCTTCGCCGACATCGCCTCGGCGTCGAACTGCAGCCACTCGGGCACGCCGCGGCCCTTGACCTCCTCGAGCGCGTGGGCGATCGAGGGGACCTGGCGGCTGCTCTGGCGGACGGCCACCACGTCGCCCGGCTTGACCGAGAACGACGGGATGTCGACCGTGCGGCCGTTCACGGTGAAGTGCCCGTGCCGCACCAGCTGTCGCGCCTGCGGGCGCGAGGTCGCGAAGCCGAGCCGGTACGCCACGTTGTCGAGCCGCCGCTCCAGCAGCTGCAGCAGCGTCTCGCCCGTGATGCCGCGCGTACGCTCCGCCTGCTCGAAGTAGCGCCGGAACTGGTCCTCGAGGACGCCGTAGATGCGCTTGACCTTCTGCTTCTCGCGCAGCTGCACGCCGTAGCCGGCCAGCTTCGACTTCCGCGACTTTCCGTGCTGTCCGGGCACGAAGTTGCGCTTCTCGATCGCGCACTTCTCGGTGTAGCAGCGCTCGCCCTTGAGGAAGAGCTTCATCCCCTCGCGGCGGCACAGGCGGCACACAGGACCGATATATCTCGCCATTCCCTCTCCATTGGGTGATTGGCGACTCGTGATTTGTGATGTCAAATCAGGAATCACCAATCGCACATCATGAATGTCTACACCCGTCGTCGCTTCGTGGGGCGGCAGCCGTTGTGAGGAATCGGGGTCACGTCGCGGATCGACTTGACCTCGATGCCCACCGTCTGCAGCGCGCGAATGGCCGACTCGCGGCCGGACCCCGGCCCCTTGACCCGTACGTCCACGGAGCGCAGGCCGTAGCCCTTGGCCGCATTGCCCGCGTTCATCGCCGCCTGCGTCGCCGCAAACGGCGTCCCCTTGCGCGATCCCTTGAAGCCAATGCCGCCCGCGCTCGACCAGGCAATCACGTTCCCCTCGGTGTCGGTGATCGTGATGTGCGTGTTGTTGAACGAGGCGTGGATGTGCACCAGCCCGTGGTGGATCACCCGCTTCTCGCCGCGCTTCTTGAACGTCTTGCGAGGCGCCTTCTTGCCGCCCTCGGCCTTCTTCCCGGCCTCGGGGGCTGCTGCGTCGGTCTTTGCCATGCTGTTCTCTATTCGTGATTCGTGATTCGTGATTCGTGATGTGGAATCACGAATCGCAAATCAGAAATCGCCAATCTCACACCGTCTTCTTCTTGGCGATCGCGCCCTTGCGCGGGCCCTTCCTCGTCCGCGCGTTGGTGCGCGTGCGCTGGCCGCGGGCCGGCAGGTTCCGGCGATGCCGCAGGCCGCGGTAGCAGCCGATCTCCATCAGCCGCTTGATGTTCATCGAGACCTCCTTGCGGAGGTCGCCCTCGACGCCGCCCACCTCTTCGATCACGCGGCTGATCTTCCGGACGTCCTCTTCGGTCAGGTCCTTGACGCGGATGTCGCCGCTCACGCCCGCCGCGCCCAGGATGTCGTTCGACCGCTTGCGCCCGATGCCGTAGACATACGTGAGGCCGATCTCGACGCGCTTGGTGCGCGGGAGGTCGACGCCTGCAATTCGTGCCATCTGTCAGTTCCTCGTGCTTCGTGCCTCGTGCTCGGTGCGTTCCTGGTCCGTGGTACTTCGTCCTGACCTCGCACCAGCCCAGGCACCAAGCACCAACCCCGAACCAAGAACGAAGCACCAAGCACGAAGCACTTCGCTATCCCTGTCTCTGCTTGTGTTTGGCGTTCGTGCAGATCACCCGCACCACGCCGCGCCGGCGCACGATCTTGCACTTGGCGCAAATCCGCTTCACTGACGCTCGTACCTTCATCTCGATCCTCGTAGCCGGCAGTAGGCAGTAGGCAGTAGGCAGCTGCCTACTGCCTACTGCCTACTGCCCACCGCCTACTACTTTCCTCACAATCCGCCCCCGCGTCGGGTCGGTCGGCGTGAGTTCCACGCGCACCCGGTCGCCAACGAGGAGTCTCACGAAATTCCGCTGGAGGCCGCCGCCGACGTGCGCGGTGACCGCACGGCCGTCGACCTCCACGCGATACAGACCGCCCGGCAGCTGCGCCGCCACGACGCCCTCGACCCCGCGACCGCCCGCATTCACGTCCGGACAGCGGCGTCCAGCAGCCCCTGCGCGCGGGCGGCGTCGGCCTCGAGCAGCGTCAGGATCTCGCACCCCTCGTCGGTCACCACGACGGTGTGCTCGAAGTGGGCCGAGAGGCTCCCGTCGCGCGTCACGGCGGTCCACCCGTCGGACAGCACCTTCACCGCCGCCTGGCCGACGTTCACCATCGGCTCGATCGCGAGGACCATCCCGCGCGACAGCCGCGGCCCGCGGCCGCCCGGGCCGTAGTTGGCGATCTGCGGCTCCTCGTGCAGCGACGTGCCGATGCCGTGGCCGACGAACTCGCGGACCACCGAGAAGCCGTGCGCCTCCACGTGCTGCTGCACGGCGGCGCCGATGTCCGACACCCGCGCGCCTGGCTTGACGGCGTCGATGCCGCGAAAGAGGCCCTCCTCCGTCACGCGCAGCAGGGTCGCCGCCTCTGACGACACCTGCCCGATCGGGACCGTCACCGCGCAGTCGCCGAAATACCCGTCCAGCTGGGCGCCCATGTCGATCGACAGGACGTCGCCCTGGACGAAGCGGCGGGTGGACGGGATCCCGTGGACGACCTGCTCGTTCACCGACGTGCACAGCGTCGCCGGATACCCGTGGTAGCCCTTGAACGCGGGCTCGGCGCCAGCCGCGCGCACCTGCGCTTCCGCGGCGGCATCCAGCTCCCGCGTCGTCGCACCGGGCACCGCCATGGCCCGAAGCTGCGCGAGAATCCGCGCGACGAGCTGGTTGACCCGCCGCAGCTTGTCGATCTCCCCCGTCGACCGGCGGACGATCACGCCACCGCTCCGCCGACCGATGCCGCATCGTCGATCACGGTGTCCAGCTCGTGCGCCACGCGCTCGGGCGCCTGCGCCCCGTTCACCACGCGAAACGTCGGACGGTCGCGGTAGTACTCCACCAGCGGCCTCGTGGTGCGCTGGTCGACCTTCAGGCGCTCCAGCACCACGCGCTGGTCGTCGTCGGCCCGCTGGACCAGCTCGCCGCCGCAGCGCGCGCAGGCGCCCGGCGAATCGGACGCGAACGGCTCGGCGTTGGTCCCGCACTTCGAGCAGATCCGCCGGCCGGCCAGCCGCCTCACCAGCTCCTGCTCGGGCACGACGATGTCCACGACGATGAGCGGTCCGTTTCCACGCTGCTCGACGATCCGGTCCAGAGCCCGCGCCTGCGCGACGGTCCGCGGGAACCCGTCGAGCACGAAGCCGGGCGCCGCGTCCGGCCGCGCCAGCCGCTCGCGCACGATCGCCACCACGTCCTCGTCGTCCACCAGCTCGCCGCGATCCATCTTCGCCTTGGCGGCCAGCGCCAGCGGCCGCCCCTCCTTGATCCCCTCGCGGAGGATGTCTCCGGTGGAGATCGTCGGCAGGCCACGTTCCCGGGCGAAGCGCGCCGCCTGCGTGCCCTTTCCGGCGCCCGGCGGTCCCATCATGATGACGTTCAGCCCCACGCGACAACCTCAGGCCTCGGGCCACAGGCCCCAGGCCTCAGAAGGCCAGTCTACGCGCGTCACCCCCGTCGTCCTCGGATGCGCGTCTTCTTCATGAACCCGTCGTAGTGCCGCATGATGAGCTGCGACTCCACCTGATTCACGGTGTCCATCGCCACCCCGACCACGATCAGCAGCGAGGTGCCTCCGAAGAAGAACGTGATGCCCACCCCGGTCGTGACCCACTGGGGGAGCAGCGCGTCGAGCTGCTCGCCGATGAACGGAATCGGCGCCACCTTGAAGCCCGTCAGCAGGAACTCGGGCAGGATGGCCACCGCCGCCAGGTACAGCGACCCCACCAGCGTAATGCGCGCCAGGATCGTGTCGATGTACTCCGCCGTCCGCTTGCCGGGCCGGATCCCCGGAATGAACCCGCCGTACTTCCGCATGTTCTCGGCCACGTCATCGGGGTTGAAGATGATGGCCGTGTAGAAATACGCGAAGAAGATGATGCCGCCGATGTACAGCAGGTTGTAGAGCGGCATCCCGTACGTCAGCTGATCGATGATCGTGCGCCCCGCCGTCCCGGTCTCGAACATCGTCGCGATCGTCGCGGGGAACGCGAGGATGGACGAGGCGAAGATCACCGGAATCACGCCGCCCGTGTTCACCTTCAGCGGGATGTGCGTGCTCGACCCGCCGTACTGCCGCCGCCCGACGACGCGTTTGGCGTACTGCACGGTGATCCGGCGATGGCCGCGCTCGACGAAGATGATGGCGGCCACCACCGCCACCATCATCACCATCAGGAACACGATACGCAGCAGGCTGATCTGGCCGGTGCGCATCTGGTCGAACGTCGTGAGCACCGCGCTCGGCAGGCCGACGACGATGCCGGCGAAGATCAGCAGCGACATGCCGTTGCCGACGCCGCGCTCGGTGATCTGCTCGCCCAGCCACATCACGAACATGGTGCCGGTCGTCATCGTCAGGACGCACATGAACCGGAAGCCCCAGCCCGGGCTGAAGACCAGCGGCAGGCCGCCGGCGATCTCCGTCTGGCGCTCCAGGAAGACCGCAATGCCCAGCGACTGCACGAAGGCGAGCGCCAGGGTCAGGTAGCGCGTGTACTGGGTGATCTTGCGGCGGCCGAGCTCTCCTTCCTTGGAGATGCGCTCGAGCGTCGGCCACACCACCGTGAGCAGCTGCAGGATGATCGACGCACTGATGTAGGGCATCACGCCGAGCGCGAAGATCGTCATCTGCGACAGGTTGTTGCCCGAGAACAGGTCGTAGAAGCCGAACATCGTGTTGCGCGCCTGGTCGGCCAGGATGAGCAGCGCCTCCTGGTTGATGCCCGGCGTCGTGATATGGCTGCCGACGCGATACACGCCGAGCAGCGCCGGCGTGACCAGCACGCGGTTGCGCAAGTCGGTGATCGCCCACAGGTTTTTCAGCGCGTTGTCCATCGTTCTTCCTTGGCGCCCCGTAACGGGGCGCCCTACGTCCGGAGGGCGGGGCTTTACGCCCCGCCAAGCACCTCCGCGGCGCCGCCGGCCGCGGCGATCTTCTCCGCCGCCTTGCCGCTGAACTTGTGCGCCCGCACGGTCAGCTTCACGGCGATGTCGCCGCGGGCGAGCACCTTGATCGGCTGACGGCTGCCGCGCACGACGCCGCGCTCCCGCAGGAGCTCCGGGGTCACGACCGTGCCCGCCTCGAACCGCTCGGCCAGCGTGTCGAGATTCACCACCGCGTACTCGGTGCGGAACTCGTTGTGGAACCCGCGCTTCGGCACGCGCCGGTGCAGCGGCATCTGGCCGCCCTCGAAGCCGCGCTTGAACTTGAAGCCCGAGCGGGACTGGGCGCCCTTGTGGCCGCGTCCGGCCTGCGCGCCCTGCCCGGAGCCGTGGCCGCGGCCCACGCGCTTCTTCGGATGCTTCGATCCGGGCGCCGGTTTGAGATTGCTGAGATCCATCGTCGTTCCCCGGCGCCCCGTAAAGGGGCGCCCTACGTCCGTAGGGCGGGGCTTTACGCCCCGCCTATTCGGTCACCGCCACCAGGTGACGGACCTTGTGAATCATGCCGCGCGTCTCCGGCGTGTCGGGCAGCTCCACCGTGTGGCGGATGCGGCGCAGTCCCATGCCTTCCACGGTCCGCGCCTGCGTCCGGTCGAAGCCGATCGTGCTCCTGACGAGTGTCACCTTCAACATCTTCGCCGCGCCCTTCCTCTTCGCCATTCTTCTCTCCGCGGGGGCTAAAGCCCCCGCTCTACAGGTACCCAGGAACCTGTAGGGCGCGGGCTTCAGCCCGCGCCACCGATTACGCCCAGACCAGCTCGCCCTCTTCCTTGCCGCGGAACCGCGCGACCTGGGACGGATCCTTGAGATCCATCAGCCCCGAGAAGGTGGCCCGCACCACGTTGTGCGGGTTGGCGGAGCCCAGCGACTTGGTGAGGACGTTCTGGATGCCCGCCGACTCCACCACCGCGCGCACGGCGCCGCCCGCAATCAGGCCCGTGCCCTCGGGCGCGGGCTTCAGCAGCACGCTGCCGGACCCGAACCGCCCCACCACCTGGTGCGGAATCGTGGTGCCCTTCAGCGGCACGCGGATCAGGTTCTTCTTGGCGGCCTCGATGCCCTTCTTGATGGCCGAGGGCACCTCCTTGGCCTTGCCGACGCCGAAGCCCACGACGCCGTGGCCGTCGCCGACCACGACGAGCGCGCTGAAGCTCAGGTTCTTGCCGCCCTTGACCACTTTGGTCACGCGGTTGATCGAGACCACGGTGTCCTTGATCTCGAGCTGCGACGCGTCGATCTTCTCGCGCGTCCGATTCATATTGGACATCAGAACTCCAAGCCTGCCTCGCGCGCCGCGTCGGCCACCGCCTTCACGCGCCCGTGATAGAGGAACCCGTTGCGATCGAACACCACCCGCTTGACGCCCTTCTCGATCAGCCGTTCGGCGATCGTCTTGCCGATGGCTGTGGCCCCCGCCACATTGCCGCCGCGTGACGCCTTCGGGAGCGCGGCCTTGACCGGCGGCTCCACGCTCGACGCGGAGGCGATCGTCCGGCCCGTCACGTCGTCGACCACCTGCACGTAGATGTGGGCCAGGCTGCGGAACACCGTCAGGCGGGGCCGCGCGTCGGTCCCCCGCACGCGCTTGCGGATCCGGCACTTGATCCGGTCGCGACGATCCTCTTTCGTCTTGATCCTCATCGTCGATTCCCAGGGCCGACCTAAAGGTCGACCCCTACACCGAGGTTGTTAGGCTCCTGTCTTGCCTACCTTCTTCTTCAGCACTTCCCCCGTGTAGCGCACGCCCTTCTGCTTGTACGGGTCGGGCTTGCGCATCCGGCGGATGTTGGCCGCCACCTGGCCGACGAGCTGACGGTCCGCGCCGGTAACCGTGATGTGCGTCTGCTTGTCGATCGCGATGTCGATCCCGTTCGGGATGTCGAACACGATCGGGTGCGAGTAGCCCAGCGCGAAATGGACCTGCTTGCCCTTGAGCTCCGCGCGGTAGCCGATCCCGACGATGTCGAGCTCCTTCTTGAAGCCCTCGGTCACGCCAGTGACGGCGTTGGCCACGAGGCTGCGCGCCAGGCCGTGGAACTTCCCGAGCTCGCTGTCCTCGCGCGACAGCTTCGCCACGAGCGCGCCCGCGTCCTGGGCGAACACGATGCCGGGCGGCAGCGGCTGCCGCAGCTTCCCCTTGGGGCCCTGCACCTCGACCGCGTCGGGCGCGATCGTGACGGTCACGCCCTTGGGAATCGGGATCGGCTTCTTGCCAATACGAGACATCGCGTCACCACACGTTACAGAGCACTTCGCCGCCAACGCCGGCCTTGCGGGCGGCGCGGCCCGTCATCACGCCGCGCGAGGTCGTCAGGATGCTCGTGCCGAGGCCGCCGAGCACGGGGGGCACCTCGTCGACGCCGAGATAGACCCGCCGGCCCGGACGGCTGATCCGCTCGATGCCGCTGATGACCTTCTCGCCGCGCGGCCCGTACTTCAGAAAGATCCGGATGACCTGCCGCGGCTGGCGCCCGGCCTTGAGCGCAGGCTCCTCGACGGTCCGGTACCCCTGGATGTACCCCTCGTCCTGCAGGATGCGGGCGATCTCCGCCTTCAGCTTGCTGGCCGGCAGGTCCACGCGGGTGTGCTTGGCCGCGACCGCGTTGCGGATGCGCGTCAGCATGTCGGAAATAGGATCGGTCATCTTTCTCGTCTCTCCCAGTTCACAGTAGGCAGTAGGCAGCAAGCCCCGCTGCCCACCGCCTACTGCCTACTGCCTACTGCCTACTGCCTACTGCCTACTGCCTACTGCCTACTACCAAGAGCTCTTCGTGACACCCGTGACGTCGCCCTCGAGCGCCAGCTTGCGGAAGCAGAGACGGCACATCGAGAACTTGCGGATGAAGCCCCGCGGACGGCCGCACAGCTTGCAGCGGTTGCGCAGGCGAATCTTGTACTTGGGTGCCTTGACTTCCTTCGCGATCTTTGCAGTCGTCGCCATCGAGTCTGATCCTTGTCAGTAGGCAGTAGGCAGTAG
>JACQTK010000120.1 GCA_016210845.1 Acidobacteriota bacterium | reverse complement strand
GCCCGACACGCTCTTCGAGTCGGAGATCTTCGGCTACGAACGGGGCGCCTTCACGGGCGCGCACGATCGCAAGCCCGGACGCCTCGAGCTGGCCAACCACGGCACGCTGTTCCTCGACGAGATCGGCGACCTCTCGCTGATGGCGCAGGCCAAGCTGCTCCGCTCGCTCGAAGAGCGGCGCTTCGAGCGGCTCGGCGGCCAGAAGTCGGTGCAGGTCGACTTCCGCCTGATCTCGGCGACCAACCGTCCGCTCGACCTGCTCGTCCGCGACGGACGATTCCGCGAGGACCTGTACTATCGGGTCAACGCGTTCGCCATCCGGCTGCCGTCGCTGCGCGAGCGCCCCGTCGACATTCCCGTGCTGGCCACCCGATTCCTCGCGCGCTACTGCGCCGCCAACGGACTGCCGCTGGACGCCAAGACGTTTTCCGCCGAAGCGATGGCGCAGCTCCAGGCCTATCCGTGGCCGGGCAACATCCGCGAGCTCGAGAGCACCGTCTCGCGCGCGGCGCTGTCGTCGCCCGGCCGGCTCATTCGCGACACCGACATCGAGTTCCTGCACGCGCACGGCGCGCCCGCAAGCAACGCGCCCCCGCGACTGCCGACGCTGGCCGAAGCCGAGCGCGCGCATATCATCCGCGCGCTCGAACGAGCGACGTGGAACAAGAAGGAGGCGGCGCGGATTCTCGACATCAGCCGCGGCACCCTCTACCGCAAGATCGTGGAGTACGGCCTCGAACCGGATCGGAAGACGTCTCGATTCAGAACATCGCGTTGAAGTACGCCGAGTTTCTCTCGTGTGAATGGGCTCGACGCGCGTGTTTCATTTTGTAACACACGGGCGAAGGCCAGATGTCTTTGTGAATCAAGGGGTTATCGAACATCGAGCCGATCGTGGGTGTGCCGTTTCTGCACACGCCTTGCGCAAAACGTCACGCCCACGCACCCCGATCCACGCTCGGCCGCAAGACGCCGCGAGACGATGTAACCTCTACCGTTCAGCCAGTTAGCGACATCACGGAACGGTATGCGACAGCTCGGCAGGACTCTTGCCTCTCTGTGGCCACTCCCTATGCGATCACACGTGTGTCGTGACGGCCGCACGGTGCTGCTCACCGCGGCCATCTTGATGCTGCTCCCAGCACCCGGCTGGGGACAGGCGGCCCCGAACACGCTCGATCCCGTGCTGCGGGCGCGCGCGCGTCAGCTGACAGGACGCTCGCGCGTGATCGTCCAGTTCCGCGACGGGGCCGATGTGCGGGCGATTACCGATTACGGCGGGCTCCCCGGACGGCGGCTGTCCGGGGGAGGCGCGCAGGTCGCGGACGTCGACCACACCGCGCTCACCCGCCTTGCCGCCGACCCCCGCGTCCGGCGTGTGGCGGTCGATCGTGCCGCGTTCGGAACCCTCGAGCGGACCGGGGCGGCCATCGGCGCCGCGCTCGCCCGTGAGGAGCTCGGCTTCAGCGGCGAGGGCGTGGGCGTCGCCATCATCGATTCGGGCATCACCACGTGGCACGACGACCTCTATCTCGCCGGCGACCGGGCTCCGCGCGCCGATCGGCGCGTCGTCCATTTCCGCGACTTCACGCGCGAGACGAGCCCCCGCCAGTGGGCGTCGGAACCCTCGACCGACGACTACGGCCACGGGACCCACGTCGCGGGCATCATCGCGGGCAACGGCTTCGACTCGAGCGGCGCGCGCGCCGGAGTGGCGCCGAAGGCCAGCCTGATCGGTCTCAAGGTCCTCGACGCCGACGGGCATGGGTACGTCAGCGACGTGATTGCCGCCATCGACTACGCCATCGCGATCAAGGACGTCTACAACATCCGCGTCATGAACGTGTCGGTGGCCGCAGGCGTCTTCGAGTCGTACCAGACCGATCCGCTCGCGCAGGCCGCGCGACGCGCGGTCGAGGCCGGCATCGTGGTCGTGGCCGCGGCGGGCAACCTCGGCGCCACCACGAACGGCGCCACGCAGTACGGCGGCATCACGTGCCCGGGCAACGCGCCCTGGGTGCTCACCGTGGGCGCCGCGAGCCATGAGGGCACGCGGCCGCGCAGCAACGACATCATCGCGCGCTTCAGCTCGCGCGGCCCGACGTGGATCGATCGCGAGGTCAAGCCCGACCTGGTGGCGCCCGGTGTCGGCATCGAGTCGTTGTCGGATTCCAACAGCACGCTGTACTGGAAATACTCCGATTACCTGCTCGACGGCACGCGGCCCGGATCTCAGAAGGCGTATCTGAGCCTGTCGGGCACGAGCATGGCGGCGCCCGTGGTGGCCGGCACCGTCGCGCTCATGCTCGACGCCAACCCAGCGCTCACGCCGAATGCCGTGAAGGCCATCCTGCAGTACACCGCCGAAGAGCGCGACGGCGAGCCCTACTTCGCCCAGGGCGCGGGATTGCTCAACGCCAGGGGCGCCCTCCGCCTGGCGCAGTTCTTCCGCGAGCCGCGGCAGGGGTTCCCCGAGCCAGGCGACGCCATCGAACGCGAATGGATCGCCTGGAGCCAGGAGATCGTGTGGGGCAATGGGCGGTACGCGGGCGGATGGCCGTTGCCTGGCAGCAACGCATGGAGCCTCGACGTCGAGTGGGGCGTCGACGCCGCGCCGGACGGGAAGCCGATTGTGTGGGGCGTCGAGTACGGCGACCAGGACAGCATCATCTGGGGCACCGAGTACGACGACGACAGCATCATCTGGGGCACCAGCTACGAGGACGACAGCATCATCTGGGGCACCGGCGATACCGATGACAGCATCATCTGGGGCACCAGCTACGACGACAGCATCATCTGGGGCACCAGCTACGAGGACGACAGCATCATCTGGGGCACGGCGGTGACGCCGGTGCTCTGGCCGGCCGAACAACCCGTGGACAACCGGCGGCGGAATGGCTCCGCCCGCCACTGAAGGGGAAGCATGAGAACGAGAGTCACCATCATCTGGTTGCCCGACGCGACGAAGTAAGAGTCGGGGCATGACGCGAGGAGGGATCGCCGCCCGCCTGTACGTGGGCGGCGCGATCGCCGCCGCCTGCGCGACGCTGGCGGCGGCTGCGGCGTCGGTGTCCGTGCTGTGGCTGGTGCCGCTCGCGGCTGCCGCGGCGTATCTGGCGTACCGGAGCCATCTGCACAGCGTCGAGGGCGAGCGCGTCCGCGCGCGCCAGATGTCCGAGCTGCACCTGTCCACGATCGAGGCGCTCGCGCTGGCCATCGACGCGAAGGATCAGACGGCGCCCAATCACATCCGCAGGGTTCAGGCCCTGGCCACCGGTCTCGCGCGTGCGCTCGGGATGTCGGAGGTCGAGGTCCACGCCGTCAAGACGGCGGCGCTGCTGCACGACATCGGCAAGCTGGCCGTGCCCGAGCACATCCTGGCCAAACCAGGACCCCTCACGCCAGAGGAGTTTCAGAAAGTCCGGGTCCATCCCCAAGTCGGCGCCGAAATCATCGCCGCCGTGCCGTTTCCCTATCCGGTTGCCCCTCTCATCCTCAGCCATCACGAGCGCTGGGACGGACGGGGCTATCCGTCGGGACTCAAGGAGCACGAGATCCCCCTGGGCGCGCGCGTGCTCTGCATCGTCGACTACTTCGACGCGTTGACGTCCGATCGCCCCTATCACAAGGCGATCGGCGTGGACGCGGCGGTGGCGCTGCTGCAGCAGGACTCGGGCAAGGCGCTCGATCCGCGAGTGGTCGACGTCTTCGTCAGCGTGTTCTCCGAGCTGCAGCGCGCGGCGGACCATCTCGACCCCGACCTGCTGCGATTGACGCCGTCGCTCCAGACGGGGGAGGGGCTGCGGACGCTCGGGGCGGGCGGCGTCGCGGGCCGCCCGACGCCCTCGGTATTCGACGACATTGCCGTCGCCCATCGGGAGATCTACGCGCTCTACCAGATCGCACAGTCGATGGGCACGAGCCTCGGGGTGGCGGACACGATGGCGCTCGTCTCCTCGAAGCTGACGGATCTGGTGCCCTTCTCCGCGTGCGGGCTCTTTCTCTATGCGGAGTCGAACGACAGCCTGCAGTGCCGCTTTGCCACGGGCACGGATTCAGAGCTCATCCAGCAGCTCACGCTCCGCAGCGGGCAGGGGCTCACCGGTTGGGTGGCCCGGAACCGGAGGCCGCTGGTCAACGCGCGTCCGGGCGCCGATCTCGAGGCGATGGGCTCCAAGGCGCCCACCGTCCTGCAGTCGGCGCTCGTGTGCCCGCTGATCTTCGGCGAGCGGCTGATCGGCACGCTGGCGGTGTATCACACCGAGCCGAGCTTTTATCGCGACGATCACCGCCGGCTCCTCGACCGTGTCTGCGAGCAGGCCGCCGCCGTCATTCACAACGCGGTCGTCTTCGAGCAGACGCAGGAGGACTCGCTCACCGATCCGCTGACCGGGCTGCCGAACACGCGGTCGATGTTCCAGCACCTGACGCGCGAGCTGGCGCGTGCCGAGCGCCTCAAGGCGGAGGTGTCGCTGCTGGTCATGGACCTCGATCACTTCAAGGACATCAACGACACCTGCGGGCATCAGGCGGGCGATCGGGCGCTGCGCGAGGTGGCCGCGGTGCTCCGCGGGGCGATCCGCCCGTACGACATGTGCGTCCGGTACGCGGGCGACGAGTTCATCGTGGTGCTCTCGGGCTGCGGCCGCGAAGAGGCCGAGAACAAGCGGCTGGAGCTGAAGTACGCCGTCGACCGCCTCGTGTTCGAGGCGCGGCCCGGCGACCGGCTGCCGTTGACGATCAGCGCCGGAGCCGCCGTGTTCCCGCACGACGGCGACAGCTACGAGTCGCTGCTCGCCAAAGCCGACAGCCGGATGTATCGGGACAAGAGCGCACGCAAGAGCGACCCTGCGCGGCTGCTGGCCGCGGGCCCGGCGGAAGCCGCCTCCGCATAGGTCCGCCCTACGTCCCCTCTTTCTTCTGTTTCTCGCCTTCCGCCAGCTGCGGCAGCGCGGTACCGAGCGAGGGCGCGAGCACCCCCGTCTTCACGTACGCGAGCAGCTTCTCGCGCGTGTCGTCGATGTCGAGGTTGCGCATCGTGAGCTGGCCGATGCGATCCTGCGGCGTGAACGCCGACTCCCCTTTCTCCATCGTCAGCCGCTCGGGCTTGTAGGTGAGGTTCGGGCTCGACGTGTCGAGGATCGAGTAGTCGTTGCCCCGCCGGAGCTCGAGCGTCACCTCGCCGGTGACCAGGCGAGCCACCCAGCGCTGCGCCTCCTCCCTCAGCATCATCGCCTGCGGATCGAACCATCGTCCCTGGTACAGCAGCCGCCCCAGCCGTCGGCCGTTGTCGCGGTACTGCTCGATGGTGTCCTCGTTGTGGATGCCCGTGACGAGCCGCTCGTAGGCGATGAAGAGCAGCGCCATGCCTGGCGCCTCGTAGATGCCGCGGCTCTTGGCCTCGATGATCCGGTTCTCGATCTGGTCGCTCATGCCGAGCCCGTGCCGGCCGCCGATCCGGTTGGCCTCGAGCACGAGCTCCACGGGATCGCCGAACGACATGCCGTTGAGCGCCACGGGCTGGCCGTCCCCGAAGCGGATCGCGACCTGTTCGGGCTTGATCGCGACGTCCTGCGGCCAGAACGGCACGCCCATGATGGGTTCGACGATGGTGATGTTCGTTTCCAGGCGCTCGAGGTCCTTGGCCTCGTGGGTGGCGCCGAGGATGTTGGAGTCCGTGGAGTACGCCTTTTCGGCGCTCGTGCGGTAGGGCAGGCCCGCGCGGCGCATGTACTCGGACATCTCGGCGCGGCCGCCCAGCTCGTCGATGAACGCCTGATCGAGCCACGGCTTGTAGATGCGCAGACCCGGGTTCGCCAGCAGCCCGTAGCGGTAGAACCGCTCGATGTCGTTGCCCTTGTACGTGCTGCCGTCGCCCCAGATGTGAACCTCGTCTTCCTTCATCGCCAGCACGAGCATCGTCCCCGTGACGGCGCGGCCGATGGGCGTGGTGTTGAAGTACGGCACGCCGGCCGTCGAGATGTGAAATGCGCCGCACTGCAGCGCGGCCAGGCCTTCGGCGACCAGCGGCGCGCGGCAGTCGATGAGGCGGGCCTTCTCGGCGCCGTACTGCAGCGCGCGGCGCGGAATCTCGTCGTAGTCGGGCTCGTCGGGCTGCCCGAGATTGGCGGTGTAGGCGTACGGGATCGCTCCTTTGCCCCGCATCCAGTGGAGCGCGGCGCTCGTATCGAGGCCGCCGGAGAACGCGAGGCCGACCTTCTGGCCGGCGGGGACGGACTGC
This sequence comes from Acidobacteriota bacterium, assembly GCA_016210845.1. Taxonomy (GTDB): domain Bacteria; phylum Acidobacteriota; class Vicinamibacteria; order Vicinamibacterales; family UBA2999; genus JACQTK01. Next base: position 17,132 of record JACQTK010000120.1, on the reverse strand, counting down.
AGGATGTGCGACATCGGGAACTATCGTATCGCGTTCGCCGACGCACGCCGTCCTTCGTCATCGTCGATCCGGCATTCGAGTTCTCCGCGGAGATCCCGCGACTGCTCGAGTTGTGTCGCAAGTACGCCGACCGCCCGATGGACCTGGCGGACGCATGCCTCGTCCGCATGACCGAATTGACGACGCGGTGCAGGATCTGGACGTGGATCGGGACGATTGCCTGGCGTATCGGCGCCACGGCCGTCAGACGGTCCCGTGCGAGTTCCCGCCGGACCGCTGAGCCGGCAGCATCATGCTCCCGCCATCAGCCAGGTCGAGTCCCACGTGCTCTCCACCGGCTGCTCAGGAGGCGCGGCTCCGCCCGTGGCCTCCCGGACGGAGCCGCGTACCGTGAACACCGTGTCGAGCCGCGTCACGGCGAGGAGCTGTCGCACACGAACCGAGGGCGCCACCAGTGTCAGCTCGCCCCCCTGTCGGCGGAGGGTCGTGAAGGCGAGCACCAGCTCCGCCAGGCCGCGCGCGTCGAGGTGCGTCACCTCGGCCAGATCGAGCGCCACCCGCACGCGGCCCTCGTCGACGAGCTCGCCGATGGCGGCCCGGAGCGGCAGGATCTCGGTTTCGCCTGGACTGACCGTGAGACGGCCGCTCAGACCGAGCACCGTCAGGTCGCCGATGAACCGATAGGTGATATCCACGGCCTTCGTTTTTCCTTTTTCCCACTACTCATAACGAGGCCGTGTCGGGATCCGAACTTTGTGGAAGTCAAGAGTACAAAGTGGAAGATTGAAAGCAGGGCAAGAGTCCCGGGCTACTTTCTACTTACTTTCCACTTTCCACTTTCCACTTTTAACTTTCAGGGATGACTTGCAGCGCGTCCTTGACCTCCACCACACCGTCGACCATCCGGGCCAGCGCGATGGCTTGATCCTTCTCGCCCTGGCTCTTCACGCGCCCCGACAGCGTGACCACCCCCTTGAAGGTGTCCACGTCGATGCGCAGCCCGCCCACGTCCGGATCGTTGAGCATGGCCGTCTTCACCCGCGTGGTGATCGTGGCATCGTCGATGGTCTCGCCGACCGTCTTGCCGCAGGCGGCCGTCATCAGCGCGGCCAGCACGACCGCCAGCAGCAGCGCCATCCAACTGTTCAGGTTTCTCATCGAGCCCTCCCGGCTGGTGGCCGGAAGAGCAACTTACATGCCCGTGACGTGGAAGCCCGAGTCGACGACGAGCACCTCGCCCGTGATGCCCTTGGCGGCGTCGCTGAGGAGGAAGGCGGCGGCCTCGGCCACCTCGGAGGGCTCGATGTTGCGGCGCAGCGGCGCGCGCTCGCGGTAGACGTTGAGGATGCTCGAGAAGCCCGAGATGCCCGCGGCGGCCAGCGTCTTGATCGGCCCCGCGGACACGGCGTTCACGCGAATGTTCCTGGGCCCCACGTCGGCCGCCAGGTAGCGGACGACGGCCTCCAGCGCGGCCTTGGCCACGCCCATCACGTTGTAGTTGGGAAACACGCGCTCGCTGCCCAGGTACGTGAGCGTCAGAATGCTGCCGCCGCCCCGCGTCGCCATCAGCGGCGCGGCGCCGCGGGCGAGCGCGATCAGCGAGTACGCGGACACGTCGAGCGACACGCGAAAGCCTTCTCGCGTGGTGTTGGTGAAAGGCGACGACAGCTCGTCGCGCGGGGCAAAGGCGGCCCCGTGCACCACGAAGTCGAGGCCGCCGAACTCGCGGCCGAGCCTCTCGAACACCGCGTCGATGTCGCCGTCCGACGCGACGTCGCACGGCAGCACGAGCGGGGGAGGCTCGAGCCCCTGCGACAACTCGTGGACGTGTTCCTCGAAGCGACCCTGATACGTCAGCGCCAGGCGTGCGCCCCGTTTTGCCGTCGCCTGCGCGATCGCCCACGCGATCGACCGCTTGTTGGCGACGCCGACGATCAGGCCGTGCTTGCCAGTGAAGTCCGTCATGAAGGGGAGGCCTGAGGCCTGGGCCCTGCCCTTCGACTTCCGCTCAGGGCACCCCGAGCGGAGTCGAGGGGTGAGGCCTACAAGGTTCCAGTCAGCGACCGCGTTTGCGCCCGCCGCCGCCGCGGCCATGCCCGAGACCCGGCCGGCCGCCCCCTCGCTGGCCTGCGTGACCGGGGCGATTGCCGTGGGGCCGCTGGCCCGCACCCGAACCGTGCCGCGATCCATGCCCTGCGCCGTGACCCGAACCATGACGAGGGGCTTGTCCCGAACCGGATCGATGGCCGCCGAACCGCGACGAGGCCCCGCCCGGTGCCCGCATCGGCCCGCGGCCGTGGCTGTGTCCGTTCCTGGCGCCGTCGAACTCGCGTCCGCCGCGCGCGCCTGGCTGACGGATCGTGAAGTCCGGAGCCTTGCGTTCGGGAACCTGCCCCTCGGGGCGCGGCAGCGTCGCGCGGATGAGCCGTCGATGCACCGGCCCCTCGTCTTCGGCTCGCGCGGCGCCGACGGGCTCAGCGTCCGCCTGGGGTTCGGCAGGCGCGGCCGCCAGCGGAGGTCTCTCCACCACCTCGGCAGCGGCATCGGCGGCTGCTTCGGGGAGAGGCGCATCTTCGGCAGGCACGAGGTCCGCCGTCGGCTCCTCGACCGGAGGGGCGGCGGAGATGGGACGGGCACGGAGCGCGCCTTCTACCGGCTCACTCAGAATCCCCTCGGTCTTCTTGCGACGGGTTGGCGGCGCCTTCGCGTGCTTGTACTCGTGCTCCGCGTCGCACGTCGTGCAGCGCGTCTGCTTCACATCCTCCGCGACCATCGCCACTACCACGTGATTGGTGATCCGGCGCTCCCGCGGACAGTAGTCGTCCAAAATGTCACCGAGCCGAAGCCGGCGCTGTTGCATCAGTGGTACGTCCTCCCCGAAAGCCGGACCGGCCGCTCCACTCGGATCGGCATGGCGGCGGTCAGCTGTTCACACTCGTCGGCCGTGTCCCTGAGCCGACCCTTTCAGGTGGGGTAAGGAAAGGAGTTTTCAGAGTGTAGCACGGTCCCGACCCAGGCCCGGCACTCCTCGAGCGCCACGCGCACCGCCTCGGGGTTGGTCGACTGCGGCGTCCGCCGGGCCTGCACCGACGCGAGCGCGGTGGCCGCCCGCGGAGCGTCCGCGCCGAACATCTCGCTCGCCTCGCGCCACTCCTCGCGCGTCAACTGGCTGAAGTCGCGCCCTTCGGCGAGCAGCCGGCGCACCATCGCGCCCACCACCTCATGCGCCCGGCGGAACGGCATCCCCCGCGCCACGAGATAGTCGGCCACGTCGGTCGCCAGCAGCAGCCCCGACGCAGCCCGTTCCGTGCGGCCTGCGTCGAGCGAGAGGCGCGCGACGACGGCGCGCGTGGCCCCGAGCGAGGCGAGCAACGTCGCCTCGGCATCGAACACCGCTTCCTTGTCCTCCTGCAGATCCTTGTTGTAGCCGCTCGGCAGTCCCTTCATCGTCACGAGCCAGCCCGTCAGCCGTCCGATCGCGCGGCCGGCCTTGCCCCGCACGAGCTCGAGCGGATCGGGATTCTTCTTCTGCGGCATCATGCTGCTGCCCGTGGCCGACGCGTCGGCCAGATTGAAGAAACCGTGCTCTTCGCCCGTGAAGATGATGAGGTCCTCCGCAAGACGGCTCAGGTGAACCATGGCCACGGCGGCCGCATACAGGAACGACGCGACGAAGTCGCGGTCGGACGAGGCGTCCAGGCTGTTGCGGACGAGGCGGGAAAAGCCGAGCGCGCGGGCCAGGCGGTCGGTATCGATGGGATAGCTCGTGCCCGCCACGGCGCCGGAGCCGAGCGTCAGGGCGTCTGCCTCCTCGGCGGCGGCGCCGAGCCGGCCGTGATCGCGCCGCAGGGCGGCCGCATGGCCGAGGAAGTAGTGCGCCACGAGCACGGGCTGCGCGCGGCGGAGGTGCGTGTAGGACGGCATCAGGGCCGATCCCGCACGCTCCGCCTGGTCGGCGCAGGCCGCCACGAGCGACGCGAGTGCGGCTTGGAGCGCGGGAATCCGCCGCCGCAGGTAGAGCCGCAGGTCGAGCGAGACCTGCTCGTTGCGCGAGCGGCCGGTGTGCAGGCGGCGGCCGGCATCGCCAATCCGCTCCACGAGCTTCCGCTCCACGAAGCTGTGGACGTCCTCGTCGGGACCCGCGAGGTAGGCGGGATCGCGCCGCCCCTCCTCGAGGATCGCCCGGAGGCCGTCGATGATGGCGCGCGTGTCGCTCTCCGAGAGGACGCCTGCGGCGCCGAGCGCGTCCGCCCACGCGAGGCTTCCCGCGACGTCGTCCTCGAAGAGCGCGCGATCGAAGCCGAAGGAGACGCCGAAGTCGAACGCCGCGGGATCGGGAGCGGTGTCGAACCGCCCTGACCAGAGGGTCACGCCTGCGCCAGCAGCCGCGGGCTGCCTTCGTCGATGGCCACCACGGTGTGCTGTCCCTTGAAGAACGACAGCCGCACGTGGCCGTCGGATCGCCGCAGCGCCCCGTACGCCGCATGGAGGGCCACGGCGGCTGGCGCCTCGATCTCGTTCCAGCGGCCGATGCCGTGCCGGCCCGCGATGAGCGACAGGATCTCGATCAGCTCGGTAACGGACATCGGCACGCCGTTCATGGCCACGGGCACGTCGCGCTCGAACGTCAGATCCACGTGCGCCGCAGCATCGGGCGCGCGCGAGAGATCGGAGACGGGGCGGCAGAGCAGGTGTCGCCGCGCGCTGGCGGCCCCCGCCGCTGGTCCGCCGCGGGAGACGCCGTGCGCCCGCGCGTACGCATCGACGTCGAGCCCCGCGCGCGCCCACTCCTGCGTCAACGCGACGATGCGCACATTGCCCGCCAGCCGGGCGATGGCCTCGTCCATCCCGGGGGTGCTCGAGCCGTGCGCCACCGCCGGCGCCTGCTCGATGGCCGCGATGGCCACGAGCGTCGCCGCCACGAGCGGCCGTGCCAGTGCGGCGAGGGACGGAACGGGGTGGTCGCCGCGCGCGTCGGCGCTCAACGCTCTGAGGGCGTACTCACGCGCGAACGCCTCCCGCTCGTCCAGCACGTGGGCGCGCGCCGCGCCGAGCTCGAGCGCGCGGTCGCGGACCAGCTCCAGATCGCCGCTCTGCCCGATGTCGAGCGTGACGGTCACGACTTCGGCACCGTACCGTTCGGCCAGCCACTGAACCGCGGCGGACGTCCGGAGGCCGCCGGAGTACGCGAGGACGATTCGCTCCCTCATGATCGGGCCAGCTCCTCGAGCCGCTTGACGAGGGCCCGGGCCCGCCGCGCGTCCGGCGTGATGGCCAGCAGCGTGTCGTCGCCGGCGATCGTGCCGACGACCTCGGGCCACCGGGCGGTGTCGAGCGCGACGCCCAGCAGCTGTGCCTGGCCCGGACCGGTGCGCAGCAGCACGAGCTGCTGCACGCGGTCGACGCGCATGAGGTACGCGCCGACCAGCCGGCTCAGCGTGGCGGCCTGGCCGTTGGCGCCCGCCTGCGCGGGCGCCTGGTACGCGCCGGCCGCGCCGCCCTTGACGAGGCCGAGCTCGCGGATGTCGCGCGACAGCGTGGCCTGCGTGACCGTGATGCTGGCCGCGCGCAGCCGGCGGCGGAGCTGCTCCTGGCTGCGCACCGGCTCGCGCTGGATCACGTCGAGGATGACCGACTGGCGGCGGGCCTTCATGGGTTGCTCGGTTGCTGGGTGTCCAAGCATACACCACCTGCTTGACTGTTTATGCAGTGATCTGTATAAATATTCTTTCCCTGGATACGCTGCAGAATGGCCATTGCCGCCCCGCGCGCCGCCGACCGATCCCCTGACGCCGCGGCCGCGCGCACGCGCGTGGCCGTGGCGGGCGCCACCGGCTACGCCGGCCAGGAGCTCGTGCGCCTGCTCGCGCGGCACCCCGCGGTCACCCTCACCGACGCGATGTCGTCGGGCGCCGCCAGCGCGCCGCGGCCGCTGCCCGCGCTCGTGCGCATCTGGGACGGCGCCGTCGCCCCGCTCGACGTCGAGCGCCTGGCCGTCCGCGCCGACATCGTCTTTCTCGCGCTCCCCGAAGCCGCGTCGGCGGAGGTGGGCGCCGCCCTGCTGCAGCGCGGCGTCCGCGTCATCGACCTGTCGGGCGCGTTCCGGATCCGCAACACGGCCGATCGCCAGCGCTGGTATCCGGCAACCGGCGCGCTCCCGCCCGGTGTGGTCTACGGCCTGCCGGAGCGCCACGCCGGGGCCATCCGCCACGCGCGGCTCGTGTCGTGCCCGGGCTGCTATCCCACGGCCGCGCTCCTCGCGCTCGAGCCGCTGGCCGCCGCGGGCCTGCTCGACGGCGCCCTCGTCGTCGACGCGAAGTCGGGCATCTCGGGCGCGGGCAAGACGCCGAGCGAGCGCACCCACTTTTCCGAGAATCACGGCAGCGTGGCCGCGTACGGCGTGTTCTCCCATCGCCACGCGGCCGAGATCGAGCAGGAGCTCGATCGGCCCGTGACCTTCGTGCCGCACCTGGTGCCGCTGGACCGGGGCATCCTGGAGACGATCTATGCGTCGGTGCGCCGCGGGACCACCGAGGCGCAGGTCGCCGCGGCGCTGCAGGACGCGTACGACTCCGCGCCGTTCGTGCGGCTCACCGGTGCGGCGCTGCCCGAGATCAAGCACGTCGCCTACACCAACTTCTGCGACATCGGCTGGAAGGTCGACGAGGCGGGCGGGCGTCTCGTGCTCATCGTCGTGCTCGACAACCTCGTGAAGGGCGCAGCCGGCCAGGCGGTGCAGAACCTCAACGTCCTGCTCGGCCTCGACGAGCGCACGGGGCTGCTGTGAAACGGCGTCCGCTCATCGTCGTCAAGCTGGGCGGCGAGCTGCTGGAGCGCCCGGCCGGCCTGCGGCGCATCGCCCGCGGCATCGCCGCGCTCAGCAGCCGAACGTCGCTCGTCGTGGTGCACGGCGGCGGCCGCGAGATCGACGCCGCTCTCGCGGCGGCGGGCATCCCGAAGCAGCAGGTGGACGGGCTGCGCGTGACCGACGCGCGCACGCTCGACGTGGTGATTTCGGTGCTGGCGGGGGCGATCAACACGCGGCTGGTCGCCGCGATCCGCCGCGCGGGAGGCCGGCCGGTGGGCCTGACCGGCGCCGACACGTCCGTCGTCACGGTCCGGCGCGCCGCGCCTGTCACGAGCGTCGCGGGGCCGCGCGTGGACCTGGGCCTCGTGGGGGTGCCCGTCGACAACGGCACGCCGGGGCTGCTCGCGGACTTGCTCGCGCGCGGCTACGTGCCCGTCGTGGCCTGCATCGGCGCCACGCGGGACGGCCGCCTGCTCAACGTCAACGCCGATACGCTGGCCTCGCACCTCGCGGCGGCGCTCGGCGCGAGACGGCTCGTCATCGCGGGCGGGACGCCTGGCGTCCTGGATGAGGCCGGACGGACGATCGCGCGGCTCGACGCGCGCGGCGCCGCGCGGATGATCCGCACGGGCGTCGCCAACAAGGGCATGGTCGCCAAGCTTCAGGCCTGTCGCGCCGCGCTGCGACGAGGCGTAGGCGACGTGCTGATCGCGGGGGGACGGCAGGTGCGGCTGGACTGGCTCGTGGCGGCACGGACGCCGCTCCGCGGCTGCACGCAGGTGGTGCGATGAAGGTGACACTCGACGACATCCTGGCGGGCGAATCGCGGCACGTGCTGCAGACGTACCGGCGGCAACCAGTGGCGTTCGTCCGCGGCGCGGGCGCGCACCTGTTCGACGTGGACGGCCGCGACTATCTCGACTTCGTGTCGGGCATCGGCGTGGCGTCGCTCGGCCACGCGCATCCGGGGCTGGCGGCGGCGATTGCCGAGCAGGCGGCGACGCTGCTGCACACGTCGAACCTCTACTACCACCCGTTTCAGGCCGACGCGGCTTCGCGGCTGTCGCAGCTCTCGGGCCTGCCCCGCGTGTTCTTCTGCAACAGCGGGGCCGAAGCGGTGGAGGCCTGCCTGAAGTTCGCGCGGCGCTACTGGCATACGCAAGGCGCGAAAGGGCGCGTCGGCTTCGTGGCCATCGAGGGCGGCTTCTCCGGACGGACGTTCGGGGCGTTGTCCGTCACCCACGACGCGAACTATCGCGCGCCGTTTGCGCCGCTCCTGGAGCCGGTCACCTTCGTCGACCCGCGCGCGCCGGAGGCGCTGGCATCGGCGGTCACGGACCGCACGGCGGCCATCATCGCCGAGCCCATGCAGGGCGAGGGCGGCATCCGTCCCCTCTCGCGCGAGTTCGCGGACGCCATCAACGAGGTGTGCACGCGGACGGGAACCCTCTATATCGCCGACGAGGTGCAGACGGGGCTCGGTCGGACCGGGTATCCGTTCTACTCCCAGGCGCTGGGCCTGCGGCCGGATCTGATCTCGGTGGGCAAGGCCCTTGGCGGCGGCGTCCCCATGGGCGCCGCGCTCGTCTCCGAACGGGTTGCACAGGCGATCGCGCCTGGCGATCACGGCAGCACCTACGGCGGCAACCTGCTCGGCACGCGCGCGGCCTCGTTCGTGCTCGATCAGCTGCTGAACCAGGGGCTGCTCGAGCATATCCAGGACGTCGGGGCGCACTTCGAGCGGCGTCTGCGCGCGCTCGCGCTCAGGCACCCCGCGATCACCGAGGTGCGCGGCGCGGGCCTGATGCGCGGCCTCCAGCTCGTCTACGACGCCAAGCCGATCGTGGACCTCGCCCGCGAGCGCGGCCTGCTCGTGAACCGGACCGACGAGAAGGTGGTCCGGCTGCTCCCGCCGCTGACGATCGAGGCCGCCGAGATCGATCGCGCCACGGACATCCTGGACGGCGTGTTTGCCGCCGTACCGGCGGAGGGGCAGGTATGAATGCCGTCCTCGAACGCATGGCCCTGCGCACGGCGAGCCGTGACGAGGCGTCCGCCGTCCATGCGCTGATCGTCGAGCATCGGCTCGAGGGGCACCTCCTGCCGCGCGAGCTGGACGAGATCGCGAGGCACGCCCATCGCTTCATCGTCGGCGTGCAGGACGATCGGGTGGTGGCGTGCGCGGAACTGGCGCCGCTCAGCGACACCGTGAGCGAGGTGCGCTCCTTCGTGGTCGGCCGGGAGGCGCGGGACGCGGGCGTGGGCCGTCAGATCATCGACGAGCTGGTGACGCGCGCCTGCGCGGCGGGCTTCGAGCGGCTGTGCGCCTTCACGCACGCGCCCGCGTTCTTCGTCCATCTCGGGTTTTCCATCGTTCCCCACGTCTGGCTCCCCGAGAAGATCCTCACGGATTGTTGCGGCTGCGACCACTTCCGGCGGTGCGGCCAGTACGCGGTGGTCCGGGACCTCGGCTGACGTGATGCCCCGCGCCGCGTCCACCGGCCCGCGCGATCGCTTGTCGGCACAGATCCCGGTCGCCGCATCGGCCGGCGGCGTCACGGCGCCGGCCGGCTTCGCGGCCGGTGCGGTGCACTGCGGCATCAAGGCGCCGCCGGCGCTCGACCTGGCGGTGCTGGCCGCTGACGCCACCGCGTCCGCCGCGGGGCTCTTCACCACCAACCTCGTGCAGGCGGCGCCGGTGACCGTGTCGAAGGGGCACCTCGAGCGCACGCGCGGCAGGGCCCGCGCGATCGTCGTCAACAGCGGCTGCGCCAACGCCTGCACGGGCGCCGACGGCCTGGCCCACGCCGCGCGGATGGCCGAGGCCACGGCGGCCGCCATCGGCTGCGCGCCCGAGGAGGTGCTCGTCGCCTCGACGGGCGTGATCGGCGTGACGCTGAAGATCGACCGGATCCTCACGGGCATCCAGTCCGCCGCGGCCACGATGGGCCGCGACCAGGGCAGCGAGGCCGCGCGGGCCATCATGACCACGGATCCGTTCCCGAAGGAGCACGCCGTGATCGTCGAAACCGAGCACGGCGCGTTCACGGTGGGCGGCATGGCCAAGGGCTCGGGCATGATCGAGCCGAACATGGCGACGATGCTCGCCTTCGTCACGACCGACGCGCGGGTTTCACCGCCGCTGCTGCGGCGGGCGCTGCAGGCTTCGGCGCGGGATACGTTCAACGCCATCACGGTGGATGGCGAGTGCTCCACGAACGACTCGCTCTTCGCGCTGGCGTCGGGCGCCAGCGGCGTCGCCATCGACGAGGACACCTATCCTGCGCTGCTCGAAGGGCTGCAGGCCGTGTCGCGTGCGCTCGCGCTCGGCATCGTGCGCGGCGGCGAAGGCGCCACCAAGCTGATCGCCGTCACCGTCCGGGACGCGCGCACGACCGACGAAGCCAGGCAGGTGGCGCGAACGATTGCGAACTCGCCGCTCGTGAAGACGGCCGTGCACGGCGCCGACCCGAACTGGGGCCGCATCGTGGCCGCGGCCGGGCGATCGGGCGTCCTCTTCGACGTGGACCGCGCCACGGTGCACGTGGGCGGCGTGCTGCTCTTCGAGAACGGCCTGCCCCGCGACGAGGCCGCGCCGCGGGCCGCGGAGCACCTGACGCGCCGCGACGTGCAGATCGAGATGAGCCTCGGATCCGGAGGCGGCGCCTCGGCGACCATCTGGACCTGCGACTTGAGCGCCGAGTACGTGCGCATCAACGGGGAGTACCGGACATGAATCCCGTGGCGCCAGCGACGCCAGGCAAGGATTTCCTGTCGATCCTCGACCTCGTGCGCGGCGACCTCGACCGGCTGCTCGGTCTGGCGGCGCAGATGAAGGCGGACCGGCGGCTCGGCACGCGGGCGCCGACGGCGGATGCCCTTGGCGGCGCGCACGTGGCCATGCTCTTCGAGAAGCCGTCGCTCCGCACCCGGTCGACGTTCGAGATCGCCGTCCGCGAGCTCGGCGGCCACGCGCTGCACCTGCCGGCGGAGTTCGCCCAGGGCACGCGCGAGCCGCTCGAGGACGTCGCCCGCAATCTGGAACGCTGGGTCAGGGCGCTCGTGATTCGCACGTTCGCGCACCGCAAGGCTGCCATCTTCGCCGCGGCGGCGTCCGACCTGCACGTCATCAACGCCTTGAGCGACGAGGAACATCCGTGCCAGGCGCTCGCCGACATGCTCACGCTGCGCGAGCGCTGGGGAAGCGGCCGCGGGCGCACGCTCGCCTACGTGGGCGACGGCAACAACACGGCGACGTCGCTGGTGCATGCGGCGCCCCAGCTCGGGATCTCGGTGCACCTGGCGTCGCCCCCCGGCTACGAGCTCCCCGCGCGCGTGGTGGACGAGGCCATCCGCGGCGCGCGCGATGGCGCGTCCGTCCGATCGTTTCGGGATCCACGGCAGGCGGCGGCGGGCGTCGATGCCGTCTGCACCGACGTGTGGACGTCCATGGGACAGGAGGCCGAGACCGAGGAGCGGCGGCGGGTGTTCGCGGGCTTTCAGGTCGACGCCGCCCTCATGGCCGCCGCCGCGCGAGGCGCGCTCTTCATGCATTGCCTCCCCGCCCACCGCGGCGAAGAGGTCACCGCCGAGGTGTTCGAATCCGACGCGTCGGTCGTGTTCGACCAGGCCGAGAACCGGCTCCACACGCAGAAGGCGCTGCTCGCAATGCTGCTCGCGTGAAGCCAAGAAAAGCCTTCGAGAGCTTTGTGGCCTTGGTGGCCGATTCGTCTCTGTGCTCTTGACAGTAGAATGCCCTCGTGAAGCCCTGGCTGGCCCACTACGACGCCGACGTTCCGCAGACCCTCGCGCCGTACCCCGAGAGCACGCTCCTCGATTACCTCACGCCCCTCGCGCGCGACCATGGCGGCAAGCCCGCCCTCCTCTTCAAGGGCGCCTCCTTCTCCTACGCCGAGCTCGAATCGCAGAGCGACGCGTTCGCGGCGGCGCTGGCCGCGCTCGGGGTGAAGCCTGGCGACCGCGTGGCCCTGCTGCTGCCGAACTGCCCGCAGTTCCTCATCGCCGAGTTCGGCGCCTGGAAGGCGGGTGCGATCGTGGTGCCGCTCAACCCGATCTACAGCGAGCGCGAGCTCGAGGGCGCCCTCGGCTCCACCGGCGCGTCGGTCATCATCGTTCTCACACCCTTCTACCAGCGCATCAAGAACGTTCAGGGCGATATTCCGGGCCGGCTGCCGCTCCGCCGCGTGATCGCCACGTCGATCAAGGAATACCTGCCCCCGGTGCTGCGCGTGCTGTTCACGCTGGTCAAGGAGAAGAAGGAGGGGCACCGCATCACCCTTGGCGCGGAAGACCTCTGGTTCCGGGACCTGCTCCGCGAGTACCGGCAGGCGCCGCGGCCCGCCGTCGCCGTGCGGCCCGACGACAAGGCGGTGATTCTGTCGAGCGGCGGCACGACCGGTACGCCGAAGGGCGTGGTGGGCCTCCATCGCCACTACGTGGCCGCAGGCCTGCAGCTCTACGAGTGGACCAAGTCGGCGAAGCGGCCGTGGGTGGACGTGATCATGCTGCCGCTGCCGATGTTTCACGTGTACGCGAACGTCGGCGTGCAACCGCTCGCCTTCGTCGGGCCCAATCCGTTGTCGCTCGTCCCGAACCCGCGCGACATCGGCGATCTGCTCAAGACGATCAAGCAGGTCAAGCCGGCGTTCTTCAACGGCATCCCGACGCTCTACGCGGCCATCCTGAACCACCCGGACGTGCGGGCGGGCAAGGTCGACCTCAGCTCGATCAAGCTGTGCTTCTCTGGCGCGGCGGCGCTGATGGCCGAGACCAAGCGGCAGTTCGAGGAGAAGACGGGCGCCCGGATCGTCGAGGGCTATTCGCTGACCGAAGGCATGATGGCCTGCTGCGTGAACCCGGTCCAGGGGCCGAACAAGCTCGGGTCGATCGGCCTGCCGCTGCCCGACGTCGAGGCCCGCATCGTCGACGCCGAGCAGGGCGACCGCGAGCTGCCGTCGGGCGACGTCGGAGAGCTGATCCTCCGCGCGCCGCAGTACATGGCGGAGTACTGGCGCAACCCCGGTGAGACCGCCGACACGCTGCGGCGGCACGGCGAGGGCGGGCCCTGGGTCCACACGGGCGACCTCGCGTACACGGACGAGGAGGGCTACGTCTTCATCGTCGATCGCAAGAAGGACATGCTGAAGACGAGCGGCTACCAGGTCTGGCCGCGCGAGATCGAGGAGGTGCTCGCCACGCATCCCGCCATCAGGGAAGCGGCCGTCGCCGGAGTGCCCGACGCGGTCAAGGGCGAGGTTCCGCGCGCCTGGGTCGTGCTGCAGCCCGGCGCCTCCGCCACCGAGGACGAGATCCGCGGGTACTGCCGCGAGCGGCTGGCGCCGTACAAGGTGCCGGCGAAGGTCGACTTCCGCACCGACCTCCCGAAGACGATGATCGGGAAAGTGTTGCGGCGCGTCCTAGTCGAGGAAATCAGGTCGGCGCGATCGCACTGACACCGCCGTGCCTCTCGGGCCGACCTTGACGAAACGTCGTACTGCTCCCCCCGCGGGCATTGAAAAAACGTCGAAGTCGGCGAGGGTTTCTGCGGTTCTTGGGCGTTTCTCGAGCGGCACGGTGCGTGCTCCTGTGACGATGTAGAATCGGGCCGGGAGGCCCGTTCGAAAGGAGCACGGACGTGGCCAACCTGGAAGAGCGGGTTCTCACTTTGGAAGCGCAGAGCGACAGGCTCACCCTCGCCGTCGACGGCCTTCGCAAGGATGTCGACGGCCTTCGCAAGGACGTCGACGGTCTTCGCAAGGACATGGACGCGCTGCGAACAGAGCTTCGCAAAGACATGGATGGTCTGCGGACGGAGCTTCGCGGCGAGATGGCCGCCTTGCGGACTGAACTGCGTGAAGGGATCGCGGAGCTTCGGACGGACATGCGCGAGATGTCGCGGCACACCGACAGGTGGTTGATGTGGCTGGCAGGCGCGCAGATCGCGACGCTCCTGGCGGTCGTCGGCGTCCTGACGAGCGTGCTGTATAGATAACCGCGTCGAGCCTCGAGACCCTACCTCTCCCCGAGCGCCTTCACCTCGACACCCGCCTCGACGAGCGCTGCCCGAATGCGTGCCGCCAGCGCTGCGGCCCCAGGCGTATCGCTGTGCACGCAGACGGTGTCCACGTCCAAGGGCACGTGCGTACCGTCGATCGCCTCGACGACTCCGTCGCGCACCATCCTGACGACCCGCCGCACGACCGTTTCAGGATCAACGAGGACGGCTCCCGTTTCCTGGCGCGGCACGAGCGTGCCGTCCGCGCGATATGTGCGATCGGCAAACGCCTCGCGCGCGGTCCGCAGGCCGACTCGCGCACCGGCCGCGACGAGCTCGGAGCGGGGCAGCCCGAACAGGATCATCGCGCGGTCGATGGTCGCCGTCGCCCGCGCGATCGCCTCGGCCAGCGCGGCGTCCCGCGCGGCCATGTTGAAGAGCGCACCGTGCGGCTTCACGTGCTGCAGCCGCACCCCTTCCGCCGCGGCGATGGCCGCGAGCGCGCCCACCTGGTAGACGACGAAGTCCTCGACGTCCCGAGGCGAGAACTGCAGCTCTCGGCGGCCGAACCCCTCGGGATCGGGAAACCCCGGGTGCGCGCCCACCGCCACGCCGTGCTCGCGCGCCAGCGCCACCGTGGCGCGCATCCGGCCCGGGTCGCCCGCATGGAAGCCGCAGGCAACGTTGGCCGAGGTGATCTGCGCCATCAGTTCGGCGTCGGGGCCTGCCGATGAGCTGGCAGACGATTCGCCGACGTCCGCATTCAGGTCGATGCGCATCCGATCCGACGGGTCCGAGAACACCTTTGTAATTTCTCCCACATTCCTGAAAGCCCAGCCATAGACGAATCGGGGAAATTGCCAAGGAATCCGCGCGGCACATCCGTTGCCCAAGGGAAACGGTGTCGGTCTGTGGTTTACGGCAGGGCGCCGTAAATGCTGGGGGGAGCCAGGCCGGCATGCCAGGACGGACGCCGAAAGGCGCCCGTCCTGATTTTCTTAGACCCCCGCCCCTTCCGGGTACTCCAACGCCAGCTTGAGCTCCCGCGCCAGCGACTCCACCGTGGTGCCGCCGCGCTTCCAGGCGCCTTCGGTCTCGAACCGGAGGTCGCCGATGCGGCGTCCCCACGGGGCGATGACGCGGCCGATGGCCCGGAAATCCGACCGGTCGGCATGCTCCTGGTCCAGCCGGCGGACGACGTCCGGCGAGACGCGGATGAAGGCGCGGAGCGCTGCGGCCGACTTGATGCTGTACTTCCGGCCGTTCCACGCCGCCCCGAACACGACCGACACCTGCTTGAAATAGTTCACGAAGAACCGCCTGGCGTCCTCGCGGAAGTCCGCGGACTTGCGCGGGCCGCCATACGCGTCGCCCGCGAAGAGCTTTTTCAGCTCCTGGGCGAGCGGCGCCTGCGCCACGCGTCCCCGTCCCACGCCGAGCAGCTTGATCTCGCCCTGCAGCGGGGAGTCCTCGCGGTCGTTGAGCGCACGCACCACGTCGTGCGCGGCCGCCAGGGCATCGTCTCGATAGAGCTGCCGCCCCGAGAGGCTCACCAGGTGCGAGGGGTTCAGGCGCGTGTGCTTGGCATTGATGGTGACGAACATCTGCACGACGTGGTCTTCGGGCAGGCGGTCGAAGATGATGGCCGGCACCGTGAAGTCGTGGCCGCGCATGTTCTCGATGTCGGCGTGCAGCGCCAGCAGGCGGTGCTGGCCGTCGATGGCGCGGAGGATGCCCTCGCGCTCGGGCACCTTCAGGCGGCCGACGATGCCCCCGGGCTCGACCGGCTCGAAGGCCAGCTTCTCGTCGCAGGAGATGATGACGGCGCCAGGAATGGAGGGCAGGTCCCGCGCCTGCCGGCACTGCTCGTAATACTGCACGAGTTCGTCGATCTTTCGCCTGATGATCTGGCGCTGGTACGCCTTTTCGCTCGACGCGATCCGCCGTTCCAGCAGGTCCCAGTTCACCTTCGACGGGATTCTCTTTTTTCCGCCGCGGACCGGGGGCTGCCCGGATTCTCCGTAGCTGAGCACCTCGAAACGAACGAGCTTGTCGATGTCTTCCGCCGTCAGCGACGCCTGGTAGAACTGCACACCAAACTGCTGCATTCGGATGGCCGCCACGTTTATCATGTAGGGTCCTCTCCGGGCCTGTCCGGGGGGCGCACGAAGAGGCGAATTGTAGCGACCTGCGGCCTCCCTGCTCAACCCGTTTTTCGGTATTCTTTCGAGATTTCTTTGAGACGCCGATGCCCGGCGGCGCCGAGCTGCTCGATATCCGGCGACAGGACAAGGAGTTACCATGATTCGCGCGCGTGGCGCCTCCAGGGCGGCCGGCCTGGCCCTCTGTGCAATCCTGGGCCTCCTGCCACCCCCCGCCGCCGCACAGACGCCGACCGCAGGGTCGGCACCGGTGGCGGCCCGCGCCCCGATCGACTACGGGACGGCTCGTCTGGATCGGCGGCTCCAGGCGGTGCGCGCGGCCGGTGAGATCGTGCTCGACGGCTCGCTCGACGAGCCCGCGTGGGCCGATGCGCCCATCGCGCGCAACTTCATTCAGAACGATCCCCGCGAAGGGGAGCCGGCAACCTTCGACACCGAGGTGCGCCTGCTGTACGACGACCGGGCGCTGTACTTCGGCGTCTTCGCGAGAGACGACGAGCCCGGCCGGCTCATCGTCAACGACATCAAGAAGGACTTCAACACGGCCACGAGCGACGGCTTCCAGATCATCCTGGACACGTTTCACGACGAGCGGAACGGGTATCGGTTCGCCACCAATCCGGCGGGCGCCAAGTGGGACGCGCAGATGTCCAACGAGGGCCGCGAGAACAACGCCAACTGGGACGGCATCTGGGACGTCGCGACGCGGATCGCGGAAACCGGCTGGTATGCCGAGATCCGGATTCCGTTCCGAACGTTGAAGTTCAACACGGCCGACGTCCAGCTCTGGGGCGTCAACTTCGAGCGGAAGGTGCGGCGGCTCAACGAGGACAGCTACTGGGCGCCGCTGCCCCGCATCTACGAGCTCACCCGCGTGTCCCTGGCCGGCACGGCGGAGGGGATGCGGGGGCTGCGCCCGGGCATGAACCTGCGCGTCAAGCCGTTCGTGGCCAGCAGCTCCAACACGATCGGCGGCGCGGGCACCGACGGCGACGTCGACGCGGGCGTCGACGTCAAGTACGGCGTCACCAGCGGGCTCGTCTGGGACTTCACCGTCAACACCGACTTCTCGCAGGTCGAAGCCGACGAGCAGCAGATCAACCTCTCCCGCTTCAATCTGTTCTTTCCCGAGAAGCGCGATTTCTTC
>JACQTK010000126.1 GCA_016210845.1 Acidobacteriota bacterium | reverse complement strand
GCGGAACACGCGCTCGCTCGGAAAGACTCCGCCGTTGCGGGACGCGAACTGCGTGAGGTCGGGCGGCGCGTGGCGCAGGTGGTCGGCCATCGGCCCCATGCCCCGGGCGTCGGCCCCGTGGCAGCTCGCGCAGTAGGTCCGGAACAGCCGGCTGCCCTCATCGCCCGGTCCCGTCGACGCGACCTGGATCGACTCGACGTAGGTGGCGAGGTTCTCGATGCGCTGCCGTACGCGCGCATCGGAGGGATCCAGCGCGAGGAAGAGCGTCCCCCACACGGGCATGTCCGTGCTGCCGTGGGCCGGCAGCACGCGCCCGGTGCCGTCGATGGCTGCCACCACCCGCTCGCGCGGGAAGCGGCCGTCGTTGCGCCGCGCCAGCGTCGTCAGGTCGGCGGGGGCGGTGCGCAGCGCCGCCGCCACCGGGCCGTCACCCTTGCCCGCCGCCCCATGACAGGGGGAGCAGTACTGGGCGAAGGAGTCCCGCCCGGTCAGCGATTCCAGGAGCGATGGAACGGCCGGCGGCGCCTGGGCTGCACGCCCACCGGTGGCGGTCAGCCAGACCATGACGACCGATCCGATTGCGATCCTGCCGGTCATCGAAGTCACGCGTCGACCCATGGCGGCAACCCTTACCAGAAGTACGTGAGGCGCGCCCACACGGTATTGGCGGTATACGGGCGCCACACGTATCCGAGCAGCAGGGCGCCGGGCATGTTCACGCGCGTGATCGTGCCCGGCCCGAGCGCGAAATCCTCGATCGTGTACTTATCGAACCAGTAGCCGACGCCCGCAGCCAGCCGCGCGGCAAAGAAGTACTTCACGTCGACCGTGGCCCGATGCAGTGCGTTCAGGACCTCGGGCAGCTGCTGCGGCGCCGCCAACGTCGTGTTCGCAGGCAGGAGATAGACATATCGGCTGCGCGAGCGATTGAAGTCGTACCCGAATCTGACGTCGGTCTTGGGAATGGCTCTGATCAGATCCAGGCTTCCGGTGACGTAGTGCACGCGGTCTGCGGCATCGGTCGACCAGTCGCGCGTCGGATCGTCGAACTGCGGCCCTGGGTTGGCCTGCCGCGATCGCTGGAGCGAGGTGTACTTGTCGAAGCCCCAGGTCACACCGGCCGAGACCTCGTCGCGCGGCACGACATCCACGCCGAGGCTGTAGAAGCGCGTCTGCGCCTCCAGGAGCCCGAAGTGGGCGTCGGGGCGGTGGTCCTTGCCGAGCCCCACCGTCCCGTTCACGCCGAGCTGCGCCACCGGCGTGACCTGCACGATAGCCGAGAACCGGTCGCGGTGGCGGTCCGAGATGTCGAACTGCCGTAGCGAAATCTGCTCGCCGATCTCGTCGAGCACCTCTTCGTCCAGCCCCGTACCCGTGCGCGTCCCGCGTTCGTAGACGCCCCGAACGGTCACGTACTGGTTGCCCGTCGAGTCGATCGACGCGCGGAAGATATGCTCCGTCGTCTCCTCGAACAGGCGGAAGGTGCGCTCCACGTCTTCGAGGCCGTAGCCCACGCGGACG
Organism: Acidobacteriota bacterium; assembly: GCA_016210845.1. Classification (GTDB taxonomy): domain Bacteria; phylum Acidobacteriota; class Vicinamibacteria; order Vicinamibacterales; family UBA2999; genus JACQTK01. The sequence continues at coordinate 14,004 of JACQTK010000126.1, read as the reverse complement.
GCGGCGGAGCGCGTCAGGTCGTACGAGGCGTCGGCGTCGAACCAGTTGCGGATGTAGCCGAAGGCGTGGGTGCCGCCGAGCAGCGACGTCTGCAGGCTCTGGTCGTAGGCCACGCGGCTCGTGACGCGGAACTCGGGCGTCTGATTGTCGAAGTCGTACCGGCGGAAGCGGGCCGTGAACCAGAGGCGATCCGCGGGACGCGACGTGAAGCTGAGGTTCGTGGCCGTGATCTGCGCCTCCGCCTGCGCCGTGGCGCGGTCGAGCGGGATCGGCGAAATCGCAGCATTGACGGTGAAGGGCAGCAGGGCCTCGTCCTGGTTCCACGACCCGACCGACACGTAGGCCGTGGCGCGGCTGCGTGCGGGAAGCCTCAGCGTGCCCGTCACGCCGACGGCGTGCAGCGTGCTGTTCGGCCAGAGCGCCATCCGGCCCTGCGAGCTGCCGGCCGTGGGGGAATCGCTGATCCGCAGGGGGTTGTCCCAGACGAGCGTCTGCACTTGATTGTCGAACCAGGAGCCGTCGTACTGCAGGCGCACCGAGCCGCGGTCGCTGCCCCATTCCGCGGCGGCGTTCAGATCGGTCGTGCGATGGTCGATCGGCGCGGGCAGCTCCACGGCGTTGCTGAAGCCGAACGTCCCCGCCCACGGCATCTGCCCCTCACGGGCCGCCGTCGACACGTTGAGCGTCAGATCCAGCGCGGGCGTCGGCGTCACCGAGACGCCGAACCGCCCCGTGTCGCGCCGCGCGCGAAGGTCGAAGGGCGCGGCCAGCGGCGCCACCGCGGCCAGCGAGGCGGCCCGCTGCGCGGCGTCGTCGATCCGCAGCACGCCGGCCGACGCCGCGGTGTACGGCGTCCGCGTATCGGTGCTGTAGAAGATCGGGATCTGGTTCCACTCGAACCAGGCCTTGACCTTGCCGAACTGGTTGAACGCCGCCTCGTACTGCTGATCGCGGTACCCGACGTGCGTGGCCTTCGCGGTGAAGCGCCACCGGTCGTCATCCCGCCTGTAGGTGAAGTTCTCCGCGAACGTCCCGTCCCCAAGGTCGCGATACCGCTGCGGGCGGGCAGGCTCGCCCTCGACGGTGAACAGCCGGCCGCCGATATCGAAGGAGCCGACGCCCTGCGGCGCGGGCTGTGACGCGTTCTGCGCCGCGGCAGGCAGCGCGGCCGCCATCAGGAGCGCCCCCATCAGTGCCACCGATCTCGATCGCATGGCCTCCCTCCTAGCGCAGGAACGTGCTGCCGGACGGGTGGTTCGAGCCGTGAATCTGCGCGTGGCAGTTCACGCAGCCGCGTCCGATGATGCGGTTGCTGCCGTTCTGCACCGCGAGGTTGTCGTAGATCGTGGAGGGGTGGCGCGTGCCGATGTGACAGCGCTGGCAGAGCATCGGCAGCTTCGCGATGAGCATGCGGTCGTTGGACGATCCGTGCGGGTCGTGGCACGAGATGCAGCTCTCGCGGCCCGCGGCGTGCTCCCACAGGAACGGCCCTCGCTTCTCGGTGTGGCAGCTCACGCAGCTCTCGTTCACCCAGTTGCCCACCTTCAGCAGCCGGATGTTGGTCGAGCCATGCGGATTGTGGCAGCTCGTGCACGTCATCTTGCCCTCGCGCACGGGCATGTGCGCCACCCGCTGGACCTTGAGGACCTGCGCCTTGTGGCACTGGGCGCACGTCTCGATCTCGGACGAGGTCTTGAGCTGCGCCGTCTCCGACTGCGGGCTGTGCACGCTGTGGCAGGTCACGCAGGAGAGGTTGCGCGTGTCGTGCATGCTGCCGGACCACTGGCTGTGCACGCCGCGGTTGTGGCAGCTCGTGCAGGTCGCGCTCGCCTCTCGCGCGGGGATCGCCGTGAAGGAGCGAATGAGGTCCGGGTCGCCGCTCTCGGCGTGCGGCTGGCCGGGGCCGTGGCACGTCTCGCAGCCCTGGGCGGCCTCCGGCGACCGCGGGTGCGCCGCCTTGCCGTGGATGGTGCCGGCCATCCCCTGCTTGTCGTCGTGGCACCCGAGACAGGTGTCGCTGCCGACGTACCCAGACAGGGTCTGAACGGCGCCCGCCTGACCGGCGGCCAGGCGGACCTGACCGCCTGGCGCGGCCGTCGTTGTCACGGCGAGCGTGTACGCGAAGGCCGCCGTGGCGAAGGCAAAGACTACTCGAAGCTGTGACATACTTCGCAGCCCTGGCGGATCACGCTGCCATCCGCCGCTCGATGCTCGTCGTCATGGCACCGGAAGCACCCCGGTGCCTCGAGGTGGCCCAGGTGGTTCGGGTAGGTTCCCCAGCTCACATTCATGACAGGAAACACGTTGCGCGACCAGACGTCCTGCGCGGCAGCCACCGCGCGCGCCACGAGCCGCGCGTCGGCCCCCGTCCGGCCTGCATAGAACTCCGTGAGGACGCGCGCGATCCCTTCGAGCGCGTCAACTCGGGTTGCATACTCGGTGCCGACAGCCGCCACCGCCTCGCGGCGCACGAACGGCAGCTCGCGTGGAACGCGCCCCTGCGCGATCGCGCCGTCGACGGCGCGCTCGGGCGTGGGAGAGAAGGTGTGCGCCGGACGGTTGTGACAGTCCAGGCAGTCCATGCGGCGGCGCTCGCCGCCCGCGAGCTGCTCTGCGGTGGTGCCCTCGACCGCGAACTCGCGCACGCGGCCTTCACGGTCCGTCAACCGGACGTACGGGATGGTCTCGCGCCGCTCGTCGGTGGCCACGTACTCGATCTCGTTGTCCAGGTTCATGTGCCAGTGAATCCCGGTGCCGACGCCGAGCGTGCGGCTCCCGCCGCCCACGTGCAGCCGCAGCGTGGTGACACTCTCGGTATTGGCTTCGTCGCTGGCGTACTCGCGGATGGTGCGTGTCCTGTCGCCGTGGAACTTCTCGGGCCAGTGGCACTGCTCGCACGTCTCGCGCGCGGGACGCATCGTACGGACCGGCGACGGCACGGGTCGCGCCACGCGGCCGGTGGCCACCTGCAGGAGCTGCCTCGTGCCCGCGAGCTTCGACTCGGCCAGCGCGCCCGCCCCGGGCCCGACATGGCACGCCGTGCACGCCACCTGCGCGTGCGGCCACGCCTGATACGCCGCGTACTCCGGTTCCATCGTCGTGTGGCACACCTGGCCGCAGAACTCCGACGACTCCATGTAGTGCACACCGCCATAGGCGGCCATCGACACGATCACGAGGTTCACGATCGTCAGGGCGAGCACGCCCACGGCCACCGAGCGCTGTCGCGCGTTGCGCAGGTCGATGACGGGCCAGTCCGGCGCCTCGCCCGGGGCGCGGCGGCGGCCGTCCCACCAGATGCCTGCTGGAATCAGGAGCAGTCCCGCGACGAAGAGCACAGGGACAGTCACGAACACCAGGAGGCCGATGTACGGATTGGTGACGTACCCGAGCAGGTCGAGCAGGAGGAGGACCAGAAACAGCACCGCCATCGCCGTGGCCATGGCGGCGCCGACGAGCGACACGAGGTTGCGGGCCGCCGCGGGCAGTCGGATGAGGGAGCGCACGAAGTCGGACTATTTCTTCAAACTCTGAAGATACGCGACCAGTTCGTCAAGCTCTTCCTTGGTCAGGGCGGTATACGCCTTCATCGCGGGCTTGCGATCGGCTTTGGCCTTCTTCGCCATCTCGGGCGCATCGGTGATCCACAGGCGAAGCTCGTCGGCCGAGAGCGTGGCAGCCATGCCGTCGAGCGCCCCCTTCTTGTTGCCCTGGCCGGCCACCGCATGACAGACGAAGCACTTCTGCGCCGCATAGACCTTCTGACCGCGATCGATCGCCGCGGCATCCTGAGCCGAGGCGATTCCAGAGCCCAGCACCACGAGCCCCGCGATACCAGCGACAAGCATGTGCAACACGGGCATCCTCCTCGGCGCTCGCTACCGCAAGGCCGATGCCCGTGCCTCGACCCGCTGATGTGCGATGCTTTCTCGGGCTCTTTGCTGAATGTTCGCCGTACCGCAACACGGGTCTCGGGAAATATTTCGCGGATCGCGAAATAATCTCCCCCGGGCGCATCCCCGGGGATGCGGTAGGCTCTGAGGCTGATGGCATCCGATGTCTCCGGTCGGCGGAACATCCTGAACTGGCTGCTCGGCATCTGGGGTGGCGGCGTGTTCGGGTCGGTTCTGTATCCCGTCGCACGCTACCTCGTGCCCCCCGAGATTGCCGAAGCCACGACGCGCACGGTCAGCGCGGGCAGCGCGGCCGCGCTGCCGCCGAACTCGGGGCGCGTCGTCCCGTTCGGCTCTCAGCCGGCCATCGTCATCCGGACGCCGGGCGGTGAGCTGCGCGCGTTCTCGGCCACCTGCACGCATCTGGACTGCACGGTCCAATACCGCGCGGATCTCCAGCGCATCTGGTGCGCGTGCCACAACGGCCAGTACGACCTCACGGGCCGCAATGTCGAGGGACCGCCGCCGCGCCCGCTCGAGGCCTACGACGTCAACGTCAGAGACGACGAGATCGTCATCGCCCGGCGGTCATGAACGGCGCGGTCCGGGAGTGGCTCGACGAACGGGTCCCGCTCGCCGACCTCGTCGGCGCGCTGCGCCACAAGACCGTCCCGCACCACCGGTATTCGGTCTGGTATTACTTTGGCGGCGTCACGCTCTTCCTGTTCGGCATTCAGGTCGGCACCGGGGCGCTCCTGCTCCTGTACTACCGGCCCAGCGCGGCGGAAGCGTACGAGAGCGTGCAGTTCGTCGTGACGCGCGTGCCGTTCGGCTGGCTGGTCCGCTCGATCCACGCGTGGTCGGCCAACCTGATGGTCGCCGGCGCCTTCGCCCACCTGTTCAGCGTGCTCTTCCTCCACGCGTACCGGCGCCCCCGTGAGCTCACGTGGGTGAGCGGGATGCTCCTGCTGCTCCTGACGCTGGCGTTCGGGTTCACGGGGTACCTGCTCCCGTGGAACGAGGTCTCCTTCTTCGCCACGCGTGTCGGCACCGACATCGTGGCCACGGCGCCGCTGGTGGGCGACTTCCTGGTGCGGTTCATGCGCGGCGGGGCCGACGTCACGGGCGCGACGCTGACGCGCCTGTTCGGCTTTCATGTGGCCATCCTGCCGGCCATCGCCACCGCGCTCGTGGCGTTTCACCTGCTGCTCGTCCAGCGCCACGGCATGAGCGTGCCTCCATCGGTGGAACAACGCGCGAACGGCGACCCGAGCGCCGTCCGTCAGATGCCCTTCCTGCCGCATTTCCTGCTGCGCGATCTGTTTGCGTGGACGGCGGTGCTCGTGGTGCTGGCGGGCCTCTCGACCTTCTACCCGTGGGAACTGGGCACGAAGGCCGACCCCTTCGCGCCTGCGCCCGCAGGCATCCGCCCCGAGTGGTACTTCCTCTGGGCGTTCCAGACGCTGAAGTACGTCCCGCCGAGTGTGGTCGGGCTGAATGGCGAGTTCGTGGCCGCGGCGGCCATGGGCGCGGGGGCGCTCGGCGCCGTGCTGCTGCCATTTCTCCTGCGCGGCACGCCGCGCGCCCGCCGCGCGGTCGTCTGGGTGGGCCTGGGGGTGCTGGGGTTCATGGCCGTCATGACGTCTCTGGCGCTGACCGAGGGAGCACCTTGAAACGGCAGCCTTGGTGGCGCCTCACGCCGACCGCGATTGCGCTGATCGCGACGACGGGTGGTGCACGGGCGCAGTCCCCCGAGGAGGCCGCCACGACCGCATTCCGCGACGACGTGCATGCGGCGGCGGGGGTCACGTGCGCGTCGTGCCACACCGGGCGCGAGGGTCGGTACGATCCGCTCCCGCGCACGGCGATTGCGCCGCTGTGCGCCCGGTGCCACAGCGACGCGGCCTACATGCGGCAGTTCGACCCGCAGGTCCGCGTCGACCAGTTTCTGCAGTACCAGACGAGCGCGCACGGCCGCCGCATGGCCGAGGGCGAGCCGCGCGTGGCCACGTGCAGCGACTGCCATCGGGCGCACGGCGTGCGGCGCGTCCGCGATGCGCGCTCGCCGGTTGCCCCGATCAACGTCGCCACCACGTGCGCCCGATGCCACGGCGATCCCGCGCGCATGACGCCCTTCGGGCGCGACGCCGCGCCGCCGGCCGACTGGTCCGCCGGCGTCCACGCGGCGGCGCTCGTCGAGCGCGGCGACACGTCGGCGCCGACGTGCAGCTCCTGCCATGGCAGCCATGGCGCCACGCCCCCTGGGGTGACCTCGGCGGCCAACGTGTGCGCTCAGTGTCACCTGCGCGAGGCCGAGCTGTTCCGCGCGAGCCCCAAGAAGGAGATCTTCGACGCCATCGGTGAGGCCGAATGCCTCGTCTGCCACGGGAACCACCGGATCGAGGCTCCCGTCGACAGCGGGGTCGGCGTCCAGGACGGCGCCGTCTGCGCGCCGTGCCACGATGACGCGGGCGACAGCGGCGCAACCATTCGCAGCGTGCGCGAGGGGCTCGATCGCCTCTCCGGAGCCGTGGCCACAGCCGATGCCATCCTCACTCGCGCCGAGCGGGCGGGCATGCTGGTCGACGCTGGGCGGATCGCGCTGCGCGAGGCGCGGGAGCACCAAGTGCAATCCCGCGTGCTCGTGCATGCCTTCGCGGGCACGCCGTTCACCGAGGCCGCCACGCAGGGGGTGGCCGCTGCGCGCCGCGCGCAGGACACGGGCGAGGCGGCAATGCGCGATCTCCAGGTGCGGCGGCGCGGCCTGGCCGTGGCCACACTGCTGGTGCTGGCCTTCTTGATCACGCTGGGCTTCAAGATCAGGCGGCTCCCCGACTTTCACTGATGCGGAACATTCCGCGGGCGGGTGAATAATTCCCCGCTGCTCATCGTGGCGCGGACCTTGTCAGGTCCGCGGGCGAGCCTGACAAGGCTCGCCCCACGAACATATGAGCGCCCCCCAGGAAACATCATGCTTCTGGTACGGAGTGTGCTGATTTGGCCGCTGGAGACGGCGATGCTCACGCGAATCCTCGTACCCACAGACTTCAGCGGGCCGTCGAACGCGGCCCTTGACTATGCGCGAGTCCTCGCGCGCACGTTCGGCGCCTCCCTGCACGTCCTCCACGTGCTCCAGAGCCATTTCCTGCGCGCGTCCGTGACATCCCCGCGCGAAGCGGAAACGGGCGCGCTGCAGCAGGTGGACCGGTGCCTGACCGACGACGATCGCCAGAGCCTTCGAGCCGTGGCCCTGGTGGAGCGATCCGACGAGCCTGCGGACGAGATCGTGAGCCACGCGAGGACCGCCGAGATCGATCTGATCGTGATGGGCACGCACGGCCGCAATGGAATCGCCCATCTGCTCATGGGGAGCGTGGCCGAGCGCGTCGTCCGGACGGCACCCTGCCCGGTGATGACGGTGCGTGACGCGCGGATCGCGCGCGCCACGGCGCCGGTCGGCCGCACGGCGCCCGTGGCGGCCGACAGGTAACCAGCCAGGGGCTCGCCCTTGATATCCCGTTGCTTGCGGAAACGAGCCCTTGGCTGGTTGCCAGTATTTTTTGGCGCGCTTTGCGCGCCTAGCCCGTTATGCGGCCGGGCAACGAGTACGAAATTCGCGTTCGGGGCCGCATAACGGGCTCCGCATCGAGGCACCGGTATCGGGCACACAGTTTTGCCTTGACGGGCCGAACTTCGCGAGTCCGGTGCCGCCTTCGGGCGGAGTGGGACGCACGAGCGTCCCGAGGAGGCCCCTTCGTGTTCACCCGGATGCTGGTTCCCACGGACTTCAGCGGCCCGTCCGATGCCGCGCTGGAGTACGCGCGAGGCCTCGCCGCGAAGCTGGGAGCGTCGCTGTTCGTCCTGCACGTCATCGACGACGAGCTCGCCATGGGAGCGTTCGAACTGCTCACGGCCCACCCAGCGGCGTCGCGCACGGCCATGCTGAAGGACGCGCAGGAGCGGCTGGCCCACCGGATCACGGCGGAGGATCGGAGCCGGCTGCGCGCGAGGACCGAGGTGGTGTTCGGCCCCAGCGCCAGGATGATCGTCGATTATGCGGCCGACAACGGGTTCGACCTGATCGTGATGGGCACGCACGGGCGCAGCGGCGTGGCCCACCTGCTGATGGGCAGCGTGGCCGAAAGGGTCATTCGTACAGCGCCGTGTCCGGTCGTGACCGTGCGCGAGACACCGGTCGTCGCGCACGCTGAGGCGCGCGCGCGACAGGAGGCGGACCCAGAGCAGGGGTGTCAGCCCCCGCGACCCGTGTGAAGGCCGAATTTCTCGATTCGATACCGCACCTGGTCGCGGTTGATCCCCAGCAGCTGGGCGGCCTGCGTCTGATTGCCGCCGGCCCGCTCGAGCGCCTGCACGAGCAGCTGCCGCTCGAGCTCGTCCAGGTTCAGCCCCTCCGGCGGCAGCTTGAACGGCGTGGCGGTCACGCTGCGGGTCAGCGTGGTAAAGTCCTCGGGCTCGAGGCGCTCCTGGTCGCCCAGCAGCATGGCGCGCTCGATCGCGTTGCGCAGCTCCCGGACGTTGCCAGGCCACTGATACTGCTCGAGGAGCGCGAGGGCGGCCGGAGTCAGGCCGCGGACGTGCTTGCGGAATTCCCGGTTGAAGCGGTCCACGTAGTACGCGGCCAGCAGCGGAATGTCGCCGCGACGCCCGCGCAGCGGGGGCAGCGTCACGGGCATCACCTGCAACCGGTAGAAGAGGTCCTCGCGGAACTTGCCCGCCTGCACCTCCTCCTCCAGGTCGCGATGGGTGGCGGCCACGACGCGGACGTCCACGCGGAGGTCGGCGAGGCCGCCGACGCGCTTGAAGGTCTTTTCCTCGAGGAACCGCAGCAGCTTGGCCTGCAGCCCAGGCGTCATCTCGCCGATCTCGTCCAGGAAGACCGTGCCGCCGTCGGCCGTCTCGAACAGCCCGCGCTTCTGCTGGCGCGCGTCGGTGAACGCGCCCCGCTCGTGCCCGAACAGCTCGCTCTCCAGCAGCTGCTCGGGCAGCGCCGAGCAGGTGATGTTGACGAACGACCGCGTGGCGCGGTCGCTGGTGTAATGAATGGCCTTGGCCGCCAGGTCCTTCCCCGTCCCCGTCTCGCCGGTGAGCAGCACCGTCGAGGCGCGGCTGGCCGCGATCCGGCCGAGGAGCGACTTGACCTGCTGCATCGGCGGCGAAGCCCCGATGATCGCGTCGAGACCGAACTCGCGCCCATGGCTCGTACGCAGCGCCCGCACCTCCCGACGCAGCTGGCTCGTCTCGAGCGCCTTGTCCACCAGCAGCACCACCTCGTCGAGGTTGAACGGCTTGTTCACGTAGTGGTAGGCGCCGAGCTTCATGGCCTCGACGGCGTTCTCGACCGTCGAGTAGGCCGTCATCAGGATCACGAGCGTCTCGGGAGACCGTTCCTTGATGCGGCGCAGCACAGACAGCCCGTCGGCGTCCGGCAGGCGGTAGTCGAGCAGCACGAGATCCACGTCGGGGCTGAGCTGTTCGAAGGCCTCGTCGGCCGTCCCGGCCTCGAGAATGGTGTGGCCCTCCCGGGCCAGTCGTTCCCGCAGCGACCAGCGCAGGAGGCGCTCGTCGTCGACGACGAGTAGAGTGGCGGTGGACACGAGCCAAGTATAGCGATGAGGACCCTAGAGCCGCCCCAGGGCCACGTCGACAAGCCGCGGGATGCGTTGATCCACCTCGCGGGGATGACGCTCGCCGCAGCCATCTTCGCGGTGGACCTGAGCCTGCCGCTGGCCTACGCCATCGGCATTCTCTACGTGCTCGTCATCGTCCTGGGCTTGTGGACCGACTGGCGGCCGTATCCCGTGCTGTCGGCCATGGGCGTGACGACGCTGCTCGTTCTCGACGTGGTCGCAGGCTGGTCCGACAATCCGCCGCCGGTCATCTTCGTCGATCGCCCGTTGATGGCGCTGGTCTTCATCGCCACCGCCACGATCGTGGCGCGCTTCAAGCAGCTCGAGCGGCAGTCGTTCGCCAACGTCCAGCAGCTGGAGGACCTCAAGCGGGCCCTCGACCATGCCGCCATCGTCGCCACGACCGACGTGACGGGGCGGATCACCTACGTCAACGACAAGTTCTGCGAGATCTCGGGGTACTCACGCGAGGAGCTGCTCGGGCAGGACCATCGCATCATCAATTCCGGCTATCACTCCAAGGCGTTCATCCGCGACCTCTGGCGGACGATTGCCAACGGCCGCGTGTGGCACGCCGAGTTCCGCAACCGCGCCAAGGACGGCCGTTTCTACTGGGTGGACACGACCATCGTCCCCTTCCTGGACGCGCGCGGGAAGCCGCACCAGTACATCGCGATTCGCTTCGACATCACCGCGCGGAAGGCGGCCGAGGCGCGGCTGGCGCAGCAGGCGGCGCTCGCGCGCGTCGGCCAGATGGCCGCCGTCGTGGCCCACGAGGTCCGCAACCCGCTCGCGGGCATCAAGGGCGCCCTTCAGGTGCTGATGTCCCGACGGAAGGCGACCGACCCCGAGCTGCCCGTGATGCGCGACGTCGTAGGCCGCATCGACTCGCTGGGCGAGCTCATCAACGATCTGATGATCTTCGCGCGGCCGCGGCCGCCCCGTCCGACGACGTTCCAGCTTCGGCCGCTGCTCGCGGAGGCGATTGGCATGCTGCGGCGAGACCCAGCAGGCGCGTCGCTCGAGGTCGCCATCGAGGGGCCGAACGTGACGCTCACCGCCGATGAGGAGCTGATCAGGGCGACGGTGCTGAACCTGCTGCTGAACGCCGCGCAGGCCATGAACGGCCAGGGGCGCGTCACGATGACGATTGCCGAGCAGGAAAAGCGGTGTGTCCTGCAGATCCGCGACACCGGCCCGGGCATTCCGCCCGAGATCCGCGATCAGGTGTTCGAGCCGTTCTTCACGACGAAGGCACGCGGCGGCGGGCTGGGGCTGCCGATTGCCAGGCGCACTGCCGAGCTGCACGGCGGCACGCTCACGCTGGCGTGCCCCGACTCGGGCGGTACCGTTTTCACCCTGAATGTACCGCTGCGGGCTCTGCCGGCACCCGAGGAGCCGGCCGCGTGAGCCCGAACTTCTCGATCCGGTATCGGACCTGGTCGCGATTGATTCCCAGCAGGTGTCCGGCGTGCGTCTGGTTGCCGCCCGCCCGTTCGAGCGCCTGCACGAGCAGCTGCCGTTCCACTTCTTCGAGCACCACGCCGTTCGGGGGGAGCCGGAACTGCAAGGTGACGCTGGCCGGGCGCAGCGTCGTGAAGTCGTCGGGCTCGAGCCACTCGCGGTCCATCAGCAGCATGGCGCGCTCGATCGCGTTGCGAAGCTCGCGGATGTTGCCCGGCCAGCGGTACTGCTCCAGCAGCGCCATCGCCTCGAGCGTCGCGCCGCGGACCCGCTTCTTGAACTCCCGGTTGTACCGATCGATGTAGTAGTGCACCAGCAGCCGGATGTCGCCGTCGCGATCCCGCAGCGGCGGCAGCACCACCGGCATGACCTGGAGGCGATAGAACAGGTCCTCGCGGAACTTGCCCGCCTGCACCTCCGCCTCCAGGTCGCGGTTGGTGGCCGCGATGACGCGCACGTCGACGCGGAGGTCGGCCAGGCCGCCGACGCGCTTGAACGTCTTGTCCTCGAGGACCCGCAGCAGCTTGGCCTGCAGGCCTGGCGTCATCTCCCCGATCTCGTCCAGGAAGACCGTCCCGCCGTCGGCCGTCTCGAACAGCCCGCGCTTCTGCTGGCGGGCGTCGGTGAACGCGCCGCGCTCGTGCCCGAACAGCTCGCTCTCCAGCAGCTGCTCGGGCAGCGCCGAGGCGGTGATGTTGACGAAGGGCTTCGCCGCGCGCTCGCTGTTGTAGTGCACGGCCTTGGCGGCCAGGTCCTTTCCCGTACCCGTCTCGCCCGTCAGCAGCACAGTCGACGCGGGGCTCGAGGCGATGCGCGCCAGCAGCGCCTTGGCCTGCACCATCGCGGGCGACTCGCCGATGATGGCGTCGAAGCCGTACTCGCGCCCCTGGCTGCTGCGCAGGGTCTTCACCTCGCGGCGCAGGCGGCTCGTCTCGAGCGCCTTCTCCACCGAGAGGGCCACCTCGTCGAGATTGAACGGCTTGTTGACGTAGTGGTAAGCCCCCAGTCGCATGGCTTCGACCGCGTTCTGGATGGTCGAATACGCCGTCATCAGGATGACCAGCGTGTCGGGCGACAGCTCCTTGATGCGGCGGAGGACCGAGAGCCCGTCGCCGTCCGGCAGGCGGAAGTCCAGCAGCACCAGGTCCACGCCGCCGGCGGCCACCTGCTCGACGGCGCCCGCGGCCGTGTGCGTCTCGGTGATGGTGTAGCCGTCACGGGCGAGGCGCTCCCGCAGCGACCACCGCACGAGGTCCTCGTCGTCGACAATCAGAACAGTAGGGGTACTCATGGCAACCCTTCTTCGATGGGAAATCTTTCGCGGCGCTGGGGAACATCACCCGCAACAGCCGCCAAATGACGTAGTTTTCTCTCAGGAGAGCAACATCCGGGCCGAAGTGCGCCCCTGGCCCCTGGACCGCCATGCGGCCCCAAACGTGAATGCCGTGCTCGTTGCTGGCCGCATGGCGGTCCTATGACTGCTCTCCGCTCGATCCTCGCGGGCGTCGACTTCTCCGAGCCGTCGCGGGTGGCCCTCGACCTGGCGGCGCGCCTCGGGCGTCAGTGCGGCGCGGCGCTGCACGTGGTGCACGCCGAGGATCCCCTGCTCACCGCGGCAGCGCGGCACCACGGCATCGATCTCTCCAGCGACACGCTCGCAGAGCTGCGCGCGTTCGTCGAACGCACGCCCGCGGCTCACGCGTGCACGCCGCGTCTGCACGTCGTCGTAGGGCGCGCCGTCGATGTGCTCTGCGATGCCGCTGGCCAGCACGAGGCCGACGTGACGGTCGTCGGCAGCCACGGCATGTCCGGAGCCACCCGTCTGTTCTTCGGATCGACCACCGAGGGCGTGCTGCGGGCAGCCAGCCGTCCCGTGCTCGTGGTGCCCAGCGCCTGGGCACCCGCGCGGATCGACAGCCTGGACCTGCAGGGCATGGGCCCCGTGCTTGCTGCGGTGGACTTCGCCGAAGGCTCACTCGCGGCGGCGGCAGCGGCCGCGGCGCTGGCCCGGATCCTGCGCACGTCGATGGAAGTCGTGCACGTGGTCGCGGCGCGGCGTGTGCCGCCGCGCTGGCAGGCCTATGCCGATGCCGCCGTCACCGAGCGCGGGGCGGCGGCCCGCCGCGATCTTGCTCCGGTCGTGGAGAGCGTGGGCGCCGACCTGGCCGTCCGCGTGCGCGTGGAGACCGGATCAGTGCCGCACGTGCTGGCCGAGATCGCCGCACCCGCGCCCGGGCGGCATCCGATCCTCGTGCTCGGCCGGCGGCCGCGCGGCGAGCGCGGGGCGTCGCCAGGCCCGACGGCCACGCGCGTCCTGTCGCTGGCGAGTGTTCCCGTGCTCGTACATGTAGGGGCCGACCTTTAGGTCGGCGCCTTCGCGACCAGCGCGGCCACCAGCGCACCCGCACCGTAGGCCGCGGCGGCCACCACGCCGCCGAGCACCAGCATCTCGAGACCCGTCTTCCACCAGCGATCGCGCGTCACGGCCGCGCGCGCGGCGCCTACGCCGAACAGCGCCGCCAGCGTCACCAGCGTCGACCAAGCCAGTCGGCGCGCGTCCGCGATGTCCAGCAAGTAGGGGAGCAGCGGCAGGGCTCCGGCCCCGACGAAGGCCACGAGCGTCGCGGTGCCGTGCTTCCATGGATACGCTTCCTCTTCCGGCAGGCCGTCCACCGCACGGGCGCTCTCGTGCGCCCGAATGGCGAGCAGGTTGCCGACGCCCATCGCCACGCCGTCGGCCGCCAGGTTGGCCGCGCCGACGACGAGCACGGCCAGCGAGGAGAGGGAACCGCCGGCCACGCCCGCCACCACGGCGAACGTCGTGATGATGCCGTCGTTGGCGCCGTACACCAGGTCGCGAATGTAATGGCGAAAAAACCCGACCAGGCCGCGCGGCTCGATGTGCAGGGACTCGCGGGGCACACCCGACGTGTCGCAATTCGAGTGCCGTTGGGGGGTAGGGATTTGGGATTTGGGATTTGATGGTACTCCCCTTGCTC
>JACQTK010000106.1 GCA_016210845.1 Acidobacteriota bacterium | reverse complement strand
ATCTGGACCTGTGCGGCTGCGCGTGTGGCGGGCGCGGACCGAGGGGTATCTGCCCACCCGACTGCCTGAAGCCCGAAGGCAGCGGTCAGGGCAAGCGCGGCGCCGATGCACCTCGTGTTGTTCGCGCAGAGCGCGCTCGACATACTCGACCCCTACTGGGTCCGCTCGGACCGCTATGCGGGTCACAACGAGTACAAAATTCGCGCAACGAGCCGCATAGCGGTCCAGGCACCAGGCACGAAGCACCCCGCACTGACGCTGACGCCGATTCACGCTTCGACCTAGCCCTGGACCAGTACGTGTCGTAAGGGATACACGCAGTGATGGGGAATCACCTGCTGTCCGATCATGCGCACCGGATTGATGACGACCGGCGCGCGGAGGTTGGCGGTGACCGTGCCGTCCGGCTCGACGGTCACGATCGCCAGCCAGAGCAGCGTCCGCTCCTCCTCCGCCCCGAGCTGATGGCGATCGGTCTCGCTCAGCTCGCAGCGGTACGCGGGCATCACCCGCCGCGGATCGATGACGAGGAACGACGCCGGCGGGCCCTCCACCGATTTCAGGTACTGGAGCGTGCCGTCGGTCTCCGACGCCATCAGCACGAAGCTGCGGCACGACTCGAAGCCGGGCAGGCCGCGGGGAAAGCGGATGGCGTGCGGGGTTGCCACGAGCCCGGTGTCGACGGGCGCCGCGGCGTGAGCGTGGGAGGCGGTGTGCGATCTGTTCATCCGAGGTAATCCAGCAGTGAGACGCGGGTTGTGGCGCGGGACGCGCCGAGCGCGGCCTGATACGCGGCGTCGGCGCGCGTCAGGCCGGTGATGGCCTCGGCCATGTCGGCATCCTCGAGCTTCGAGAGGCGCGCCGCTCCGGCCGTCCGCAGATCCTGCAGCCGGACCTGCTCGCCCTGAATGGCCTTCAGCCCGGCTCCGACACGCGTCTGCGCGGCGGTGGCGCGATTGAAGGCGTCGCCCAGCGCGCCCGATCCCGACGTGATGGCGGTCTGGTCGCCCGCGCGGATGGCGTCGATCAGATCGGCCAGCACCGCGAAGAGATCGCTGGTATCGCTGCCGCGGGCGATCGCGTCACCGTTGAAGCCGACAGTCACCGAGCGCTCCTGCCCGATGTCGACCGAGACCTCTGTGGTGCTGCCCGCGTAGGGTGCCACGGTGCCGTCCGTGCCCTCCACATACGGCTTCGAGGCCGCCGCGGCGCCGGCAAACACGTACGTGCCGTGAAACGAGGTGTTGAAGTCGGCGAGGAGGGCCGAGCGGATCCCCTCGATCGCCTGGGCCGCCGCCTCGCGCTGCGCCTCGGTCTTGGTCGATCCCTGGGCGCTCAGCGCCGACGACCGCGCGGCCGTCAGCTTCTCGAGGACGCTCGAGAGCACGGTGTCGGTGACGGTCAGCCGCGACGCCACCGAGTTGGCGGCCCGCGTGTACTGCTCGACGGCGCCGATCTGCGCGCGCTCGGCCACCGCGGCGGAGGCGGCCAGCGGATCGTCGCTCGGCCTGGCGACCCGCTGGCCCGACGAGACCTGCCGCTGCAGCTCGAGCAGACGCTCGGAGGCGCGCTCGAGTCCCGCTGCCGCGTCGCGATACAGACTGTTGAAGGTTACGCGCATCGGTCAGATCCTTGTAGTTGACAGTTGACAGTTGACAGCGACATGAATCCTCAGAGTCGGACGTGACCGTGAACTGTCAGCCGTGAACTGTCAACCGTCAACTGTCAACTGTCAACTACCTCGCCAGCTCCAGCAGCATCTTCAGCGTGTCGTCGATGACGGTGAAAAACCGGGCGCTCGCCTCATAGGCGCGCTGGAACTTCAGCAGGTGCATCGCCTCTTCGTCGAGCGAGACGCCCGACACCTCGTCTCGGAGCGAGTCGACCTGCCGCACGATCTCGGCCCGGCTGTCGCGCGCGTCGGCAGCGGATTTGACGTCGCGCCCGACGCGGTACACGAGCTGCCCCCACGCGTCGCTGAGCGTGGCCGTGCCCGAATCGAGGACACGATCGTCGCGCAGCCCCGCAATCGCGCGCGCCGTCTGGTTGTCGCCGGCCTGCGCGACCGCGGCGGCCGCAATCCGCCTCGCGTCGGCCGCCACGGTGGCGTCGACCATCAGCGCGGCGGCGGCGCCCGCGCTTCCAGTCAGGGTCGTCGAAAAGGCGAAGAAGTCGCCTGCGGCCGCGCCCGTCTGGTCGTAGCCGGCCGTGTGGAGCGCGTTGACCTGCTGGGCGATCTCGTAGGCCAGCGTGTCGAGGCGATCGAGGTACCCTGGAATGTCGGTATCGCGCACCCGCAGGGAGCCGCCGAGCGAGCCGCCCGTGATCTCGGTCGTGACCGCGGTGCCGTTGACGTCGAGCGCGGCATGGCCGGACGGTGCCGTCGACGTCGCGGTGATCTCGTACGCCGTGGCGCCGACGACCAGC
Organism: Acidobacteriota bacterium; assembly: GCA_016210845.1. GTDB lineage: Bacteria > Acidobacteriota > Vicinamibacteria > Vicinamibacterales > UBA2999 > JACQTK01. The sequence goes on along the minus strand of JACQTK010000106.1, from coordinate 12,819 downwards.
GGGCGCCCGAGGCCGACGCTCAGGTCGACGCCGCCCTCGGGCCGATCGATGACGCTGAGGCCGACGAGCTCCGAGAGCTGGCGCACGAGCTGGGCTTGTTCGTCGCGCAGGTGGAGCGACGACTCCACCGACGCGCTCGCGCCGATCGCCTGGTTGAGCGCGGCGATCCTCGCGGACAGGCTGTTGATGTCCTCGACCGCGGCACGAACACGGCGATCCGCATCGTGCCGCGCGCCGTCGAAGCGGGCCGCCATGTCGCGGAACGCCGCGGCGAGGGCCTCGCCCTGCATGAGCACGTCCTGCCGCGCGGCCACCGACATGGGATCGTCGGCGAGGGTCGCAAAGGCGTCGAAGAAGCGCTGGAGGCTGGCGTCGATCGAGTGGCCCGCCCGTCCGAGGGCGATTTCCACCAGGCCGAGGGCCTCCGCAATCGCCGCCTCGCGGCGCTCCGACGGCAGCTCGCGCTGCAGGCGATTCTCGAGCAGGCGGTCTCTCAGCGCGCGAATCCCCACGACGTCGACGCCGCGGCCGGCGCTTCCCGACGCCTCGGGCGCCACGGGCGCGAGGTCGACGACCCGGCGCGCGTATCCCGGCGTGTTGACGTTGGCGATGTTCTGCCCCGCCACATCCAGACCCAGGCGCTGCGCGTCGAGGGCGCGCGCGGCCGACGACAAGCTGCTGAGAAGATCGCCCACTACGCCCTCATGTGCAACCCGCGGCCGTTCAGCTCGTTCGCCACGGCGCCGGCCAGGTCGTAGTTGGTGCCCGTGCCCCGGGCGGCAAAGCTGACGCGGATGAACTCGCCGAGCGCCGCGCCGAGCCGGCGGCACCGGACGAGCGCGGCCTGCGCGGCCGCGAGGTCGTCGCGCGCGGACGCCAGCGCCGCCCCGTCCAGCGCGCGCAGCGCCGAGAGCCCGGTGAACGCCTGGGCCAGGGCGTGCTCGGCGGCGAGCAGGCCGTCCAGATTGGACTGCGCCAGCGCGTTGGCCGTGGCCTCCAGGGCCGCGCGAAGATTCGCGGACGCGGCGTCGGTGCGTGAAGCGTCCATCACGATCCCAGCAGGTCGTCGATCATGCGGTCGGCCAGCGTGCCGCTGTCCCGCCCGATCTCGCCCGCCTCGAGCTTCTGGCGCATCCGCTCCACCAGCTCCGTCCGAATCTCCGGCGCGTTCTGTGCGGCCGCGATGGCCGTCGTCAGGAGCTGGGCTTCGGCCGAGACTTCCACGCGGTCGCCGCTCTCGGTCGGCTGCCTGGCCGCACCACGGTGCACGCGGGCCTCGGCGCCCGTCCGCGCCGCGCCCCCCGGACCCTCGATGTCGTGCGCCGAACCGTGTCCTTCGATCTTCATGGCGATACTCCAGAGCCTTGTTCCATCGGGTCCCTAGCGACCCGGGCGCGGCCCTGCGCGGGTAATCGGCATCCCGTTCCGAACCTTTAACTCCCCAACACCCTCCGCGGGTCCACGTGCCGCCCATCGGCGGCAATCACCTCGAGGTGCAGGTGCGTCCCGGTTGCGCGCCCGCTTCGGCCAGCCCGCCCGACCAGTTGGCCCGACGACACGGTCTCGCCCTGGGAGACCAGCGTGGCTGACAGGTGCGCGTACCGCGTGCGCGTGCCATCGGCATGCTCGATGACGACCGTCGTGCCATAGCCCCCCTGGTCGCCGCTGAACACGACCTGCCCGTCGCCGACGGCGAGCACCTCCTGACCGTAGGCGGCGCGAAGGTCAACTCCTCGATGGAACGTCGCGTCCCCGGTGAAGGGGTCGCGCCGCCAGCCGAACGAGGAGGTGACTTCGACGGGAGGCACGCTGGCAGAAGACCCCACGGCCAAGGTCTCAGGCCTCAGACCCGAGGCCTCAGGCCCCAGCGCCGCTGCACTGCCGCCTTCGTGCGGCACTGAGGCCTCCCCGACTGAAGCCTCGCTGAGGCCTGAGCCCTGAGGCCTGGGGCCTGCCGCGTTCATCCTGTCGAACGCGGCCAGCAGCTGCGTCGACAGGCCCAGCCCCTGGGCGCGCGCCAGGTGCGACGCCAGCTCCACGTCGAGCGTCTCGAACAGCGACTCTGCCCCAAGCGTATCCGCCTCGTCTTCGGTCTCCCACGATCCCGAGGTGCGCATGCCGCGCAGCACCTGCACGAGCAGCATCGACTCGAACTCCTGCGCGATGCGCTCCAGCTTCGCGCGCTCGCCCTGGCCGTCGTCTTGCCCTGCCCGCCCCACAGGGTCGGCGATCCGGGCGCGCTCGATGAGGGCGGCGACGTCGACGCTCACAGGATCACCAGCTCCGCCCGGAGGGCGCCGGCGGCTTTGAGGGCCTGCATCACGGCGATGATGTCGCGCGGCGTGGCGCCCAGCAGGTTCAGCGCGCGCACGACGTCACCGAGCGTGGTGCCGGCCTCGAGCGACACGAGCTGCGCCTGCCCCTCGCTGACGTCGATCTCGGTCTGCGGAACGACGGTGGTCTGTCCGCCGGAGAAGGGGGCCGGCTGCGATACCTCGAACTGCGTGGCGATGCGGACGGAGAGGTTGCCGTGTGCCACGGCGGCGGGTCCCAGGCGCACGTCGCCCCCCATGACCACGGTTCCCGTACGCTCGTTGATCGCGACGCGCGCCACCACGTCCATGGCAACGGGCAGCGGCTCGATCCGGGCGATCAGCTCCGGGAGGCTGGTGCGGTACTGCTCGGGCACGGCGATGGCGACGGCGCCCGCGTCGATGACGCGCGCGGCGTCGGTGCCCAGCTCCTCGTTGATGGCGCGCGCCACGCGTCCGGCCGACACGAAGTCAGGCTCGTGCAGCCCGAGGCGCAGCGCGCCAGTCGAGGGCAGCGTCGACACGCGGGCCGTCTGGACGAGCCCGCCACCGGGCACGCGGCCCACGGTCAGATGGTTCACCGAGACGCTGTTGTCGCCGCTGGCGGCGCCGAAGCCGCCGATCGACAGCGGCCCCTGCGCGAGCGCGATCGGCTCGCCATCGGGGGCGCGCAGCGGCGTGGGCACGAGCGTGCCGCCCTGCAGGCTCCGAGCGTCGCCGATGGACGAGACCGTCACGTCGATGCGGGCGCCCGCGGGCGTGTAGGGCCCGAGCTGCGCCGTCACGAGCACCGCCGCGACGTTCTCGATCTTGATCGCATCGGGGGACACGGCAATGCCGAAGCGCTCGAGCATGTTGGCGAGCGTCTGCGCGGGGAAGATCGTCTGACGGCGGTCGCCCGTCTTGTTGAGGCCCACCACGAGCCCATAGCCCACCAGCGGCGTCTGCGTCGGCCCCTGCAGCGAGGCCACGTCCTTCAGCCTGGCGGTCCCGGGCACCACATCGACCTGCGCGGCGACGGACGCCGCCATGACGACGACCCAGAACACGAGCGTGAGAGCGAGTGTGCGCATGGTCAGAAGATCCTGTTGAGGACGCGGACCAGCCATCCTGGCGACAGGTTGTCCTTGATGAGGCCGCGGCCGAAGTAGCGGATCTGCATCTGCCCGATGGCGGTCGACGGAATCACGTTGCCAGGACCGATGTCGGCCGTGCGGACGACGCCCGTCACCACCAGCACCTGCCGGTCGCCGTTGATGTCGATCTCGCGGATGCCCTCGAGGGCGAGGTCGCCGTTCGGGAGGACCTCGACCACGCGCGCCGTGATCACCGCCGAGAGCGCCGCCGTGCGCGCCGTGCTGCCGCCTCCCCTGAAATCCGTGCTGGCGCCGAGCGCGGCCAGGCTCGTCGGGTCGAGCCAGCTGGGAAGCTTCGATTCAAGCCCGAAGAAGCTCGTCAGCGACGCGCGCGCGCTGCTGCTCTTGTCGAGCGAGGAGTCCGCCGACCCGAGCGCCGAGACGCTCTCGATGACGCGGATCGTCACCAGGTCGTTCACGCGCCGCGCGCGCAGGTCGCCCAGCAGTCCGGACATCCACGCGCTCGAGGGGGGCGGCGCCCCCGTGTCCTGCGCCAGAGCGGCGGAGGCTGCAAGCAGCCATGCGGCCAGAACGGGCGCCGCGTCAATCGCGAACCTTCTCATGGAAGAACCTCGACAGCTCCGCGTCCGATGATGCGAACTTTCAACGGCTTCCGGGTACGCGGCGACAGCACGCGGATGATGTCGCCAGGATGCCCGCTGCCAGATGCGATCGCCGTGCCCGTGACCTGCACGCGGCCGAGCGTCACCGTCACTGTCACCTCCTCCCCCGACCGTACGGCCGGCGGGACGTCCAGTACCGCGTCCGTGAGCGGTTCGCCGGGCGCAATGGCGCGCCGCGCCCTGAGCCCCACGACCTCGCGAGCGGCGGGCACGCGTCGGAACGCCACCCCGGGCAGCTCGGCGTGCACGACGTCGATGGCGGCCTCCGTGACGATCTCGTCCCGCGCAATCGCACGGGCCGCGCGCGCGTACTGCGCGTGCACCTGGACGGTGGCGACCGCCGTGCCCCTGCGGACGCCGCCCGCGGTCAGCGTGAATCGCGCGGGCTGCCCTACGCGGGCGGCGGGATCGGGAACCGCCTGCAGCGACCGCCCCGACTCGACGTCGGCGCTGACCAGGTCGACCACGACCGACACCATGCCGCCCATCCGCTCGAGCACCGCCCGCTCGATGGCGTCGACCAGGAGCGCTGGCGGGGCCTCCGACGCGCCGTACACGCGTGCCCCGCAGGACAACACCAGTACCGCAGGAAGCAGGGCCAGAGTGAAGCGCACGGGATGACAGGTCACGGGCTGCTCTCCTACCGCGACAGGCTGTTGACCTGCTGCAGCATCTCGTCGGCTGCACGAATCACGCGCGAGTTGGCCTCGTACGCGCGTTGTCCGAGAATCATGTTCACCATCTCCTCGACGACGCTGACGTTGGAGTCCTCCAGGAAGCCCTGCGCGAGCGTGCCGAGCCCCTCGCTCCCCGGCACGCCTGTCGTCGGCTCACCCGACGCCGTGGTGGCGACGAACAGGTTGCCGCCCCGCGCTTCGAGGCCGGCGGGGTTCTGGAACGTCGCCAGCTCGATGGTGCCCACCTGCTGCGGCGCGCCCTGGCCCGGTACCGAGACCGACACGATGCCGTCCTTCGAGATGCTGATCGTGGTCGCGTTGGCGGGAATGCTGATCTGCGGCGTCACCTGCAGGCCGTCCGCCGTGACGAGCTGCCCCTGCCCGTTCAGGTGCAGCGCCCCCGCGCGCGTATAGCCCGTTTCCCCGCCCGGCAGCGTCACCTGGAAGAAGCCGAGCCCCTCGACCGCGAGATCGAGCGGATTGTTGGTGGCGCGCAGGTTGCCCGTGCTGAAGTTCCTTGCCGTGGCCACCGCGCGCGCGCCGAGGCCCGTCTCGAGGCCGATGGGCGCCTCCGCTTCCTGCGACGTGGGCGTTCCGGCCGCCCGGATCTGCTGATAGACCAGGTCCTCGAACTCGACGCGGCTCTTCTTGAACCCGGTGGTGTTGACGTTGGCCAGGTTGTGCGCCACGTTGTCGATGTTGGCCTGCTGCGCGTTCATGCCGCTGGCTGCCGTATAGAGCGCTCGAATCACGGTTCCGTCCTTTCACCCTTCCGCGGGGGCCGACCTTCAGGTCGGCCCGAACGATCCCGGTCACCGCCTCGCGAGCTCGGCGATCGCCCGCCCGTCGAGATCGTTGGTCAGCGTGGCGACGCCGCGCTGCAGCGACTCGAAGCCGCGCGAGACCTCGGTGAGCTTGGCCATCAGGTCGACGACCGACGCGTTCGACTGTTCCAGCGCGCCGCCGAGCAGCTTGCCCTCGGCCGGCCGCGGCGTGGCGCCCGCGATCGCGCGGAAGCGCGCCCCCGATTCGCGGACCAGATCGGTGTCGTGCTCGAACTCGACGATCTGGATCTGCCCGAGGACGGTGCCGCCGCTCGTGATCGTGCCGTCCGCCTCGATCGTGATCGGCCCTTTGCCGAGGGCGATCTCGCCGCTCTCGCCGAGCACCGGCTCGCCCTGCGTGGTGGTCAGCAGGCCGTCGGCGCGGCGGGTGAACGCGCCGTTGCGCGTATAGCGGGGTCCGGCCGGCGTGTCGAGGACGAAGAAGCCGCGCCCCTCGATCGCGACGTCGAGGTCGCGGCTCGTGGTGGCGATGGTGCCAGGCCGGAAATCGATGCGCGACTGCCCCGCGACCACGTCGACGGCGGAGTCGAGCGCCGAGGCGAACTCGCCTCGCTCGGCCACGCGCGTGCCCGCCCGCTCGGTCTTGTAGCCGGCCGTGCTGATGTTGGCGAGGTCGGCGGCCAGCCGGTCCAGCTCCTCGAGCCGGGCCCGCATGCCGCTCAGCGCGCTATACGCTCCGCCGGGCATTGATCCTCTCCGGTGCGCGGCTCACGAGCAGGTCCGACACGTGGCTGGGCCCCTCGAGGCGCACCCACGTGTACCGATCGCAGCGGGCGCTCTTCATCGTGAGCGCGCGGCCCGCCAGGGCGGTATCCGCGACCCGCGCGGCCGCGGCGGCCACGCCCGCCACGGTGATCGCCTCCCCGATCTGCGCGGTCGCATGCACGGGGCGATAGGCCCGCAGCGACTGCTGGAGCAGCTCGTCCTCGATGAGATAGGCCTCGGCGCTCCAGCCGGTGAGCTTGAGCAGCGCGCGCATCGCCGTGCGCGGCACCGGCGCGCTGCAGACCACGCGCAGCGTCTTCCGCGCCTCATCGACTTCGAACGGCACGACGCCCAGCGCGCGGACCGTGTCGGCCGGCAGCCAGGCCGGCCCGCGCGTCACACGGCCGATGTCGAAGGCCGGCAGGTAGCTCACCCCCCCCTGTGCCGCCAGCGCGCGCACGATCGGCTCGGCGGGCACGAGGCCGAGGCGCTGCAGCTCGGCGCCCAGGCGCAATCCGGTCTGCCGCTGCGACTCGAGCGCGCGGTTCAGGTCCGCTTCGGAGATCACCCCGAGATGCCTGAGCAGGACGCCCAGCTTCAACGGGGGCAGCGCCACCGCCGGCGCCGCCGGCACCGCAGGGGTATCGAGGCCCGCCCGCGCGGCATGTTCGACACAGGTCCGCGAGCAATACCAGCGGCCGTTGAAGCGGATTCCCGACGCCCATCGCGGCGCGAGGACCTCGGGCCGCCACCTTCCGCAGCTGACGTCAGCGCACCGTGGCATGATCTGCGTGCTCCTTTCTCGACTTCCCGAGCTCGAGGCGCATGCGCACCTCGCCTTCCGACATCTGTTCCCTGGCCGCAATCTCCTGAACGCTCCGGCCGCGGTAGGCCGCGGCGGCGATGCGCTGTTCGAGCTCGTGGTCGAGGCTGTCGACCATCAGGTTCGACAGCAGATGCGACGGCGATCCCGCCCCGGCGGCGCGCGGCCGCGCCCCTTCGGTCACCGTCGCCAGGCGCACCACCTCGACGGCGACGCCGCGCAGCCCGTCCTCGACGGTGTCCGTGAGCAGCGTCGTGCCGGCCAGCAGATGCGCGATCCGCTCGTCGAGGGCGTGGACCGCCGCCTGCTGACGGACGTGGAGCCAGAGCACCACGCCGAGCACCAGCACCGTTGGCGCCGCCACGGTCAGTGCGAGTTCGATCGTCACGTTCATGCCTCCATCACCGGCGCGGACGGGGACGGTGCCACGGGGCCGGACCCTCGGGCGCTCCTCCGCTCGCGAAACGGGTTGCTGATCACTTCGAGAATGCGAATCCCATAATTGCCGCCGACGATCACCACCTCGCCGCGCGCCACGACGCGGTCCCCGACGAGGACGTCGACCGGATCGTCCGGCGAGCGTCGCAGCTCGATCACCGATCCGGGGCCGAGCCTCGTGAGCGTCCGAATGGGCAGCTCCGTACGGCCGAACCGGACGACCACGGGCAGGTCGATCCCGAGAATCACCCCGATGCGCCCTGACGCGGCCTCCGGGCCAGGCTGTTCCGCCTGGGCGACGACGGCCTCCGGTGTCACGTCGGCGCCGTCGGGTGTTGGCGTCATATCGGCAACGTCTGGACTGCTCACGCGACTCTCCCTGGGCCGACCTGAAGGTCGGCCCCTACCTCTCGGTTCCCGCGGGCCGACCTACGCGTCGGCCCCTACACTTGGCCGTTCCGTCGCGCCGGCCGTCAGGCCGGGCCCCGCATCGACCATCCAATCGGTGCCGCTCACCTGCTCGATCAACACGGCCGTGCCCCGATCGCCTCTGGTCAGTCGCCCCGTGAAGCGCCGCACCTCGCCGACGTTGACGTCCACCGGGTCCGCTGCCGAATGCCCGAGCGCCACCACGTCGCCGACCTGCAGTGCCAGCAGCTCCCGCGCCTCGAGCCGCGTCTCGAGCTGCGCCGTGACCGGCAGCGGCACGCGCCCGAGGTTGGCGTGCAGGTGCGCCGCCTGGAGCGGCGTGGGCTCCAGCCGCGTGCGATGCCACCCCTGGGCGACCTTGTCCTCCATCGACTCGATGGCCGCCGCGGGAATGCAGAGGCGCAGCCCGCCGCGGCGGTCGCCGAGCTTGATGTCGAAGCTGAGGGCGATCACCACCTCGTTCGGCCCCGTGATCTGCAGCATCTGCGGGCGCGTATCGCGGCCTTGAATGCGGAACTGCACCTCGACGATCGACCGCCAGGTCTCCGTGAGGTGCTCCAGCAGCAGCCTGACGACGGAGTCGAGCACGTTCTGCTCGATCTCGGTCAACGCCCGATTCGGGGCGGCGGTCTGACCCGCGCCGCCGAGCATCCGATCGACCATCGTGAAGGCAATCGACGGGCTGATCTCGAGCGCCCCGCGGCCGTCGAGCGGCGTCAGGGCGATCGAGTAGAAGGCGGTCGGGTCCGGCAGCGACATCAGGAATTCCGAGTAGGCGAACTGCTCCACCGCGCCGATGTTCACTTCGGTCATCGCGCGGAGGAACACCGACAGCGACGTCGACACGTTCACCGCGAACCGGTCGTGCAGGAAGTGCAGCGAGCGCAGCTGCTCCTTCGACACGCGGTCGGGCCGCCGGAAGTTGTAGGCCGTGGCGGGCAGCGCATGCTGGGCCCGGCGTTCGTCGCCATGGCGGCCGGTGGTGGCCAGCATGAGGGCATCGAGCTCGTCCTGCGAGAGCTGCGGACTCATGCGGCCTTCCTAGGCGCGCGGAGCGCGCCACACGACACTGCCGAACCAGCCGAGGGCTGTGCCGGGATGTCACGGGCGGAGCCCTCGGATGGTTTGGCGCCCTCGAGCGAGGCGTGCAGCCGCGTGCGCAGCCGCGCAATCGCCAGCGAGCGGAGCTGCGACACGCGGGATTCGCACACGCCGATCACCGCGCCAATCTCTGCGAGCGTCAGCTCCTCCTCGTAGTAGAGCGCCAGGATCTGCCGCTCGCGGGCCGGCAGCTCCCCGACGGCGCGCGCCAGGTGCTGCCGCAGCTCCTGGCGCTCGAGCCGCCGCCCCACGTTCTCTTCGGGATCGACACACAGCTCGAGGCGCGGCGTGCCGTCCTCCGAGGGGGCATCGAGCGATCGCACCGAGCCGATGTCGAGCGTCCGCAGCTGCTCCAGCACGCGCTCGTACTCGGCCTGGGAGAGCGACAGCGCGGCGGCGATCTCGGCTTCCTCGGGCTCGCGATCGAGCTTCTTTCGCAAGGCCCCGATGGCCGCGTCGACGTCGCGGCGGAGCCGCCGCAGCGAGCGTGGCGCCCAGTCGAGCTCGCGCAGCGAGTCGAGCATGGCGCCCTGGATCCGGCGACGGGCGAACGCGTCGAAGGGGACGCCGAGCGTGGGCTTGTAGCGGCCGGCCGCGTCGATCAGCCCGAGCACTCCGACGCCGACGAGATCCGAGAGCTGCACCTGCGACGGCAGGCGCTGGGCCAGCCGCTGGGCGAGCGTCTTGACGAGCCCCACGTGCTCGAGCACGAGCTGGTTGCGGCCTTCGACGTCGCTCAGGCCGCCCTGAGCGAGAGCCGAAGGGCGCCGTTCGACGCTGCTCACGCCGGGGCTCGAGGCGTGGGCCGTGACTCCGTGCTTGCGACCGGGAATCACGCGCATGCGGCCCCCGCGTCGCCAGAGACCCACGCGGCCAGCGCAGGCGGCGTGGCCCGCTCCAGGTCCTCGGGCACGTTCTGGCCGGTCCCGAGGTACGAAATCGGCAGCGCGCGCTCGCGCAGCAGCGGCAGGATCGGCGCGAGCGATTCCGCCTCGTCCAGCTTCGTGACCACGACGCGCGTGGGGCGCGCGTCCTCGAACCGGTCGAGCGCGCGGCGCGTCACGTCGCGCGGCGTGCTGGCGGCCAGCACGAGATGCGTCCGCACGCCGGGCCGCGCGGCCAGCACGCGCAGCATGTCGCGCGAGGCCTCGTCGGCGGGCGACCGCCCCGCGGTATCGAGCAGCAGCGGACCGCGCGTGCCCTCGAGCGCCTGTTCCAGCTCCGCCGGCGTGCGGGCCACCGTGAGCGGTGAGCCCAGGATGCCGGCATAGAGCCGCAGCTGCTCGACCGCGCCGACGCGGAAGCCATCGGCCGCGATGAGGCCGATCCGCCGCCCCGTGCGCGCGCGCTCCTGCGCGGCAATCTTGGCAATGGTCGTCGTCTTGCCCGCGCCCGGCGGACCGACGAACACCTCGACGGGCGCGTAGCCGGCATCGGACGCGGCCAGCGCCGCCAGCTTGTCAGCCAGCATGCGGCGAATGCCGGCAGCCGTGATCCCGCGGCGCCCTCGGGCCGGGTGCGCCTCGGCGACTTCCCTGGCCAGATCGGCGTCCACGCCGGCCGCCTCGAGCCTGGCGGCAATCGAGTCCGACGCCCGCTCGACGCGGGCGGCCCGCTGCGCCTCGCGCTGTCGATCCGCCGACAGCGGGGACCGGTCCGCCGCCGCCGTGATCTCCACGAGGCGGGTGCCCCACCACCCCCGCAGGCCTGGCGCGGGCACCAGATGCGTGGACACCACGACGGCCTCCGGGCCGAGGTCCTCACGGGCCGCGCGCAGGGCGTCTTGAACCGTTTCTCGCCGATACCGCTTCAAATACATGTCAGTCGAGGGTCGCCACGGGGACGACCTGAATGTGCGGCGGCACCTCCGCGTGCGACAGCACGCCCAGGTGCGGCAGCACCCGCGCGAACAGCCGCCACAGGTGCGGCCGCAGCGCCGGAGAGCACAACAGCACGGGTTGTGCCATCGCCTGCTCCACCGCGCGGGCGATCCGCGCGGCAATGGACTGGGCCTGCTGCGGGTCGAGGGCCAGCATCGCCCCCTGCTCCGTCTTGACCAGCGACCCGAGCAGCCGCTCCTCGAGGGCGGGCTGCACCCCGATCACCGTCAGCTCGCCCTTCTCGTTCTGGTACGGCCGGCAGATGGCACGGCCGATCGCGCTCCGCACCACCTCGGTCATGATGTCGGGATCTTTGGTCGCCGCCGCGGCGTCGGCCAGCGCCTCGAGGATCGTGACGAGATCGCGAACGGGCACCCGCTCGCGCAGCAGCTGCCGCAGGACGCGCTGCACCTCGCCCACGCTGACGGTCTTCGGCACGAGCTCCTCGACCAGCTTGGGCGAGGTCTGCGCGACCTGGTCGAGCATCTCCTTGACCTGCTGGCGGCTCAGGAGGTCGGGCAGGAACGTCCGAATCGTCTCCGACAGGTGCGTGGAGAGCGCCGTGGTCGCATCCACCACCGTGTAGCCCGCGGCGCTGGCCGCGTCGCGCAGCTCGGTGGCAATCCAGGTGGCGGGCAGGCCGAAGGCGGCCTCCTGCGTGTGGAAGCCCTCGAGCGGTTCGCTCGCGGCCCCAGGATTGATGGCCAGCAGCCGCTCGGCATACAGCTCGCCGCGCGCGACTTCCACGCCCTTGATCAGGATGGTGTAGCCGCGGGGGCCGAGCTGCAGGTTGTCGGCGATGCGGACGGGCGCCACCACGACCCCTGTCTCGTTCGCGATCTGGCGGCGGATGGCGCGGACTCGGCTCAGGAGCGTACCGCCCTGCTTCTCGTCCACCAGCGACACGAGCGCGTAGCCGACCTCGACGCTGATCGGATCCACGCCGATCACGTGCTCGGGGCCGTCGGGGGCGGCCGAGGGCGCCTCCGGCGCCGCCGCCGCCTGAGCCGCCTCTCCACGCACCGCGTACGCCGCCGCGGCCAGCACGGCCGCCACGCTCAGGAAGGCCACCTTCGGCAGCCCGGGAATCAGCGCGAGCATCGTCAGCACCGCCGCGGCGGCGGCAAGCGGCCGCGGACGCGCGAACAGCTGCAGCGCGACCTCTTCACCGAGGTGCGCCTCGGCCGCCGCGCGCGTGGTGATCAAGCCGCCCGACATCGAGACCAGCAGCGCGGGAATCGCGGTCACCAGGCCTTCGCCCACCGTCAGGATGGTGTAGGTCTCGGCGGCCGTGGCGAGGTCGAGCCCGTGCTGCATCACGCCGATGATCAAGCCGGCCACGATGTTCACCCCGGTGATCAGCACGGCGGCCAGCGCGTCGCGCTGGGTGAAGCGGATGGCGCCGTCCATCGCGCCATAGAAGTCGGCCTCGCGCCGCACGCGCTCGCGCCGCTGGCGCGCCTCCTTCTCGTCGATGACGCCCGCGTTGAGGTCCGCGTCGATCGCCATCTGCCGTCCTGGCATCGCGTCGAGGGTGAACCTCGCGGTCACCTCCGAGATGCGCACGGCGCCGTGGTTGATCACGATGTACTGGATCGCGATCAGCACCAGGAACACGACGACGCCGACCACGAAGTTGCCGCCGACGACGAACTGGCCGAAGGCCATGATGACGTTGCCCGCGGCGCCCACGCCCTCCTGACCGTGCATGAGCACCAGGCGCGTGGAGGCGACGTTCAGCGACAGCCTGACCAGCGTGAGCAGCAGCAGGAGGGACGGAAAGACGGAGAACTCGACCGGCTGGCGGACGTAGATCGAGGTCAGGAGCAGCACGACGGCCAGGCCGATGT
>JACQTK010000111.1 GCA_016210845.1 Acidobacteriota bacterium | reverse complement strand
GGTGAGTGTGGTAACTCGGCCATCAGCATACTCGGCGCGCTCAACCCCTTTTTCATTTTCGTTCGGCTAATTTGGACAAGAGTGATATTTGTCTTCGTGACCTTCGTGACACTAACGCGCCAGACTTTGTTTTTTTGGCAAAGAAGTGCTGGCGCGGTAGTGTCACTAGCAAACACTGGTTCGCCCCAGCGCGGATGCGCACATAGGTTGCGGCGCAGCTGCGCTGGGATCTTCGTGGCTGAACGTCTTCGTGCGCTTCGTGGCACACGGATCACGCCTCGACCCCGACCGGGCAGGTCACGCCCGTGCCGCCCAGGCCGCAGTAGCCGTCGGAATTCTTGGCGAGGTACTGCTGGTGGTACTCCTCCGCGTAGTAGAACAGCGGCGCATCGGCAATCTCGGTCGTGATGCGGCCGTAGCCCGCGCCCGTAAGCCGATCCTGAAACGCGTCGCGCGAGGCGTCGGCGGCGCGCCGGTGCTCGGGAGAGAAGCAGTAGATGGCCGACCGGTACTGCGTGCCCACGTCGTTGCCCTGCCGCATCCCCTGCGTGGGATCGTGGTTCTCCCAGAAGATCTTCAACATCGCCTCGCAGGAGGTCTGCGCCGGATCGAACACGACCAGCACGACCTCGGCATGCCCGGTCATCCCCGAGCACACCTCGCGGTAGGTCGGGTTCGGCGTGTAGCCGCCTGCGTAGCCGACGGCGGTCGTGTAGACGCCGCGTGCTTCCCAGAACTTCCGTTCCGCGCCCCAGAAACAGCCCATCCCGAAGACGGCCTGCTCGAGGCCCGCGGGAAACGGCGGCTTCAAGGGGTGCCCGTTGACGAAGTGCGTCGACGGGATCGGCATCGCGTCGGCCCGGCCGGGCAGGGCATCCTCGGGCCGCGGCACGCGAAGCGTGAGGGCAGTACTGAAGAGAGCCATGGAAGAATACTAACGTGATTCCTGTCGTTCAGCGGCGCGGTCCGCCCCAGCCGGAAGCGATCGACATCAGCGTCGTGTATGAAGACGAGTGGTTGATGGCGATCGACAAGCCGCCTGGGATGGTCGTGCACCCGACGTACCGCAACTGGACGGGAACGCTGCTCAATGCCGTGCTGTGGCGGGTGCGCCACACAGGTGACGCGACCCCGCGCATCGTGACACGCCTCGACAAGGACACGTCCGGTGTGGTGCTGGTGGCGCTGACGTCCGAGCTGCACGCGCGCGTCCAGAGGGACGCCGCGGCCGGACGCGTCCGAAAGGAGTACCTGGCGATCGTGCGAGGCATCCCCGCGCCAGCGTGCGGCACGATCGCGCTGCCGCTGGCCAGGAGCGCGGACGATCGCCGGCGCGTCGTCGTCTCGGCGGCGGGGCAGCCGAGCGAGACGCGATACGAGGTGGTGGCTTCCTCGCCAGGCGGACCCGACGGTCCGCCTCGACGTCAGCCACATTCGCTGGTGCGCTGCGAGCTGGTGACGGGCCGCACGCACCAGATCCGCGTCCACCTGGCGGAGCGCGGTTGGCCGATCCTCGGGGACCGCACGTACGGCGGGTGTCCCGACTCGCCCCTCGCGCGCCAGGCCCTGCATGCCTGGCGGCTCACGCTCCCGCACCCGGTGTCGCGGCGTCTGCTGGAGATCGAGGCCCCGATTCCAAGCGACCTGGGTCCGCTGGTGCCCGATCTTCAGAAGCTCACGTTGTAGAGCAGCTTGACGTTGCGCCCCATCTCCGGCACCACGTTCTTGATGAGCGAGAGGTGGTTGCGGAACAGCTCGTCGGTCACGTTGTCGAGCCGCGCTGTCAGCGTGCTGGTCGCGCCGCCCGTGACGAACGAGTACGACGCGAAGAGCTTGAGCAGCGCGTAGCCGTCTGTGGCGTCCTCCGCGCCGACGACCCGATTCTGCCGGGCCGTGCCGACGACCTCGCCGCCGGCCTGGAACGCGCTGTACTGGTATCGCACCCCGCCGCGCACACGGAGGGGAGGGATCCGCGGCAGCGGCCGGTCGTTGCCCTTCTGCGTGCCGCGGACGTAGTCGAGGCCCAGCTCCACGAAGATTCGAGGCGTGACCGAGAAATCGGCGTGCGCTTCGACGCCCTGCAGTACGGCATCGGCGCCCACGAAGTCCACGATCGCCAGCTCCTCCTCCTCCCCCGCGCCCTCCTCGTGCTCCTCGCCAGCCAGCGCTCGACCGGGGAACCTCGCCGCGAACTCCTCTTCGCGCGCTTCGAACTGCTCGTGGTCGAGCTCCTGTCTGAAGATGAACTGGTCGACGTCGTTCCTGAAGTAGGTCACCTCGCCAGACGCGCGGCTCCCGCGCCACCGCAGCGACAGGTCGAAGCCGAGCGCGTGTTCCGGCTCGAGATCGGGGTTGCCGAGCTCAATCGCGAAGTTGCCGTGATGCTGCCCGAAGAAGAACAGCTCCTCGAGGGCCGGTGCCCGCGCGGCGCGCGCCAGGCTCGCCGCCACCGTCAGCCTGTCGTCGGCGGCCGCCGGCCGGAACAGCAGGCCGACGGACCCCGAGCCGTTGGTGAACTCCCGTTCGGGCTCTCCCGCTGGCTCGTAGCGCACGTTGTCCAGCCGCGCGCCGAACTGGAACGTCAGATGCGGCCAGGTCACCTCTTCGTAGAGAAACGCTGCGAAGCCGCGTTGATCGACCGCCGGCGACAACGCCTCGGCCCCCCGCGCGTCGAACGCGCGATCCAGGACCCACCCGCCGACGCTGCCCTTGAGGCGGCCGAGGGCACGGTGCGATCCCATCAGTTCGACTTCGGTGGTGTCGTTGCGGAACGCGGTGCCGACTTCGTCGCCTTCCAGCTCGTCGTGCCTGTAGCGGCGCAGGGCCAGCGTGGCCCGGAAGGCGTCGAAGGCGCCGTCGAGCCCCTCTCCGCCCCCGCGCAGCGAGAACGAATGCCGCCGCGGCGTCAGTTGAAGGATGCCTCCTTCGACGACCGGGATGCCGTACTTGGTGTCGTCGTACCCGTAGCTGCCGCCGAAGTAGCCGCGCGTGCCGGTCCACGAGAGGCCGAGCGTGCCGAAGCCGTTTCGCGACTGTGAGTTGTCGACCTCGCCCTCCGGCGTGTCCACGTCACCGGAGCGGCGGCCGCCGCCGCCCGCGTGCAGCGCGAACAGCCCGTTGCCGACACGCACGTCCGCCGCGCCCGCCGCTTCCTTGGCCGCCGACCCGAGATCGAGGGTGACGTTCCCACTGGCTCCCTCCATCGGCCGTGTCGGGATGTCCTCGGTGATCACGTTGACGAGCCCCCCGATGGCGTTGGCGCCGTACAACAAGGTGGCTGGTCCACGGACCACCTCGATGCGCTGCGCGGAGGCGGGATTGACGGTGACGCCGTGGTCGCCCGACTGGCTGGAGAGGTCGCCCATTCGCTGCCCGTCTTGCAGGATCTGCACGCGATCGCCGTCGAGGCCGCGGATCACCGGCCGCGCGGGTGCGGGACCGAAGCTGCGCGACGCCACCCCGGGCTGACTTTCGAGCGTCGCGCCGATCGACATCTCGAGCTGCTTGGTCAGATCCTGCCCGGTCAGCACCGACGTTGGCTGGAACGCCTCGAACTGACTGCGCACCTGGGCGCTCACCGACACGACTTCCTCGAAGTGGAGGTCGGGCTCGACGAGGACCTCGAGAGGCGCGGCGTCGGCGCCAACCGTCACCTCCGTGCGCCGGGCCGAAAACCCCGACAGGCGCACGAACAGGTGGTACCTCCCGGGGGGCACGTTCTCGAACGTGAAACGGCCGTCGGCGCCGGAGGTCGCCTCGCGGCGCGGTTCCTCGAGCACGACGATGCCGCCTACGATGGGGGCGCGGGAAAGCGAGTCGAGCAATCGGCCGGTGAGCGTGACGTCGCCCTGTGCCGCGAGCG
Source organism: Acidobacteriota bacterium (assembly GCA_016210845.1). Taxonomy (GTDB): domain Bacteria; phylum Acidobacteriota; class Vicinamibacteria; order Vicinamibacterales; family UBA2999; genus JACQTK01. The sequence goes on along the minus strand of JACQTK010000111.1, from coordinate 8,044 downwards.
CCACGGTCGATGTCAGCGCAACCACGAGGACGACGACGCACGCGGAGGAACACGTACGGACAGGCATGATTCATCTCCGGAAACAAGGTCGATTCACCCGTAGCGCGGGGGCTTCAGCCCCCGCGTGGCGACGGCCGCGCAGGCTGAAGCCTGCGCTCTACAGGAACAGGGTCGACGCGAGATCCGAAGATGCAGGCGGCGAGCGAAGCGGCGGCTGCGCCGCCTGTGTGGCCGACGAGAAGGTGAAGACGTCGACGTGAACGCGGGTGGCGGGCTGATGGGCCGGCGTGGGAAGGACGCGGGCCTCGGTCCGCGGCCTGAAGGATCGGGCCCAGTGGCAGACCAGACAGTGCAGCGGGTGGGACTCCGCGTCGGACCGCGCGGCGCGGATCTGGTGCGCGGACGCGTCGTGTGCCACTGCCACCGCGGCGCAGGTGGCGTCGTGACAGTCGTCCGGATGCGGCGCGGCCAGCGATCCGCCGAGCGTCGCCACCGAGACGAGCAGCGTCGCCGCAATCCGCGAGCCCTGGTGACGGAACCAGCCAAGGGCTCGCCCTTGATATCCCGTTGCTTGTGGGTGCGAGCCCTTGGCTGGTTGGCAGTATCTGCTTTGCGCGCTCCGCGCGCTAGGACCGCTATTCGGCCGCGCCAACGGGTACGAAATGCTCGTACGGGGACGTATAGCGGTCCAATGCGACATCGGCCCTCTTGAGCGTAGTGAGCGGTCGAACGGGTGTCAAGCGCGACCCCGACCGTTGCGTTCGTTATACGATTGGACCGCTATGCGGCCTGGAACGCGGATTTCGTTCCCGTTGTACCCTCCGCATAGCGGTCCTAGGCGCGCGGAGTGCGCCAAAGAAATACTGGCAACCAGCCAAGGGGCTCTGCGGGGATATCAAGGGGCAGAGCCCCTTGGCTGGTTCGCCGTGCCGTTGACCCGCCGCCAGTTTCTCTGGAGTGCCGCAGCATCTGCTGTGGCGCTTCCGGGCGCCCTCGAGGCGCAGACCGCCTCGACCTCGTCGCCGGGCCTCTTCCGGCACGGCGTGGCCAGCGGCGATCCGCTGACGGATCGCGTGGTGCTGTGGACCCGCGTGACGCCGCGCGCCTCGGCGCCCGTGGATGTCCGCTGGCGCATCGCCACCGACGCGGCGCTCGAGCAGGCCGTGGCCTCGGGCACCGTGCCGACGGCTGCCGATCGCGACTTCACGGTCAAGGTGGATGCGGGCGGGTTGCAGCCAGGGCGGCGCTACTTCTACGCCTTCGAGGTCGGAGGCGAGCGGTCGCCGGTCGGTCAGACGAAGACGCTCCCGTCGGGCGCGGTCGATCGGCTCCGCCTGGCGTCGGTCTGCTGCTCCAACTATCCAGCGGGGTACTTCAACGTGTACCGCTGCCTCGCCAATCGTCCGGATCTCGACGCGGTCGTCCACCTGGGCGACTACATCTACGAGTTCGAGAACGGCGTGTACGGCGACGGCACCGATCTGCTGCGCATTCCCGAACCCCGCCGCGAAGCGGTGACGCTGAGCGACTATCGGATCCGCTATGCGACGTACCGCACGGATCCCGACCTGCAGGAGGCCCACCGCCTGCACCCCTTCATCGTCGTCTGGGACGACCACGAGCTGGCCAACGACGCCTGGTCGGGCGGGGCCGCCAATCACAACCCCGAGCAGGGCGAAGGCGACTGGCCCACGCGGCGGGCGGCTGCGTACCGCGCGTACCTCGAGTGGATGCCCGTGCGCGAGTCGCGAGAGGCAGGGATCCGACTGTATCGGAGCTTCCGGTTCGGCACGCTGGTCGATCTGCTGATGCTCGACACCCGCGGGCTCCGTGACCGCCAGGTGGCCACCGACGATCTGGCCGCGCTCACCAGCGGGGACCGCACGCTGCTCGGGGGCGCGCAGGAGCGGTGGCTGTTCGACCAGCTCCGCGCGTCGCGGACCGCCGGTACGGCATGGAGGGTCCTGGGACAGCAGGTGATGTTCTCGCGTCTCATGCCGCCCGGACGGCCGGTCCTGCTGGCCGACACGTGGGACGGCTACCAGGCGTCGCGCGACCGCCTCTTCGACTTTCTGGAGGCCGAGCGCGTCCGCGATCTGGCGATCCTCGCGGGCGACCTGCACAGCTCGTGGGCGTTCGACGTCCCGCGCAACCCGTGGGGAGCCTACCAGCCCGCCAGCGGCGCAGGTTCCCTGGCGGTGGAGCTGGTGACGCCGGCCATCAGCTCACCGCCGCTGTTCGCGGATCCGGTGATCCGGGAGCGCGCGGGGGCCCTGCGCGCGTTTCTCCCGCACCTCAAGTTCCTCGAGGGTGACAGCCGCGGCTACGTGCTGCTCGACATCACGCGCGGCCAGCTCCGCGGCGACTGGTATGTGGTGCCCGGCGTGCTGGAGCGGTCGGCGGCCGAGCGGCGCGCGGCAAGCTTCGTGTGCGAGCGCGGGTCGTCGCGTCTCGTGCCCGCCTGAGAAACGGAGGATTGCATGACACGCACGATCACGATCGCGCTGGCGCTGGGGCTCGTCGGCTTCTCCACCGGACCTTCTGCGCTCGTGGCCCAGACCGGTGGCTGGACCACGCTGTTCGACGGCAAGTCGCTCGACGGCTGGAACGTGGTGGGCGACGCCAACTGGGAGGTGGTGGACGGCGTGGTCCAGGCCTCGCGCGGCAGCGGGTTCCTGGTGACGCCGATGGCCTACGGCGACTTCCAGATCACGGTCGAGTTCTGGGTGGACGAGGCGGCCAACAGCGGCGTGTTCATCCGGTGCTCGGATCCCGGCACGATCACCGCGGCCAACGCCTACGAGGTGAACATCTTCGATCGGCGCCCCGATCCGGCCTACCGCACCGGTGCCATCGTGAACGTCGCCATGCCGCTCGCCGCGATCAACGCTGGGGGGCAGTGGAACACGTTCGACATCACGGCGCAGGGCGCGAGGCTGACGGTCACGCTCAACGGCACGCGGATGGTGGACGTGCAGGACGGCACATTCGCGCGCGGGCCGATCGCGCTGCAGTACGGCGCGGGCGTGGTGAAGTTCCGGACCGTGCGCATTCGGACGCTCTGAGCCCGGCCGGTCGCAAGGCGCATTCGCTCGGCGTCGTTTGCCCGCCGCGGGCGAGGATCCCTTCGAGTTCAGGCGCCGCCGCCTCTCGAAGCACCCCAGGCACACAGCGGTACTCGAGCTGGTCGCCCAGAAAGCGGGCTGGGGCACGCCGGTGCCGCCGGGCCGCGCCCGCGGGATCGCGCTGCTGGAGTGCTTTCGGCACCATCGTCGCGCAGGTGGGCGTAGAATACCCGTCTCGCATCATCGCAGACGGAGGTGAACGATGGCACGACGGTTCTGGCTTCTCGGCGCGATCCTGCTGCTGGCGGCCCCGCCCGCCGACGCGCAGGATGCGCGCGCGGTTCTGCAGGCCGCGTCGGCGGCCATGGGCGCCGACGGGGTGAGGACGATTCAGTACTCGGGCACGGGCTGGAACGCGGCGGTCGGACAGAGCTTCAACCCCGCGCAGGACTGGCCGCGCTTCGAGATCACCGCCTACACGCGGACGCTCGACTACGAGGGCCGCTCGTCGCGCGAGGAGCTGACGAGGCGGCAGGGCAGCTATCTGCCGCAGGGCGGGGGCGGCACGCCCCTCCAGGGCGAGCAGCAGCAGCGGTTCTACGTGAGCGGCGCCTCTGCCTGGAACGTGCAGGGGACCACGGCGGCTCCCGCGCCAGCCGCCGCGGAGGTGCGCCAGCTCGACATCTGGCTCTCGCCGCACGGCTTCCTCAAGGCGGCGATGGCGTCGGGCAGCGTGACGGCCACGCCCCTGATGCTCGAAGGACGCCGCCTGACGATCGTCTCGTTCACGCAGGGGAAGTTCCGGATCAACGGCACGATCACGGACCAGAATCTCGTCGAGCGCGTGCAGACGTGGGTGCCGAGCCCGGTCCTCGGCGACATGGTGTACGAGCACCGGTACACGGACTACAAGGACTTCGGCAGCGTGAAGTTCCCCACCGTGCTGCACTCGCATCAGGGGGATCCTCGGCTCAACCCTGGCCACAACTGGATGGAGATCCGCGTCACCTCCGTCCAGCCGAACGCCGCCGTTGCCGCCCTCGCGGTGCCCGACACCGTGCGCGCAGCCACGGTCCCGCCCGTGGCCGTGGAGTCGCAGCAGCTGGCCGGCGGGGTGTGGCGGATCGCGGGCGGCACGCACCACAGCGTGGCCGTGGAGTTCCGCGATTTCGTCGCCGTCGTCGAGGCGCCGCAGAACGAGGCGCGGTCGCTGGCGGTGATCGCCGAGGTGCGGCGGCTCATCCCGAACAAGCCGATCCGCTACGTCGTCAACACCCATCACCACTTCGATCATTCCGGCGGCCTGCGCACGTACGTGGCGGAGAGCGCCACGGTGGTGACGCACCAGCAGAACCGCGAGTTCTACGAGGACGTGCTGCTCTATCCGGCGCCGCGGACGCTCGAGCCGGATCGGCTGTCGACGCTCTATCCGTGGTTTGCCGGCAACCGGGTGCCCGGCATCGAGACGGTGAGCCAGAAGTACGTCGTGAGCGACGGGGTCCGGACGCTGGACCTCTACCCGGTGCAGGGGCTGGCGCACGCCAACACGATGCTGATCGCGTACCTGCCCACGGAGAAGATCCTCATCAACGCGGATCTGTACGGCCCGCCCGCGCCAGGGGCGCAGCCGCCTGCGCCGAACGCCAGCATGCTGGCGCTGCGCCAGAACATCCAGCGCCTCAACCTCGACGTGGCGCAGCACGTGGGGATCCACGGGACAGTGGGCTCGCATGCCGACTTCATGGCGATTGTCAACCGGCCGGCGAGCAACTGAACGCTGAACCCTCAACCGAGGATCCAGGTTCAGGAGGTTCACAAGGTGCACGAGGTTCAGGGGTCTTGTTCAGGGGGTTCATGTTCACGGGTTCGGGACCGTGAACCCCTTGAACAGGACCTCCTGAACGTTGAATCTCGTGAACCCGAACTGAGGGAGCGCGGTTATCGTGGCCAGCCGGTCTGCGGCAGCCCGGGCGTCACGCGCAGCGCGTTGCGGTAGTACACCTTCCGCAGCACGTCGTCTGGCAGGTCCATGCCGTACAGCTTCCAGAAGGCGTGGTAGTCGCGGTAGTAGTCGAAATACTCGTCCTTGGTCTCGAGCACGCGCCAGTAGTAGGGGAATTCCGCGGGCGCGTACGTGTCCTTGCCGAACAGAATCCGGTCCTGGTACTTCAGGAAGAAGTCGCGCGCCGCCCGCGGCTGGCGCCCGAGGTCGTACAGAATGGCGGCCAGCTCCAGCACCACGTTCGGGTGGGCGTCGAGCAGCCGCGCCGCGCGTCCGAGGTCGTTGGCGTGCCAGCCGAAGTGCGCCGAGATGAAGCGCGTGTTCGGGTGCTGACGGAACAGATCGTCGCGCTCGGCGTTCAGCTCCTCGAATGCCACGGGCACCAGGTACCGCCGCCGGTCGGCAAAGAGCGCCAGCTCGAGCCACCGCTCGTTGTGCATGTCGGGCTGCTGGAAGAACTCCGACGGCTCCCCCGTGTGAATGATGACGGGGATGTTCAGGCGCGCCGCCGTCTCCCAGATGGGCGCGAGCTCGGGATCGTCGATCTTCAGGCGGGTGCCGTCGGCCTTCTTCGTGTCCATGCCCGTTTCCTTGAAGATCTTCAGGCCGACAGCGCCGTTCCTCACGTCGGCCTCGAGCTGCGCGGCGGCCTTCCGGCCGTAGCCCGGCGCCACGTCCTGGAAGCGATCGAGACCGTTGGCGAACAGCGTGAAGCGATTCGCGTGCGGCGTGCTCCGGATGAAGTCCATCCGCTGCTTCAACTGGTCGCCGAACCCGCCGCTGAGATTGTTCAGGACGCGGATGTTCAGCGCGTCCATCTCCTCGATCAGGCGGTCGATAGTCTGCGGCGTCGGCCCTGTGTGGCTGTGGATGTCGACCGCGGGGAACTTCGCGCGCGGCACGGGGTGCTGCTCGACCACGAGCGTCGACCGCGGCCGGTAGTCGACGATCGACGGCGGCGGGAACTCGGGGGCCAGGCAGGTTCCGACCCGCACGAGCGTCGCACCGGGCGGGCACTCCTCGCCGGGCTGGATCGCAATGCCGCGGCCGCGGCCTCCGCGGCCGCCCGGCCCGCCAGGGCCCTGGCCCTGGGCAGGGGGACCCTGCTGAGCGACGAGGACCGAGCCCAGGACGACAGCGGCCACGAGGACGGAAAAGGCGCGCGGCATGGGTAGAACTATAGACTATTCCGATCCTATGAGCCTCCTTCAGCGTCTTGCGTGGGGCCTCCTGCTGTTCGCGGCCGTGTCGGCGTGCCGCGTGGACGCGCAGGATGACCTGCTGGCCCGCGCCCGGGCGCTCCACCGCCAGGCGCCGCTCATCGACGGCCACAACGACTACCCCTGGGCGTTGCGCGAGCGCAGCCCCGCGCGCGACCTGGCGGCGCTCGACATCGGCGTGCCGCAGCCGACGCTGATGACCGACATCCCGCGCCTCCGTGCGGGCGGCGTCGGCGGCCAGTTCTGGTCCGTCTATGTCCCGGTCGGCCTGCAGGGTCAAGCGGCCGTCCGCGCCACGCTCGAGCAGATCGACGTCGGCCATCGGATGGTGCGCAGGTACCCCGAAACCTTCGAGCTGGCTGCCACCGCGGCCGACGTGGAGCGGATCTTCGAGGCCGGCCGGATCGCGTCGCTCATCGGCATGGAGGGCGGCCATGCCATCGACGACTCGCTGGCCGCGCTTCGGATGTTCCACGCGCTGGGCGCGCGCTACATGACCCTCACGCACAGCGCCAACGTCGCCTGGGCCGACTCGGCGACCGACACGCCCAGGGCGGGCGGCCTCTCGCGCTTCGGCGAGGAGGTGGTCCGCGAGATGAACCGCCTCGGCATGCTGGTCGACCTGAGCCACACGTCGCCCGCGACGATGGAGGACGCCATCCGCGTGTCGGAGGCGCCGGTGATCTTCTCGCATTCGAGCGCACGCGCCCTGCACGACCATGCCCGCAACGTGCCCGACGACATCCTTCGACTGCTGCCGCCGAACGGCGGCGTGGTCATGGTGACGTTCGTGCCTGGATTCCTGCGTCCCGACGGCAAGCCCACGCTTGCCGACGTCGCCAACCACATGGACCACGTGCGTACGGTCGCCGGGCCCGATCATGTCGGCATCGGGAGCGACTTCGACGGCATCACGTCGGTTCCGGCCGGCCTCGAGGACGTCTCGACCTTTCCTGCGTTGACCGCCGAGCTGCTGCGGCGCGGCTGGCCGGAAGAGGACGTGCGAAAGGCGCTGGGGCTGAACGTGCTGCGCGTCATGCGCGCGGCCGAGGCCGTCGCGGCCCGGCTCCAGGCGCTGCGTGCGCCCTCGACGGCGACGATCGAACAGCTCGACGGGCGGTAGGCTTTTGCAAGGCCCGAGGCCCAAAGCCACACCACTAAAAAGGAGGCCTGGCGGTGGGGAAGGGTCAGAAGACGCACAGGGATTCAGCGACCGAGCCGATCCTCTCGAACATCCCGCAGGAATGCCTCGGCAACCCCGGCGGGGCTCGCGCCATCCTGGTCCACAGCGAGGTTCATCTGCCGCATGCGGTCGGCATCGATGGTGGCCGTGAGCTGCTGCAGCGCCGCCACCACGTCAGGCCGCTCGCGGACCAGCCGTGGGCCTGCCAGGATCACGGCGTCGTACGGGGGAATCGCGCCCCGGTCATCCTCGAGCACCAGCAGGTCGAAGGCCGCGACGCGCCCGTCGGTCGAGAACGCGCTGATGACGTCTACCTCGCCGCTTGCCACGACCTGGTACATCAACGAGGCATCCATCGTGCGTTCGGAGGCGAACGTCAGCCGGTACGCGGCCTCGATCGCCTTCCACTCCGGACGGCCGAAGAACTCGTAATCACCGCCGATGACCAGGCGGGGCGCGTGTGCGGTCAGGTCGCTGATGAGGCGGATGCCCACGCGCTCGGCGTGCGGACGGGGCATGGCGAGCGCATAGGCGTTTTCGAAGCCAAGGGCGCCCACCAGCTCGATGCCGTGCC
>JACQTK010000101.1 GCA_016210845.1 Acidobacteriota bacterium | reverse complement strand
CTGCAGTACGGCGTGCCGCTGCAGGTGCTGGTGGACAAGTTCAGCCACGCGCGGTTCGAGCCGTCGGGGATGACGAAGAACCCCGAGGTGCGGTTCGCGAAGTCGATCGTCGACTACATCTTCCGGTGGATGGCGACGAAGTTCCTGTCGCCCGAGGCGCAGTTCCGCGCGGGGGTGAACCTGCGGACCGAGCCGCTCGAGGCGGGTGGGGCCGGTGAGGCGGGTAAGGTCGGCGGGGCGGGGGCGGAGGGCCTTGCCGACGGGCGTAGAGACGGACCTTCCTTGGCCGCCGAAGCCTCGGCGAAGGCGGCAGGTCCGCCTGAGCCCGCATCGAGACTCACCGAATTCGCCGCCATCCAGAACCAGGAGGACGCGCCGCCGTGCTCGACCTGCGGCTCGCTGATGATCCGCAGCGGCAGCTGCTACACGTGCACGAACTGCGGGACGACGAGCGGGTGTGCGTAGCGGGCCCCGCTCGTCGTCCATGCGGGACTGCAATTCCGGAGCGGCTTGACGCCGCTCCTTGAGCTAGGCTGCGCCTGAGGTCGTCTGCGGGCTGCGTCTCCGGAGCGGCTTCACGCCCGTCCGGCGCAAACCTTGGACCGCTATGCGGCCCCAAACGAGAATTTTGTGCTCGTTGCTACCTCGCATAGCGGTCCTAGGCGCGCGGAGCGCGCCAAGCAGATACTGACCACGAGCCAAGGGCTCGGCTCTGCGAACAACGGGATATCAAGGGCGAGCCCTTGGCTGGTATCCTGACCGCGACCCGGGACGTGCTCCTCGCTGCCTTTCTCCTCGCCTCGCAACTGGATGCTCTCGCGGTTGGTGCACAGGCCGACAATGCGGATGTCGCCGCCGTGCGCGCGGTCCTCGAGGCGCAAGCGGCCGCCTGGAACCGCGGCGACATCGACGGCTTCATGGAAGGGTACGCGAAGGAAGAGACGACCACCTTCGTCTCGGGGGACACGATCACGCGCGGGTGGCAGACGTGCTCGACCGCTATAAGCGTGCCTACGAGACGCGCGAGAAGATGGGGACGCTGGCGTTCACCGAGCTGGAGATCAAGCCGCTCGGCGACGTCTATGTGGCGACGGGCCGCTGGCAGCTCACGCGCCAGGGCGACACGCCGCGCGGCCGCTTCACGCTGGTCTTCCGGCGCACCGGCGACGGCTGGCGCATCATCCACGACCACACACGTCGGCACCTGAGGGGTAGATCGTCCTCAGGAGCAGTTCACGATTGACACGCTCGTCGCGATGGAGATGATCTGTCGTCCTGACATGATACGCCGCGCCGCCTCTTGGTCCGCCTGCCTCGGTGTGCTCCTGCTCGCGTGCGTCGCGGGCGCTGAGAGCCGCCAGATCGAGACGCCGGTTCCGGATCCGTCGCCGGCAGCCCCACCCGGTCCAATGGTCGCCAGGGACGAGGAAGGGCGCGCCACGATGCACGCCAGCCGGCTGGCGGAGCCGCTGCGGCTCGACGGCGTCCTGGACGAACAGGTGTACGAACGCGTGCCGGGGGTGTCGGACTTCATTCAGACGGAACCGGTCTCCGGCGCGCCGGCCACCGAGCGGACCGAGGTGTGGGTGTTCTTCGACGACCTGAACATCTATATCGTCGCGCGGTGCTGGGAGACGCGCCCCGAGCGCCTGGTCGCCAACGAGATGCGGCGCGACAATGGCAACGTCCTCCAGAATGATCATTTCGCGTTCTCCTTCGACACCTTCCACGATCTGCGAACCGGTGTCGCGTTCAACATCGCGCCGAGCGGCGGCCGGATGGACGGGCAGGTCGGGAGCGGCGGAGGCTACAGCGGCGACTGGAATCCGGTGTGGCGGCTGGCGACGGCCCGATTCACGGGCGGCTGGACGCTGGAGGCGGCCGTTCCCTTCAAGTCGCTCCGCTATCGGCCCGGGCGCGACCAGACGTGGGGCTTCAACGCCCGCCGCCGCAACCGCTGGAAGAACGAGATCTCGTATCTCTCGGCTGTGCCGCCAGGCACGGGCACGACCGGCACCACCCGCCCCTGGACCGCCGGGACGCTCGTCGGCATCGAGGCGCCGCCGCCCGCGCGAAACATCGAGCTCAAGCCGTACGTGGTCTCCAGCCTGTCGACAGATCGTGGCGCGTCGCCGCGGATCGCCAACGAGGTCGGCGCCACGGGCGGGCTCGACGTGCGGTACGGCATCACCGAGAACGTCACCGCCAACTTCACCCTGAACACGGATTTCGCGCAGGTCGAAGCCGACGAGCAGCAGGTGAACCTGACCCGGTTCAGCCTGTTCTTCCCCGAGAAGCGCGAGTTCTTTCTCGAGAACCAGGGGCTGTTCGCCTTCGGCGGCGCCGGAACGGGGGGCGGCGGCGACGTCCCGATACTGGTCTACACGAGACGAATCGGCCTGAGACAGGGCCGTGAAGTGCCCCTTCGCGCGGGCGCGCGGCTCGTGGCCCAGGCGGGACGATTCACGGCGGGCGCGATGAACGCGCAGTCGGGCAGCGACGCGTCTTCGGGCGCGCCGGCCACCAACTTCTCGGCGCTGCGGCTGAGACGCGACGTCCTGCGGCGCAGCAGCGTGGGACTCGTCTTCACCGGCCGCTCGGCGGGCGAGACGGCCGGCGCCGGGCCGAGCCAGACCTACGGTGTGGATGCGAGCTTCGGATTCTTCTCGAACCTGGCGCTCAACGCGTACTGGGCACAGACCCGCGCCGATCACCTGCGCGGCGACGACCGCAGCTATCGCGCGCAGCTGAACTACAACGGCGACCGCTACGGGCTGCAACTGGAGCGCCTGGCCGTCGGCGCGAACTTCCGGCCCGAGGTCGGGTTCGTGCGCCGGCCCGACATGCGGCGCACGTCGGGCTCGGCCCGCTTCAGCCCGAGGCCCGCCTCGATTGGGTGGGTGCGCAAGTTCAGCTGGACCGCGTCGATGGCGCGCGTCGAGAACGGCGCCGGAGTGCTCGAGACCCGCACCTGGGACGCCGAGTTCGGCGTCGAGCGGCAGAACGGCGATACGTTCGAGGCGGGCTACGGCGGGACGTACGAGCGGCTGCCGCGCCCGTTCCGGATTGCCGCCGGCGTCGTGCTGCCGGCCGGCGGCTACGAGTTTGCCGGCGGCCGCGCCGCCTACAACTTCGGGCGTCAGCGGCCGATCTCCGGCAACGTGTCGGCGGAGCACGGCGCCTTCTACAACGGCCGCCGGACAACGCTCGCGATCGGACAGGGACGGGTCAACCTCTCGCCGCAGCTCTCGATCGAGCCGAGCGTCTCGGCCAACTGGGTCGATCTGGCGCAGGGCTCGTTCACCACGCGCCTGATCAATGCGCGCGTCACCTATACGGTGACGCCGCTCATGTTCGTCAGCGCGCTCCTGCAGTACAACGCGAGCAGTCACCTCGTGAGCGCGAACGTCCGCCTGCGCTGGGAGTATCGGCCGGGGAGCGAGCTGTTCGTCGTGCTCAACGAGCAGCGGGACACGCTGTCGCACGGCCTTCCCGAGCTGGCGAACCGGGCCCTCATCGTCAAGGTGAACCGGCTCGTGCGATTCTGACGCGTCTAACGTTAGAACCGGAACGCGTACTGCACCTTCGCCAACAGCTTCCGGTCCATCGCGCGGAACCGGGGCGCCTCGCCGGGTTCGCGCACCCATCCCTGGTTCACCACGAGGAAGATGTCGTCGCCCGGCCGCAGCGTCCACCGCAGGCGCCCCTGCCATCCCAGGTTCCGCGACCGGTTGTCGTACTGAAGCAGGTTCGAGATCGCAAACCGCGGCGATGCGGTGTAGTTGGCGGTCGACGTGAAGATGCGCGCCGTGAAATGCCCTTCGGGCAGCTCGGCCCACGTCTGGTTCGCGCTGAGCGTCAGCGCGAACGTCGGCGGCAGGCGGAAGGTCACGTTGGCGGTCAACTGCTCCGCGTCCCCGGACCAGTACTCGCCCCACGTCACGGTCGCCCCGCCCGAGACACGGCGTCGCGCCGCCGTGGTGAACAGGTTGCTGCGGAACCGGTTGAAGCGGTACTCGCCCACCGGCAGCACCACGCCGGGCGAGATGGCGAACGGCTCGAACAGGTGTTCGTAGACGCGCTGGAAGTCGAGCATGCCGTGCCAGTTGTCGCCGCTGCGGAAATGCCAATCGAAGAGCGTCATGTAGAAGTCGGCGCTCTCGATCCGTCCGTTCGAGAGGTTCGTGAACTGCGTGTAGTAGAAGTCGTGGAACGTCTGCTGCAGGTTCAGGAAGCTCCGCGGGCGCGGGTTGAAGCTGAAGGCCGCGCGGACCAGCCGCACGTTGTCGCGCTGCACGAAGCCGATCGGCGGCCGGAAGTTCTCCTGGATCTCGCGGACGACCACCTGCGCGGCGATGCGATCGTTCGGATAGGCGGCCGACATCCCGTATGACCAGTCGCGGCCCGTGCGACCCTCGTTGATGCTGCGCAGCGCGTAGGCCGTCGCCACGAGGTTGCGCGACCGCCCCAGCAGCCGCGACGTCGCCAGCCGCAGATCGGCGCCCAGCGTCCGGCCGCTCAACGGCAGCGCCGGATTGCCGTCGGTCACGATGACGCCGGCGTACGACTGCTGAAGGAAGCTCTGCCGGACGCGCGCGACGACGAGGTTCTTCGCCTCGACCTCGCGTCCGCCGGCCAGCGTGACGTCCCGCGTCCGCACGTCGAGCACGCCGATGTCGGTGCGCCCCACCCTGCCCGTGAGCTTGACGCCCGCATCGAGCGGCACCTCCTGGCCGCTCAGCAGACCGATCTGACGGCTGAAGAACGGGAACACCTCGGCGCCGGTGCCCGGAATGCCGGCCGCCGGCTGGGGGCCGGTGCTCGCAAACGAGAAGACACCTGCGTCTTCGAGGAAGAACGATCGCTTTTCCGGAAACAGCACCGAGAAGCGCGTCAGGTTGATCGTCCGCGCGTCCACCTCGGTCTCGCCGAAATCGGTGTTCGCCGTCATGGAGAGCTTCAGACTCGAGGTGAGGTTGTAGAAGAGATCGAATCCCGGTCTGGTGTCGAGCTCGCTCGGGCCGCTTCGCCCGAGGTGCAGGTGTGTGCCGGCGAGGAACGGGCGCAAGTCGATGCCGAGCCCCTGGCTCGCGCGGCCGATGTCGAGAATCTCGCCCGCCTCCGACACCTGGAAGAACGTGTTCTCGAGCCGAGCGCCGCTCCAGCGGTTCTCCTCGAGCTTCCGCTGGATCGTCCGCGACACGTTGAAGCCCCAGGTGCCGCCCTCGGCCCGGACGTTCAGGCTCTTGAACTGAATGGCGAACTCGGCCACCCACCCCTCGTCCGTGCGGCGCGTGCGCACGTCCCAGATGGTGTCCCAGTCCGAGTTGAGGCTGTTGCCGAAGGCGAGCCCGTCGAGCAGCGTGCCGCCGGGGTTGGTCGCGAAGTAGAACGCGTTGCGCTGATCGCGGAACGTGTCGAGCAGGATCTCGATGCGATCGTCGGTGCCGAGGCCGCCGTCGCGCGCCATCTGGTTGCCGACCACCCGGCCCGGCTCGGAATCGTACGCCGTGACGCCGATGTAGAGATTCCCGGCGTCGCGCAGCAGCCGGATGTCGGTGCGCTCGGATGGGGCCTGGCCCGGGACCGGCTGGCGCTGGACGAGTTCGCCGATCTGCGGCGCCGTCCGCCAGTCGGCTTCGTCCAGGACGCCGTCGAGCGACATCGGCGCGGCGGCAACGCCAACGGTCGTCGTCCGGCGCGGGCGTTCCGGCGCCTGCCCCGCGGCCGCGGCCACGGGAATCACGAGCCACGCCACCACGGCTGCAGCACGACGGAGAGGCACGGGCGTAACGATACACCGTCCCAGTGACAAAGACTGTGCAAGCCGCGCCCGTCCGCGCGGTTACCATTCCCCCGCATCACACCATCTTCGTCCACGCGTGGTGGGTGCGGCGATGAGGGGAGGCGCGGCGGCGCGCTCGCGCCGCCGTAATAACATAGTCCCCTCGTGCGGTCCACGCTCGTCCCTTCGCGCATCCGGAACCTCGACCTTCCGCCGTTCGATCCGCTGAACCGGCGCGCCGCCGAGCTCCGGGCGGCAGGCCGTCGCGTCATCTCTCTCGGCCAGGCGGTGCCCTTCTTCGCGCCGCCGCCATCGGCCCTGGCGGCCGCCCGCGCGGCGCTCGACACGCCCGAGGTCCATCGCTACGCCACCGACCCCGGGCTGCCGAGCCTGCGCACGCTGCTGGCCGAACGACTGGCGGAGACCACGCGTGCAGACGCCGCCGCGGACGATCTGGTGATCACGGCCGGCGGCAATCACGCGTTCGCGCTGGCCCTCACGACCCTGGTCGATCCCGGCTCGGAGGTCATCCTGCCTGCGCCGTACTTCACGAACCACCAGATGATGGTCGTCGCCCTTGGCGCCACGGCCATCGAGGCGCCGGTGGGCGATCGCACCACGTTTGCCGTCCGGTGGTCCGACCTCGAACCGCACGTGACGCCCCGCACCAAGGCCATCGTGCTGTGCAACCCGAGCAATCCGACGGGCGCGCCCGTGGAGGCGCAGGAAGGCTCGCGCATCGTCCGGGAGGCGGCCGGCCGCGACGTCGTGGTCATCAGCGACGAGACCTACATGCAGTTCGTCTACGACGGCGCCCATTGGAGCGCGGCCTCCGTCGCCCACTGGCGGAGAAACGTCGTCGTCATCGGCACGTTCTCGAAGTCGTTCGGGATGATGGGGTGGCGGGTGGGGTACATGCTCGCGGACGCGTCGGTCTGCGAGCAGGCGATCAAGGTGCAGGATGCCATGATCATCTGCGCGCCGGTCGTCTCGCAGATGGCCGCCGAGGCGGCGGTGAGGGAGAGCTGGGGCTATGCGGCCTCGTTCCACGGCGAGCTGCGTCGCCGCCGACGCGTGCTGGCCGACGGGCTGGCCGACATTTCGCGCCTGCGCTGGACCCCGACCCGCGGCGGCCTGTTCGCGTTCGTGCACGTGGAGGGCTGCACGGATTCGACGCGCCTCTCGCACGAGCTGATCGAGCGCGCGTACCTCGTGACCATTCCAGGCGCCTCGTTCGGCTCGAGCGGGGAAGGGTCTCTGCGCCTGTCGTACGGCTACGCGGACGCAGATGATCTGACGGAAGCCACGCAGCGGCTGGCGCGCTTCTTCCGATCGGCTTGAGGCGTGATTGAGGAACGCGTGCGATAATCCGGGCCATGCGCGTGCGACTGGCCCTGGCCTGCGTGCTCCTCGTGCTCGCGCGCCCCGAGGCGCAGGAGCCCCCGCGAACCTGGCGTCTCGACTTCTATCAGACCGGCGGCCCCGGCATCGAAGCGTACAGCTTCGATCGGCTCGTCATCGAGCCGCTCGCGTGGCCCGATCGCCCCACGGCGGACCTGGAGCCGTCGCCCGCGGGCAATTACCGCTTCGACGTGATCGACGGCACGGGACGCGTGATCTTCGCGCGCGGCTACGATCCTGCCTTCGCCGAGTGGGTCACCACCGCGGAGGTCCGGCGCGTGCGCCGCACGTTCCACGACTCGCTGCGGTTTCCGGCGCCGCCGGGCAAGGCCGAGGTCGTCATCCACAAGCGGAACCAGAACGGCGGCTACGACGAGGTCTGGCGCCACGCGATTGA
Organism: Acidobacteriota bacterium; assembly: GCA_016210845.1. GTDB lineage: Bacteria > Acidobacteriota > Vicinamibacteria > Vicinamibacterales > UBA2999 > JACQTK01. The sequence continues at coordinate 1,329 of JACQTK010000101.1, read as the reverse complement.
TCCGGCCGATCCCTTCATCGATCGTTCCACGCCGCCGCGGCAGCAGGCGATCGAGGTCGAACGGCACGGGGAGCCCCAGACCAAGGTGGACGTGCTCCTGCTCGGCGATGGGTACACCGCGGCCGAGTGCGGGGTGAAGTTCCCAGCCGATGCGCGGCGCATGGCGTCGGCGCTCTTCGCGCAGGAGCCGTTCACGTCGCGCCGGACCGACTTCAACATCTGGGGGATCTGCCCGCCTGCGGCGGAGTCGGGCATCTCGCGGCCGTCCACGGGCGTGTACCGCCGCTCGCCGGTCGGTGCCAGCTACGACGCCTTCGGCTCGGAGCGCTACATCCTCACGTTCGAGAATCGCGCGATGCGCGACCTCGCCGCCTGGGCCCCGTACGAGTACCTCACGATCCTGACCAACGGCGCGATCTACGGGGGAGGCGGCCTCTACAACGTGCTCTCGACGGTGGCGGTCGACAATGACTTCGCGGACTACCTGTTCGTCCACGAGTTCGCCCACCACTTCGCGGGGCTGGCGGACGAGTACTACACGTCGCCGGTGGCATACGAGCCGCCCGCGCGGATCGTCGAGCCGTGGCCGGCCAACGTGACGACGGAGACGGACCCGAGCCGGCTCAAGTGGCGCGATCTGCTGACGCCTGGCGTGCCGATCCCGACGCCGTGGCCCAAGCAGGAGTTCGAGACGCTCTCCAAGGAGATCCAGGCGCGCCGCGCGCGGCTGCGTGCCGAGAACCGGCCGGAAGCAGAGATGACGCAGCTGTTCCGCGAGCAGCGCGAGACGGAAACCAGGCTGCTCGCTGCGGCGGAGCACGCCAGGAAGGTGGGCCTCTTCCAGGGCGCGAACTACGACGCGCAGGCCTTCTATCGCCCCGAGATCGACTGCCTGATGTTCGCCCGCAACGAGGTGCCCTTCTGCCGCGTGTGCCAGCGCGCGCTCGCGGGCGTGATCGACCGACACTCGACAGGCCTCAGGCCTTAGGCCTCAGCTGAGGCCCGAGGCCCGGGCCCTGAGGCTCATGCGGATCTCATCGAGCGACGGAAATCCTCCATATCCGATTCCCGCCGTCGTCGGACACGAGCAGGCTGCCGTCGGGCGCCACGGTGACGCCGACCGGGCGTCCCCACCGCTGAATCTGCTGCCCGCCAGAGCCGTCGTTGACGAGGAAGCCGGTCAAGAAGTCCTCGAGCGAACCGGGCTTGCCGTCGGTCATCGGGAAGAACACCACCTTGTAGCCCGCCGCCACCGACCGGTTCCACGATCCGTGCAGCGCGACGAACGCGCCGTTGCGGTACCGCTCGGGAAACTGGGTGCCCGTATAG
>JACQTK010000107.1 GCA_016210845.1 Acidobacteriota bacterium | reverse complement strand
GGGGGAAGGGGACAGGGGGACGGGCTGTCTTAGGAAACAGGCGGCGGCATCATGCGACCGGCAGGCAACGGCCAAGGGCAGGTTTGCCTCTCTAGCCACTTTCGCCCCGGATTGACCGTCGATTTCGATCGCCGGCTCGGGGTTTAACAATCGGAAGATTCACGAGCCACCCTTTGCCGCCGGTATCCAGCTCGCAAGGCAGGGGAGATTCCAGCGACTGTCGAAGGTTGTAGCTTCCACTCCCCGCTGCAAGAGCACGTGGTACCCGTCGGCGGGAGCACGAGGATTGTCAAAAGCGCTGACACCTGACACGACGAAGGCTGACGAGAGGTAGGCGCCCACTCGATCGTACCGGACCGCGAAATCAGGTTCGATGATCGCAAGTGGAACGAATTCGCGCCGCAACTGTTCGACTATCCGATCCTGGTCCTGCACGCTCGACCAATGTCCACCGAAGAAGACCGGCATTCCCCCGGCAAAGCCGCGCTCGGCGAAGAAGTACAGTTGAGGGACGAAACCGTCGACGAGCACTCGGCTCCCGCGCGGCGTGCACGCCCGGACGTACGTCACCATGCCCTCGGTTGCGTCGGCATCGGGTAGCAGGGACGGGCTGGGAGGCATTCGTGTGAGTTCCCGAACCTTGGTCAGGCCCGCGGCCGCAGTCCGTGAGACCTGTAGCAAGTCGGCTGGCGAACGTCCCGTCAGAACGAGCGCCACATAGAGGGCGGCCACACCGCCGAGACTGATAACGAGCGGACGAGCGTGGGATCTTGCTTCACGCGATGGCACGAGAGGGCCTGCCAGCCAGGCAGCAAGGATCGCGGCTATTGGAGCAGCTGAACCGAGGCGGGCCCGAACCGGATCGCGCAGGATGAACACCGCGACGAGCGCTCCGAGTACAACCGACGCCGCGATTTTCGCGGCGTCATGCGCCATGACCCTCTGGCCGTGTGGTCGACGTACTCGGTAAACGAGTGCGGCTGACGCAACTGGCAGAAGTGCGATGATCAGAAAATACAGAAGCATCGCGCGGTTCTCGGGACTGACGAGCGCCACGACCACCGACTGGCCGGCCTCCACGCGCAATCTTGGCAGCGTTAGGATTTGGGTTCTCGCTCCTTCTATCTGCGCATAGGTGAAGATCTGCCGCGCCACTTCGGATAGACCGATAGTCTGTTGCCATGCCATCGCTACGGGTGCCAATGTCACGACCACGATCACTCCGTACACCAACGTGCGACGGAACAGTCTCCCGGGTTCTCGCCAGTGACACGCAAAGAGGGTCGTAATCGTCGCGACGAACAGGAACGCGCCGTTGTCATACCGAAAAAGTCCCGCAACGGCGGTTACGACTGCTGTGGCGATGAGCGTGCCAAGGGCACGTCCATCAGCGTAGCGCCACGCCAAGACCAGCCCGGACGTGTAGAACAACACCTTGTCGTAATCGTAGTAGCGAGGGGGGACTATCACGGTGAATAACGCCGCCACTATGCCAACCGCTGTCGACGAGGCGGCGTGGGTGGCCAGAATAAATGTGAACGCAACGGCCGCCGCAATGGCTGCGCTATTGATCACCGCCTCGCCAATCAGGCTGCCCCCCGAGACAGCCTGAGCGGCAGCGGACGTATATAGCGTCAGGAAGTAGCCGGGGTCGCGAAAGCCGGAAAACGGTTGCTCGCCCTCGACTAGAATCTGGCGGCCGCGCGAGATGCGATCGAAATGATCGTTCAGCAACTCCACGGTGAGGAGCGACCACACGAAGGCGGATAGCAACACCAGTGCGGCGAGGGCGCGTCGCACGTCGGCTTTCAGATCCGGTCGGTGCGTATCAGTGTCGTGCGGAAACACTTCGGCTTGTTTCTATCACAACGCCGAAGTGTTTCGGGGAAGGGTCGCTATGGTGTCGCCCGAGGCCCTCGGCGATGTTGGAGGGGACCGAAACGCACGACTTGCGGATTTCGTGGCCGAGAACCAGCTGATGATCCCGGGGAAGTCGCCTGGTGACACCATAACAGCGCTCTGCGAGAAGCATCGCCTTCTGCCAGACGAGGAGATCGCGAAACGACTCGATCTTGGGCATGCGGCGGAGAAAGCACAAAACCCTGCCGTACCAAGATTGCTTGTTGCGGCCTGCGACTTGTTGCCTGGGGTCTGTTTCCTCGCCGATTGCCTGTTTCCTCGCCTGTTGCCTGAGCCCTAACGGAGGTCGAGTGCCTGCCCACTGAGACAGCCCTTCCCCCTTCCCCCTGTCCCCTTCCCCCTGTGTTGGGTATAGTCTTCCCGTAATGCCGGCCCTCCGTCTCGAACCCACGCTGCCCGCGCCTCACCTGCCGGTGATCGACCTGGCGGCCGGCGACTCGAAGACCGTCGGGCGTACCGGGCACGCCGACATCACGGTCGACGATCCCAGCCTGTCGCGCCTGCACGCGCGGTTGTCGGTCGATACCAACGGACGCCTCACCGTCGACGATCTCGGCAGCACGAACGGCGTGTTCGTGAACGGCGCCGAGCAGGTGCGCGCCGCGCTGCGGCCGGGCGACATGGTGCGCTTCGGACAGGTCGAATACCTCGTGTCCACGCAGGACACGTCGAGGGAGACCGACCCCGTGGCAGACGAGGCGTTTGCCGGCCACACGATCGTGCGCCGGGTGGCGGTCAGCGCGGCCCCCAAGGTCGACCGGATCGCGCTCGAGGCGCTGCTCGCCACGAGCCGCGAGCTCATGGCGTTCAGCGATCTGCCGGCCCTGCTCGATCGGGTCCTGGAGCGGCTGGACAGCATCGCGAAGCCCGATCGCGCGGCCATCCTGCTGGTCGATGCGGCGACCGGGGCCCTCGTGCCTCGAGCCGTCCGCCCGTCCGGCGCGTACTCGTCGGTCTCCGAGTTCGCCAGCTCCACGGTCGTGCGCCAGGCCCTCACTTCCCGCGACGTCTTCATCGTCCACGACATCAAGATGGATCCGCGGCTGCAGCAGGCGGCGAGCGTGCTGGCCGCGGGCGTCCACTCCGTGATCTGCGTGCCGCTGTTCGGCCGCGCCGGCCCGATCGGCGCGCTCTACGCCGACAAGCTCGGGCTCGAGCAGTTCGCGCCCGAACTGGCCGAGTATGCCGCGGCCTTCGCGGGCCACGCCGCCGCAGCGCTCGAGACCGCGCAGCTCTACGACGACCGCGAGCGGCACTTCCGCGCCACGCTCGAGGCCTTTGCCAAGGCGATCGACGCCCGCGATCACTACACGGCGGGCCATTCGGAGCGTGTGACCGCGTACACGCTGGTGCTGGCCCGGACGCTCGGCAAGCCGCCTGCGGAGCTCGAGATCATCAGGCGGGCGGGCATGCTGCACGATATCGGGAAGGTGGGCGTGCCCGATGCGGTGCTGCTCAAGGCCGGGCCGCTCGATCCCGACGAGCGGAAGGCCATCGAGCGGCACGTGACCATCGGACACGGCATGCTCGAATCGCTCCCGTTCCTGACCGACGCGCTCCCTGCCGTGCGCGGTCATCACGAGCGATGGGACGGCAAGGGATATCCCGACAAGCTGGCCGGCACCGATATCCATCCCCATGCGCGCCTGATGGGCGTGGCCGACAGCTACGTCGCGATGACCTCGGCGCGTCCGTACCGGTCCGCGCTGCCGGTGGAAGAAGCCGCTCGCCGCCTGCGGGCCGACAGCGGACGGCAGTTCGATCCGGCCGCCATCGAGATCTTCGATGCAATGGAAGAGCGGTTCGCGGCGCTGCGCGAAGGGCCCGAGGCGATCGCCGCGCGCGCGGAACTGCTCCGGCCGATCGCCTGAAAGTTACGGATCTGTAACAGCCTGGCACGACGATGCCAGGAATTGTCGGTCGCGTTCGATCCTGTCCGCTTCTGCGTTATCAGCGCCGAGACCCTGCTGTTATAATCGCCGCCCTCGACGGCTGAGCTTCGTGGGAATTTGGGACGCCGGTCCGTCCAACTGGTCGTCAACAGTCCGATCACCGCCCCTCCAGGGTCGAGGTAGCGGGGAGGTCACATGAGACGTCGGTCCCTCGTCATTTCCGGGGCACTCGTGGTGGGCGTGCTCCTCGTCGCCACGGGCGCGTCCGCACAAACGGCGACGCAGACCGGGCTGTCACCGCGGCAGCTGATGATTCGGTTGACCAGCGCCGCCGGTACCGGTACGGGCGTCTCGAACATCGGCGAGGTCATCGCGGATCTCGTCGGGCTCGAGGTGTCGACCGCGCCGCTCGGCTCGTCGGCCGGCGGATTCACCTTCACGTTCGATCCCGTGACGCGCTCGTTCAGCCGCGCCGCGCCGTCGTTCGGCCCGATGTTCGGGGAGCGCGCGGTCACGGCGGGCGAGGGCCGCGCCAACTTCGGCGTCAACTACATCCGCACCACGTACGACACCCTCGACGGCATCAACCTGCGCGACGGCTCGCTACGCACGACCATCCTGCGCGCCGGCTCGACGGACCTGTTCACGGGGAATGTCGCCCTCGACGTCAAGACCGACACCGTCGTGCTGTTCGCGAACGTCGCGCTCAGCAGCTGGTTCGACCTCGGCGTGGCCGTGCCGTACGTGAGGCTTCAAATGACCGGCACGCATCAGATTGCGGACGAGATCTCGGAAGGGGCCGCCACCTCGGAAGGCCTTGGCGACGTGGCGCTGCGAGCCAAGATTCGGCTCTATCCCGCCGAGCAGGGCGGGGTGGCGCTCGGCATCGACGCGCGCGTCCCGACCGGCGACAAGGAGGCGCTGCTGGGTGCGGGTGTCACCCGCACGGCGGTGAGCGGCATCTGGTCCGCCACCTTCGGCTCCATCGCGCCGCACGTCTCCGCCGGCTACGAGTTCTGGAGCGACCCGTTCCAGGTCTATGACCCGCTGAACCGAGCCGCCATCGACGCGGGGCGCCATGGATCGGTGTACGCGGCGGGCATCGAATGGGCCGCCAGCGATCGCCTCACGGTGAACGGCGAGCTCACCGGGCGCACGATCACCGACTGCGGCCGGTTCGGGTACCGCGATCTGCCGTTTCGGGGCAACCCCTTCGGCATCACCTCCGCCGCCATCGCGTCGGTCAACCCGCAGGGGCTGCGCCAGATGTCGGTGGCCGCGGGCATCAAGTGGAACTTTGCGGGCTCGGCGCTGCTGACGGCCAATATTCTGAAGCCAATCGACGACAGCGGCCTGCGTGACGAGCTCACTCCGATCATCGGGTTTGACTGGGGGTTCTGATGACCGCGCGGCCCATAGCCCGTTATGCGGCTCCGAACGAGAGTGTCGTCCCCGTTGTGCGACCGCATAACGGGCTACGCGCGCGGAGCGCGCCAGGCCAGCAACGCGAACCAGCCGAGGGCGATCGGACGGGGTATCAATGGCAGCGCCCTTGGCTGGTCATCGTGCTCGTGCTCGCGTGCCTTGCGGCCGTGCCGCGTCCGGCTCTCGCCCAGCTCGACAACCCCTCGTGGGGCATCACCGGCAGCTTCGCGCCGTTGTGGAAGGTGCCGGAACAGCTCGGCGAGCTGTTCGACGCGGAGACGCTCGACATCAGGGGCTACGAGCTGCGCCTCGGTCTCGTCCGCGGGACGACGTTCGGCGGCGAGTGGGGCGTGACGCTCGTGCACAAGCGGCTGTCCAAGGAGTCGACCGTCGCCATCCGGGAGAGCTCCGGCGGCGTCATCTCCGTGGTGGCCGACGACGCCGAATGGCTCGGCGTGGAGCTGCACCGCTTCTTCGCGTTTGCGCGCGTCGGGCGCGCGCAGATCGGCGTGAACCTCGGCGGCGGGCTCGCGCAGATGCGCGGGTTCCTGACCGGATCGGTGTCGACCACCGACGGCGCAGACGTGGAGGCGCCAATCGCCTTCAACGAGCTGTTCGAGCTGGCGGGTCGTGAGATCGACATCTTTCCCCTGGCGCGTGCCGAGCTGGCCGTCGCGGCCCTCGTCGGTGATCGCGTGAAGGTTCGCGTGGGCGGCGGGTTCAACATGCCAGGCATCCAGCTCGCCAGCGTGACGGTGTCCTGGCTCCTGGGAACGGACAGATAACATGGGCGCGAACATCACGAGGAATCGGCGCACGAAGCTCTTGGCGTGGGTTGCGGTCCTGGCCGTCGTGCTCGCGTCGGCCGCGTGCAGCCCGGGGTCGCTCCCCGGGTCGCCGAGCCCGCTCCTGAGCGGCGGCGGCGGCGGCCGCTACGATGGCACGCTCACCTATCGGCGCGTCGGCGGGGCCTTCAGCATCAACGAGGCCGCCCAGTCGCTGACGATGTCGCTGCAGCTGGCCGCGGAGGATCAGTTCGTCGCGCAGTTCCAGTCCTCGGGCGGCAGCAGCGGCAGCCTGCAGGGCGCCCTGAACGGCACGCTGAGCGACGGCCGGTTCCGTGCGACGCTGCTCGTGACGCTTCCCGCGGACACCGCAGCCGTCCGGAGCGTCGCCAGCATCGAGAAGGGGTCGTCGCGCGGCATCTTCGGCGCGCCCGTCGGGTCGGTCGAGCCGCGGGTCCTGGTGACCTGCGAAGGGCGCGGTGAGGTGACCGGGACGTTTACCGGCACGAGAGTGGACTGGAGCGTCGGCGACATCCAGCACACCGGCACCTGCACGGGCCTGGTGACGAGCCAGACGGCCACGGCCACCGCCACGAGCCCGATTCCGTCGGTGAACCTCGGCCGGGCCAACGTCATCATCACGGTCTTCCCGGGGACGACGATTCCCGAGGGCACGTGTCTGGATGGGAGCCGCGGCTTCCCGTTCGCCATCGAGGTGGCGGAGACCAACGGCGTCGCCGTCACGCTCGACGACACGCTCGAGGTGGAAGAACGCCGCGGCACCCAGGTCGTCCGCCGCTTCACTGAGGAAAATCCGGTCAGATCGCTGGCGGCTGGCGAGCGCCGACGGTGGTCGGGGTGCAACGACCAGGCGGGGACGTACCAGGCGTTCTTCACGGGCACCGATGCGAACGGCAACCGCATCCGGTTCTCCTCGCCGATCATCACGTTCGGCAGCTTCACCGTGCAGACCGTGGGCGTGCTGACGGGCCGCATTACGAACTCGGCCAACGGACAAGGGATCTCCGGGGCCACCGTGAGCGTCGGGGGTGTGTCCGCCACGACCAACTCGAGCGGCAACTACACGATCAACGAGGCGCCCGGGGGCGTGCAGTCGGTGCAGAGCAGCGCGTCCGGCTTCAACACGCGCACCGACACGGTCAACATCGCCATCGGCGGGACGACCAACCACTCCGTGGCGTTGACCCCCGCAGGGGGGACGCTGACGGGGACGATCTCGAATGCCAGCAACGGGCAGCCGATCTCGGGGGCCCGTGTCGCCGTCGGCAGCGTGTCGGCCACCACGGATTCGAGCGGACGCTACACGCTGAGCAATGCACCGGCAGGCTCGCAGACGGTGACGACGAGCGCGACCGGATTCACGACCCGCACTGACACGGTCAATGTCGTCGCGGGCAGCACCACGACGTTCTCGACGGCGCTGGTGTCGACCGGGACCGGGTCCAACGTGACCATCGTGCTCACCTGGGGATCGCAGCCGTCGGATCTCGACTCGCACCTGGTGGGACCGACACCGGGCGGCAGCCGGTTCCACTGCTTCTTCGGCAACCCCAATCCCGTGTCGTACGTGTCGCTCGACGTGGACGATGTCACCGGGTTCGGGCCGGAGACGATCACCGTGTCCCAGTCCGGCGGGTCCTTCGTGGCGGGGAGCTACAGCTACTACGTGCACAATTTCAGCACGACGCCCGGATGGGACGTCTCGCAGGCCGTGGTGACCGTGTTCCAGAGCGGCGCGCAACTGGCGCAGTTCCGCGTGTCCAGCGCCAGCGGCAGCTCGACGTCGCCGAACTGGCACGTCTTCAACTTCACGTTGAACGCGTCGGGGCAGGCGTCGATCTCGTCGGTGCAGCAATTGACCTCGTCTGCGCCGACCTCGGTGCCGCTGGGGCTCTATCGCAAGTGAGGCTCGCCTCACGAACGTTCGGGCTTCTGGCGGCCGCGCTCGCGGGTGCGGCGATCGGGTGTGGCGGCAAGTCTCCGACCGAACCGTCGGCCACCGTCGCACAGGTCGCGGGTACGTGGACCGTCACGTCGACGGTGACCTCCGTCTCGGGCGGCGAGTGCCTGTCGGGCGTGTTTCAGGGTCTGGTCGGATCGCGCGGGACGGGCACCATTCAGGTTCAGCAGACCGGGAGTGCCCTTTCCGTCAGCGGCGACACCGACGCCGGCGTGAGATGCACCTATGCGGGCACGGCGGGCAGCAGCTCGATCAGCCTGACCGCCACCGCGTGCACGGCTCCGACCGACAACGTGGACATCAGCTGTTTCAGTGGCGCCGTTCGTCGGATCAGGCACCAGTCCAGCCGCCTCGATGCCACCGTCTCGGGCAGCACGATGAGCGGCACCGAGAACCTCACGGCCAGCATCACGACGTCTCAGGGCTCGTCGGTGGGGACGCTGACAATCAACAGCACGTTCACCGCCACGAAGCAGTAGGCGACCGATTGACTCTCTAGTTGGTCGTGACGGCGGTGCCTTCGATGTACCAGGCATCGCCGCGCTTGCGCAGGGTGAAGATCTCGCGCTGCGCCGCAGGCTGCGGGCGCTGACCGGTGCGCGGTGTGCACGTATAGGTGCTCCTCAGGTTCACCTGCACGGTGGTCGGGTCGCCTTCATCCATCAGGAACCGTTCGTCCGAAAAGTCCCACTCGAAGGGACGGCAGTCGTTGAACGACCGTTGGAGTGCCTGCTGCGCCTCGCGTCGAAGATTGGGAAACACCGTCAGCGCCGCCTTGATGTCCCCGTCGCGATGCGCCGCCTGCCAGCGGCCGAGCGCGGCGATGATTCCCGGCCGTTCGCGGTCGCTCGCACTCGGAGCTGGCACGGGCGTGGGCGTGGGCGCGGGCGTCGTGACGGCGCTCGGCTGCGGCGACGCCGCGGCCTGCTGCTGCTGATTGCGCCGCGTCAGCGCGTCGGTGGCGGCCTGCTGGAAGAAGGTGCGCGCGCTCAGCGCGTTCAGTCCGGCATTGACGAGATCTCCCCGCTGGCGGAACGAATCGGCGCGTCCCTTCGCGTCGGTGGCCAGGCGAAGCGTATCGGCCGCGAACTGGGCCGCGTTCCGCGTGGTGGCGTCCCGTTCCGCCGACGCCATGGCGTCGAAGGCCGCCGACGTCACGCGATTCGCCACCGTGCGGATCCGTTCGTCGCCCGTCGTGTCCGGGTTCTTCGCCAGCAGATCGAGGGCGCCCGCGAAGTCCCCTCCCAGAAACATCGCGTTCACCCGCGCCAGCACGTTCTGAATCTCGTTCTCCGCGGCCAGCTCCGCCGGTGAAGGACCAGCCGCAGCAGCGGGTGGCGGCGAAGGCGCAGGCGTCTCGCCGCGACCCGCAGGTGGTGTGGTCGTCGTCTGCCGTGGCGGTTGCACCTGAGGCGGCGCGGCTGGCGGCGGCGTCTCGCGCGCGGGTGCAGACGCAGGAATCGCGGGCGCCGTGCCCGTGGTCGTCTCCGCCGGGGCCGCGGGCAGTTGCGCCGTCGCCGGCGGCGACGCCGTCGACGCGTCAGGCGCGTCAGTCGGCACGCCCGACAGGGTCGCCGCGCCGGTCGCCACAGACGCCTCGCCAGAGGCGATCGTCTCAGGAGGGAGTTCGTCGCGCGACATCAGCCACCATGGGATCGCCGCGAGCGCGCCGATCACGACGACCGCCCCGACGGCAATCGGCACGACAGGCGTGCGCGGGGACACCGCAGGTGGTGCGTCCGCGAGCGTGCCGCGATCGAGCGGAATGTCGAAGCCGTCGGCCGTGCCCGCGCGCGAGGGGAACCGCCCCGCGGTGGCCGTCTGCGCCCGCGCCAGCATCTCCGTGGCCGTCCGGTTGCCCGGATCGATCGCGATCACCTGCTGCAGCAGCCGAACCGCCGCGGGCGCGTCGCCCTTCTGCAGGTGCACGCTCGCTTCGGTGAGCCGCTGCCGCACGGTGAGGTCCCTGGTCTCGCGCGGCTGGTTGAGCAGGCCGAGCGCGTCCTGCTGCGAGGATCCCGTGGGCGGCACGCCGGAGGCGCGGCTCGACGGCGGCCGTCCCGCCTGGCCGGGCGTCGGACGAACGACGATCGTGGCGAGGTTGGCGTCGGTCTCGAGCTGGCGGCGCACGTCCACGAGGGCCGCCCGCATCTCGGCCAGATCGCGGAAGCGGCTGTCGGGCGCCTTCTGCAGCGCCCGCATGACGGCCTGCTCGAGGCCGGGCGGGACGCCGATGCACAGATCCTTGAGCGCGGGCGGGTCCTCGTGCGGCAGCCGCTGGAGCAGGCCGTCGTTCAATCCGCCCTTGAACGCCTGCTGGTAGCAGAGGATCTCGTACGCGACGGCCCCGACGGCGAAGATGTCGCTGCGATGGTCGACGGGCCGCCCGAGCATCTGCTCCGGCGACATGTAGTTGAGCGTGCCGATCATGGCGCCGTCGCGCGTCATGCCGGAGCCTTCCACCCGCGCGATGCCGAAGTCGAGGATGCGGATGACGCCCTCGCGGTCGACCATCAGGTTGGCCGGTTTGATGTCGCGGTGCACGATGCCCGCCCGGTGCGCGAAGTGCAGCCCCGCGCAGAGCTGCTCGATGTAGGAGAGCTTCTCGGAGAGCGTCAGCGGCTTCTGGCGGCGGATCACCTCCGCCAGCGACTCGCCGTCCACGAACTCCATGGCGATGAACGGCTGGAAGTCGTGCTGGCCGCTGGCGTAGATGGTGATGATGTTCGGGTGGCGCAGCGCCGCCGCCGCGCGCGCCTCGCGGAAGAAGCGCTCGAGCAGCTCCTGATCGTGCACCTGCTCGCGCAGCACCTTGATCGCGACCGGCCGATCGAGCTCGGGGTCGCGTCCGAGATACACGGTGCCCATGCCGCCGGAGCCGAGCCGGCGGACGATCTCGTAGGCTCCAATGCGCGAGGGTGCCGTGCTCACGCGGCGGCCTCGATGAGCACGGCAGTGGCGTTATCGGGGGCGCCGTGCGCCTTGGCGGCGGTGATCACCGCGCCGCAAATCTCGTCCAGCGTGCGGTCCGTTGCGGTGGCCAGCGCCGTGAGCTCCCGGTCTGGGACCACGCCGTGCACGCCGTCGGAGCAGAGCAGGATGCGGTCGCCTGCGTCGACCGGCATTTCCCAGATGTCGACCACCATGCCCGCGTCGCCCGACACGGCGCGGGTCACCACGTGACGGAGCGGATGCGTCCGAGCCTGCTCGGAGTCGATGAGCCCCATGGCCACCTGTTCCGCGACGAGCGAGTGGTCGCGGGTGATTTGCGTCAGGCGCCCGCGCCGCACCAGATAGGCGCGGCAGTCCCCGACATTGGACACGACGAGTCGGCCGCCGCCGAACAGCGCGGCGGCCAGCGTGGCGCCGCTGCCGTTGAGCGCCGCGTCGCGCTGCGCGCGGACGGCCAGCGCGCGGTTGGCGCTGCGCACGGCCACCTGCAGCCGGTTGGCCAGCGGCGACAGTTCCGCGTCGAGCCCGAACGGCCAGGTGCGGTCCGAGTCGCGGGCGGTCTCACGGATGAACGCCGTGGCGGCTTCGGCCACCGTGGCCGACGCCAGCTCGCCCGAGGCGTGCCCGCCCATGCCGTCGACGACGAGGAAGAATCCAAGCTCGGCGTCCGCCACGTATCGATCTTCGTTCCGCTGCCGCACGAGACCTGGGTCGGTGGCCGCCGCAAACAGGAGGTGCATGGTCAGAAAACCCTGAGGTAGCGAGCAAATATAGCACTGCCACGCGCCGCCGGACAGGCGGGAGGGGCGCACGCAGAGGGGCGAAAGCCGTGTGTTATGATTCGACCCGCTCGACGCCTGCCTGCCGTTCTTCAGAGGTGTCCCATGGTTTCCGGTTTCAGCCGTCGTCTGCCTTCGGCCCCGTGAGCACGATCGCGCCGTCCGATCGGGTCCAGCTCCGCCGCCTGCCGTTGTTCCGCGCGGCGAGCGAGGAGGCGCTCGCCCAGCTTGCGCCCCACCTCTATGACTGCCGATACGCACGCGGCGAGACCATCCTGCGCGAAGGTCAGTACTGCGATGGCGCGTACTACCTGATCGAGGGGCTGGTGGACGTCCGCCTGCACGCGGGAGCAGAGGCGGCCGACGCGGGCCGCGTGCCGGCCGTCGCCCGCCCACACGATCGCCAGGGGGCTTCGCGCGGCAGTGCCCCCCCGGCTCCGCAGGCCGAGACCGTCGTCCTCGAGGAGCTGCCGCTGGATCTGCGCCCGGGCGACCGGGCGATGCTCGGGCCGGGCGAGATCTTCGGGGAAGGCAGCGCCCTCTCCCGCTATCCGATCGCCACCGATATCGTGGCAGCCGCCGAGGTCCGGTGCCTGCTGATTCGAACGCCCGCGCTGCGGGCGATGTTCGATCAGCCCGAGTTCGCGAGCTTCAAGGAGGCGTTCGACCAGCGGTACCGCGAGCGGACGCTACGGAACCACCTGCGCCGTGTGCCGCTGTTCCGCGACGTTGGAGACGAGGCGCTCGACCAGGTCGCCCGCGAAGCCGAGCTGGTGAGCTTCAAGCCCGGCCGCGTGATCGTGGAGCAGGGCGCCATCCCCGAAGCGTTCGTCCTCGTCCGCGGCGGCTACGTCAAGGTGGGCGTACGCGTGGGCGTGCGCGACGTGGCCGTGACGTACCTGCGCAAGGGCGACTTCGCGGGCGAGACGGGGCTGCTGCTCGACGAGCTGTGGCCGTTCACGCTGACGGCGCTGGAGCACGTCGAGCTCGTGAAGATCGGCTACGACCGGATGCGGGCGATCCTGCCGGCCCGGCCGGCCGTCGAACGGCAGTTGTGGGAGGCGATGGTCGGCCGCCTCAAGCGGCGCGCGGGCGTGGCGGCCAACCCGTTGCGGTCCCAGCACCTGCAGTTTGCCATGGACTCGGGCCTCATCCACGGCGAGAGCGTGCTGCTGATCGATCTCGAGCGCTGCACGCGGTGCGACGACTGCGTGCGCGCCTGCGCCGACGCGCACGACGGCCTCCCGCGCTTCGTGCGCGAGGGCACGCGCTTCCGCCGATTCAGCGTGCCGAGCGCCTGCTATCAGTGCACGGATCCGGTGTGCATGATCGGCTGCCCGACCGGGGCCATCTCGCGCCCGCTCGGGACGCTCGAGGTCGCCATCGATCAGCGGACCTGCATCGGCTGCGGCAACTGCGTGCGCCGCTGCCCCTGGGACAACATCCGGACCGTTCCATACACGACGAGCGCGGGCGCGCCGATCAATCTCGCCACCAAGTGCGACCTCTGTGTGGGCCGCAGCGCCGGTCCCGCCTGCGTGCAGATGTGCCCGCACGGCGCGGCCACGCGCGTGAACTTCAAGGACCACGAGCGCCTGCAGGCGCTCTTCACGGCGTGAGATGGACGCGCGTCTGCTCGGGTGGGTGCGGGACGGCCGCCGGGTGAGCGTACCGGTGGAGAAGGAGCTTCGCCTCGGGGCGGCCCCGGACAACGATGTCGTCGTGGAGATGAGCGACGTCTCCCGCAAGCACGCGCGCATCGTCTCCGCCGATGACGGCTACTGGCTGGAGGACGTCGGCAGCCGCAATGGCACGTCGCTCAACGGCGAACCGGTCACGCGAGCGAAGCTCGGGCACCTCGACGTCATCGGCCTGGGCCGACACGTGGATCTGGTCTTTGTGGAAGGGCAGGGTCGGGCCGCGCCAGCCGCGATCGACGCCAGGCTCGAATGGCTCGACGGCCCCGACGTCGGCCGCTCGGTTCCGGTTCCGCGCGGCGAATTGGTCATCGGCCGTGCCGAGGGCGCCACGGTGGTGATCGACAGCCCTGCCGTCTCGCGCGCGCACGTTCGCCTGATCCACACGGGCAGCGCCCTCACCGCTGAGGACCTCGGCTCGGCGAACGGCACGCGGCTCAACGGCCGGCCGCTGTCGGCGCCGACGCCTCTGCGCGACGGCGACGAGCTGCACATCGGGGCCACGCGGCGGTGCCGCGTGCGCCTCACGGGCGTGCCAGGCGCGGACGCGCGACCTGCCGCGGCGGCGCCTCCGCCGGCGGATGTGCCCACGGCCCCGGCCGCGGCGCCGCAGGTCGACCTCGAGTGGAAGACGCGATTGATCTGGCCGGGACAGCTCGCTGTCGATCCCATACCCGCGGCGCTGGCATCGCCTCCTCTCGCGGCTTCGGCCGAGGCGCCCGTGGCGGGGGGCACCATCCTTGGCGCGCCGGCCTCGGGTCCGCTGCAGACGCCGCAGGGTGTGCTCGAGGAGGTTGGCGGCAGCGAGCCAGCGCCGGCGGCACCAACGATCATGGGATTCCACGAGGTGGGTCCCCAGCCGCGCGCGGCGGCGCCGATTGCGGTGCCACACGGTGTGTCCGCAGGGGCGCCTTCGAGCTCGGCGCCCCAGCCGGTCGAGGCCGAGCGCACGGTGCACGTCGAGCCGTCCACGTCCGTCGTTGACCGTCTGACCGGCGTCCGGCTGGTCGGGGAGGTCGGCGCGTTCACGCTGCCGATCGGCCGCTCGACGATCGGCCGCGCGCCCGACGTGACCGTTCGGATCGACAGCCGCGAGATGTCGCGCGTGCACGCGGTGATCGTCGTCACGCCCGCGGACGTGCTGGTGCACGACCAGGACAGCGCCAACGGCACCAGCGTCAACGGCGCCGACGTGAAGGGTGCCCATCCACTGGCGCACGGCGATCGCGTGGCGTTCGCCAGCTTCGAGTTCCGCGTCGAGCTGCTGCGGCGCCCCGGTGTCGTCACCTGATCCATATGTCCCCTGGCCCCAGGCCCGAGACTGCTCCCGACGGCACATTCCTCCTCGACCAGCCGGTCGTGCTGCCGGAGGTCCTCGACATCCTCGTCTCGGGCGGCGGGCCCTTCGGTACCGCTGTCGCCTTCCGCGCGAAGGAGCTGGGCCTCTCCGCCCTCGTGATCGATTACGACGATCTGATGAAGCGGATTCGCGACTACGCGAAGGACAAGCAGATCCTGCCCGACTTCGGCGGCGGCGACAGCATGCAGTTCCCCAAGGGCGGACCGCTCGTTCGCAGCCTCGAGTTCGAGCCCATCGACAAGGACGAGATGTGCGAGCGGTGGAAGGGGCTGTACCGCAGGCACCGCGTGCCCGCCCAGATCGGCGTCGAGCTGCTCGGACTCGAGCGCGAGGGCGAGCTGTGGCGCGTGCTCGCCTGGAACCACAACACGAAGGCGGATCACTCGTTCCGCGCCAGGCACGTCGTGCTCGCGGTGGGCCGCGGGGTGCCGCGCCGTCTCGACGTGACGGGCAACGTCGACGGCCTCGCGTTCGGGCTCTCCGATCCGACGGCGTACGTGGGCGAACCGGCGTGCGTGGTTGGCGGCGGCACGTCCGCGGCGGAGGCCGTCATTGCGATCTCCAACGCCAAGCAGGCGGCCTCGGACGGCTCGCCCGTCTTCTGGTCGTACCGCGGCGACAAGATGCCGAAAGTGTCCAAAGCGCTCGCCGAGGTGTTCTTCGAGGCCTTCGTGGGCAACGGCAATGTCCGGTACCTGCCCAACAGCGAGCCGGTGGCCGTCGTCGATGCCGACGGCGACGCCTGGCTGTCGATCCGCACCGCGCGAGTGGCCGCCGCGGGCATGCCCATCCAGACCACGCAGTTCGAGTTCCGAAAGCGCTGCTGCATCGCGTGCATCGGCGAGGACATCCCCGCAGCGCTCCTCGCGAAGGTCGGCGTCCATCAGGTGACCGGCGGCGCGTCGAACAAGAGGCGCATGGTGGTCACGCCGCTGCTCGAGACCCGCCAGCCCGACGTCTATCTGGCCGGCGACGTCCTGAGCCCCCTGTACCTCGAGGCGGCGGACTTCGAGGCCGATCCGGCCGGCTTCGTCGAGATCAAGCGCCGCGGCAACATCAAGGCGGCGCTGCGCGACGGGGTGATGGTGGCGGAAGTGATCGCACAGAAGCTGGCGGGCCGCGTGGTCGTCGACGTGCATCTGGAGTTTGCGGGCGCGCAGCCGCCGGCGCCGGCCCCGTCGCCCGCGCCGCCGTCGTCGCGACAGGCGCCCGAGGCGCCCTCGACCGGCCGGGTCGTGCCCCTGGCGCCGTGCCGTCTCGTGGCGGTGCTGCCGACCGGTGTGGAGGCCAACGAGTACCCGCTCAAGCCGGGCGGAGCGACGACGATCGGACGTCTCGGCACCGACATCGCGTTCGCCGACGATGCGGCGCTGTCGGACATGCATGCGGTCGTCGTGGCCGACGCCTATGGGTACATGGTTGGCGACAAGGGGAGCGCGCAGGGCGTGTTCGTGCAGCCGGCCGGCGATCGCGGGGTCGAGATCGCGTCGGGCACCATCGTGCGCGCGGGCCGGCAGTGGCTCGTCGTCGCCGATCAGCACGGCGCCACGACGCTCACGCACTACGACGCGGCCGGTCGGCGGCTCGGCGGCTACGCGCTCAAGGAGGGGGCCAACATCATCGGCCGCGAGTCGCCCGACATCACGATCGCGCGCGAGGATCAGTCGCTCTCGCGCCGCCACCTTGCGATCGTGATCAGGCAGGGGCGTCTGGAGCTGAAGGACCTCGGCAGCGCCAACGGCACCCAGATCAAGATTCGCGCGCTCTTCCGGCTCGCCGACGGCGACCGTCTCCTGCTGGGCCATCAGGTGCTGCGCTTCGACGACCAGCGCGTCAAGGCGCAGCCGGCCTCGGACGTGACGTTCGACACGAGCTACTACAACCGGCAGCGGAGCAGGATCGTCGCCTCCGCCGCGGCGCCCGCGGTGGCGCCGGCCGCCGCAGTCGGCCCGGCCATGCCGGAAGTGCCCGCGGCGATCGGCCCGGCAGCGCCGGCCACCCTGCCGCGCACCACGGAGCCGGGCGTGCTGTTCGCCAACCTTGGCCGTCGCGTGGCGTGCGAGAAAGGGCAGACGATCTGCGAGGCGGCCGAAGCCGCGGGCATCAGGCTCGACGCGGACTGCCACCAGGGCGCGTGCGGGATGGATCCGGTGCGGGTCGTGAGCGGTGCGGAGCACCTCAACGCGCCGGGCAGCACCGAACGGAATACGCTGGAAGATCTCTGCTCGCTGCAGCCAGGCCCGTATCGGTTGGCGTGCATGGCGAGGGTCAACGGGCCGGTGACGGTGGAAACTGTCAAGCAACGGTGAAGGGGGAAGGGGGAAGGGGGAAGGGCTGTCCCAGGGGACAGGCATTGGATTTTCGTCAAGGCCACGGGCTGATAGGTTCGCTCGAACGCGGAAGGTGACCGGCGAACGTTGACCGCCGAATCGTCAGTGCCCTGATGGCGGCTTCCGGCGCCGGGGGCGTTGCGCGGTGGATTTCTCTGCCTGCTGGGGAAGTGACGCGAGATCCGCCTCCGAGATGTGTCCCACTCGCTCCAACTCCTGCGTCACGAGCTTGGTGACGGTATCCGACACTCCTTCACGACCAGATCCTTCAATCGCTCGATCCGGCGGAACAATGTCCCGGTCAGTAATCTGAGCGGATCGACGGGAGAGCAGAGACACTTCAGGGTTCTGGTGCCTGCTGGGAGGTCGCAACTGACCGTATCGCTGACCGGTGGTTCGGGAGATGCGGACCTCTACGTTCGTTACGGACAGCAGCCGACCACGGGCAGTTATGACTGTCGCCCTTACGTGGGCGGGAACAACGAGACCTGCACGGCGAACAATCCCACGAGCGGCTACTGGTACATCATGATCTACGCCTATACCAGCTACGGAGGCGCCATGCTGCGAGCAAGCTATTGAACCGCCCTTCAGCCGACCGGCCCTTCGTGTTCCTCGCCTTTGTACTGAGCGTCTCGGGGTGTCGGGCGAGTTCGCCCGTTGCTGTTCCCACCACCGATTGCGGGATGGACGAGGCGTGCTGGCGTACGAACTTCGTCAGCTGCACTCGCGCCAGAGCGCTGGGCGGCCTTATGGAAGTACGGAGTGGCACTCCGAATTCGTGCACGATGACATTCGTCTCGGGCGACGATCCGCAATTCACGGGTGGCAAGCGCTTGTCGATGGAATGCACCGTTCAGGACACTCCGTCGTACACGCCCGACGAGATGAACGCGTTGGGTATCGTTGCGAAAGGTGCAATGTGTACCGGCGACCTTTACGATGCGTACGCCAGGATACTCAAGAAATGAGGTGACTTCTGCCTGTCACCTTCCGCCTGATCCCTGAGACAGCCCTTCCCCCTTCCCCCTGACGAGCATCACAGGGGGAAGGGCTGTCTCAGGGGACAGGCCAGCACGGCTACCGGCGGCAACTCTGCGAGGCGAGTGAAAGGCCACCGTGATACGCTGGCCGTACGTGCGAGCTCAGATCGCGATCCAGAGGAGCCGTCTGATGAGCCCGGGCCGCCAGCCCGATCTGAAGCGGGCGTTGCGTCCGGTTCCCGCCTACGAGCGCGCGGTGCGCGAGGTGTCCAGGATGCTTTCCGAGGCCGGGATTCGCCACGCGCTGGTCGGAGCGCTCGGGGCAAATGCGTATCGCAACCGGCCCCGCACAACCGAGGACATCGATTTCCTCGTGGGCGACGAGGCCTTCCAGAGACATGAGGGCGGTTTCGTGACGATGCGCGTGCCCGTCGTGGAGTTCGACGGGATCGACGTGGATCAGGTCCCGCTCACCGAAGCCCTGCGCGTCGTGGAGGATGGGCTGAACGGCGCCCCAGTCAGTGAGGGTGTGCCGATCGCTGCCATCGACACCATCGTGATCATGAAGCTGCTCGCCGGCCGCACGCAGGACTTGGCGGACGTTGAAGCCATCGTCGACTCAGGAGCCGACCGGGAGCACTTGAGAGCGGCGGTTCAGAAGGCGGCGCCGCACTGTGCAGACATGCTGGATCGGCTGTTTGCCAACGTCGACCACGGCCGCTGACGCAACGCTGAGGGTGTCCGCACTCACCCCGAAACCGCAAACGATCGAAGACGTCTGCCTGCCACATTGCCCGAAGGTGGCACCGGTGACGCCTCCTGCCTGTCACCTTCCGCCTGATCCCTGAGACAGCCCTTCCCCCTTCCCCCTGTCCCCT
>JACQTK010000006.1 GCA_016210845.1 Acidobacteriota bacterium | reverse complement strand
GCCGAGGATCTCGTACGGACCGAGACGCGTGCCGGTGGTCAGCGACATGGATAGGCGGGAGGCCGCGATTATACCCTTCACCAGACCGTATAATGCCGACGTGAGCACGCGGGTCGCAGACTACCGGGAGGCGCTCGAACATCTCCCTGCGGGAGCCACGCTGGTCTTCCGCGACGTCGGCTGGGAGGAGTACGAGCGGCTGCTGGAGGACCTGCGGGAGCGGCCGGGGCTGCGTGTCACCTACGATGACCAGAGCAAGACGGACGGGCAGACCGCTGCGCTGGCGGCTTTTCGAGAGAAAGTTCAGCAGGGGGCGTGATCGCGCCTGGCGCGCGATGGCCAGCGCCTCGCCCACAGGAATCCCACGCGAACGTACCTCGATCCCTGGCGGACTCCAACAGAGGTCCGGCGACCCCTCAAGCCCTCACCCGTCTGACGTCGCCGCTATAATCAGCGGGACGTGCGCGCGGCGCCTTTCGACGAAGTAGAGTTTTTCCGAGCGATCCACCAGATCGGGGCCCGCGTGCTTCTGATCGGCCGCCGCGCGCTCGTGCTCCTCGGATTGCCAGTGCTGACGGCGGACTACGACTTCTGGCTGGCGATTGGCGACATCGAGCGGCTCAACGAGGTCGCGGCGCAGTTCGACGTGCATCCGTGCCACACCCCTGACGAGGCTCGCCGACGCGGGCGCTATGTGCTCGAGAACGACGAGCATATCGACGTACTCATCGCCAGGGCGGTGCCGACGATCGAAGGACGCACCGTGGAATTCGAGGATCTCTGGACGCGCCGCCGTGCCGTCAGGGTCGCCGACGTCGACGTCTGGATCCCCTCGCTGGACGACCTGATCCTGACAAAGCAGTTCGGCGCACGTCCGAAGGATCTCGAGGACATCCGCCTTCTCAGAATCCTGAAAGCGGACGAGTCATGACCCCAGGCGCCGTCGCGAAGGAGATCGACCGTTTGGTCACGGCCGAAGAGCTGCGCGAGGCGCTCGACCGCCCGATCGGCCCTGAGGAGCGCGAAGAGGTGCTCTCACTCGTCCGCTGGTTCACCACGCGCTACGCCACGGCCGAGGCTCGGCTCGCCTATGTCCGGCGTGCGTACGAACGATGGCAGCGAGGGTTCAGGCAGACCTCGTCCTGAGCCAGATTGGAGCGCGCCAAGCAGATCCTGCCAACCAGCCGCGGGCTCCGCGGGGATATCACCCCTCGACTTCGCTCGGGGTGGCCTGAGCAATAGTCGAAGGCCAAGGGGGGAGCCCCTTGGCTGGTGTGGTGTGTACGAGGTATCCGTCAGTGCGGTCAGATCTCTGGTGCGCGTTCGAGCACCTGCTGAATCTCGTACAGTGTGGGCGTCGACGCGGTGGGGTCGCTCGCCTCCCGCATCAGGCGGCGCAGCGCGATCAGGTCGCGCACCACGCCGAACGTGCGGGATAGCCCGTACTTCGAGCGGCCGGACCGGCGCGGCCGATGGTTCACCACGACCTCGGCGATGCGCCCCCCTCGCCGAATGGCCAGCGCCGGGAGATACCTGTGCATGCCCGGTCGAAGCGTGAGCCGCTTGACCAGGTCGGCCTGGAACACCTTCAGCGAACAGCCGTAGTCGTGGAGACGAATCCCGGTCACCAGGCCCAGCAGCCAGTTGGCCACCACCGACGGCACGTGCCGCGTCAGGAACGCATCCTTGCGGTCCTTGCGCCAGCCGCAGACGATGTCGCGATCCCGGGCCAGCGCCACCATGCGCGGGATGTCCGCGGGATCGTTCTGCAGGTCGCCGTCCGAGGTGACGATGAGACGCCCGCGGGCATGTGCGAACCCCGCGGCGAAGGCAGCCGTCTGCCCGAAGTTCCGCGTGAACCGGATCACGCGCACGCGAGGATCGCGCGAGTGGATCTCCGCCAGCCGCTCGAACGTCGCGTCCTCACTCCCGTCGTCGACGAGAATGAGCTCGTATTCGACGCCGAGCGAGGTCAGGACGGCGGTCAGCTCGTCGTGGAGCGGCCCGACGTTGGCCTCCTCGTCGCGCAGCGGAATGACGATGGAGATGTCGGGAGTCACGGGCGCCGCCTCGTGTAGAGCCACCAGCCCACCGCAGCCAGCACGATCGCGGCGGCCAGCCACAGCGCCACCTCACGGCCGCGCGTGCGCATCAGCTCCAGCGCGGCATCGCCGTACCAGATGGCCAACACGCCGAACGCAAGATACCGGGCACCGCGCGCCACCGCGATCGCGAAGACGAACGGCAGCGGCCGCACGCCAGCCACTCCCGCCATGAGCACGAACAGCTTGAACGGCATCGGCGGCGGCAGCAGCGCCGGCACGATCAGCGCGAGCGCGCCATGGCGTCGGTACAGCGCCAGCACCCGCTCGGTGCGCGCGCTGCGCTCGTGCCGGCGGCGGAAGGCCTCCCCGCCCCGCTCCGCCAGGACGTAGATCACGTAGCACCCCGCAACCGAGCCAGCCGTGGCCATGGCCGCGTAGTACGCCATGGCCGACTTGTTCTGCGTCACCATCAGAACAACCAGGATGTCGTTGATCTGCGGCAGCGACAGGAACGAGGAATCGAGAAACGCGATTGCAAAGAGGCCCGGGCCGCCGATGGCCAGCGCGAAGCCATAGATCCAGTTGATGAAGGAGGCCACTCGTGGGTCGGGATTCAGCTACCTTAAGGGTCTCGTGATTATAGTGCGCCCCGAACGGCTGCTTGCCGCGGCGGCGGCCGCAATCGGCTGTGTCGCCTGGATTGCCTTCCTTCGCGCGGACCTCGTCCTCAGCCACTACGACGCGAAGGCGCACCTGGTGGTGGCCAGACGTGTGATCGACAGCCTCACGCCAGGGTGGCAGCAGATCGGCGCGGTCTGGCTGCCGCTGCCGCATCTGATTCACCTCTTCCCCATGCAGGTGGACGCGTTCTATCGGACAGGACTGTTCGCCTCGCTCGTATCGATCGCCTGCTTCGGGCTCACCGCGTTCGCCGCAGCACGGCTCGTCATGCTCATCACAGGGTCCGCTCTCGGCGCGACGGTTGCCGCCGCGCTCCTGGCGCTCAATCCAAACCTGCTCTATCTCCAGGCGACGCCGATGACCGAGCCGATGCTGCTGGCGGCGACCTTCATGGCGGTGCTGGCGCTCTACGAGTGGGTGCGGGGCAGCCGGGACGAGGTGCCGATGCGGCTCGGCATCGTCCTGTTCGCCGCCATGTGGACGCGGTACGAGGCCTGGCCGATCCTCGGTACGGCCATCCCCGCCAGTCTGTATGTGTCGCGGCGATTGGGCACGGACCCACACGTGCTCCTCCTGCGCGCGTGGCAGCTCGCCGTCTGGCCGCTCGCCGCAGTCTTGGTGTTCCTGATCGACAGCCGCATCACGACGGGCGCCTGGTTCGTCACCGGCGGGTTCTACGTGCCAGACCCGTTCTACGAGGGACAGGTCCTGCGGAGCCTCGCGGCCGTCTGGTGGGGCACCGAGCAACTCACCAGCCGCGTTCCAACGCTCGTCGCGCTCGCCGTGGCCGTCGTCCTCGTGATACGCGCGCTCGGGCGACGGGGCGATGGCGCGCTCCTCGTACCCGTCGCACTGCTGGCCGCCGCAGCCCTCCCCTTCTATGCCTTCTACGAGGGCCACCCGTTTCGCATCCGCTACATGATCCCGACCGTGGCGGCGTGCGCGCTCTTCGGCGGATTGGGTGTCGGAATGCTGCGCCGGGTGAGGGCAGACCCGAAGGTCGGCCCCTACACTCTCTCTTTGCGGCACGTCGGCACGGTGCTCGCCGGACTGTTGTTAGGTATGTCGCTGATTCAGTCGCCGCCCTGGCAACAGGATGCGCCCATGCTGCTGGAGGCGCAATGGGACCGACCCGCCAGCGACGGGCGACGGGCGGTGACGGCCTGTCTCGCCGCGGAGTACCGCGGTGAGAAGGTGCTGGCGAGCATGGGATCGCTCGCGCACTACATGCAGGAGCTGTCGCATGAAGGGCTCGACATCGCCGATTTCGTCCACGAGGGCAACGGCGCGATCTGGGAGCTCGCGCTCGAGACGGGGCCCGCGCCGCACGTGGGGTGGATGCTCGTCGACGAGCAGGCCGAGGGCGGCGACGTGCTGGCGCAACGCCTCCGCCGCGATCCGGCGTTCGCCCGCGGCATGACGCGGGTGTGCGAGGGGGGTGGGGTGGCGTTGTACCGCCGCGCACGGTGATCAGAACGCGCACGCTGAAGCGTGCGCGCTACAGGTGGATAGCCTATCCCCTGTGGAGCGGCGGCTTGAGCCGCCGCGATCGTGCGCGCGGCACGAACAGGCTCATCGTCCAAATCGGACGCCCACCGTGAACTGATACGTCCACCCTCCGAGATCGATCCTCGGCTCGCGCAGCGTGGAGCTCGCGAAGCGCGTGCCGAGGTCGGCCTCCGCGCTGTGGTACCGCGCCTCCACGCCCGCGCTCACGCTGTCGCCCCCGAACCGGATCCCGCCGAGCGCCACGGGACCGGTCTCGTTGCCCGACGCCACGTACCGCTCGCGAAAGATGACCCGCTGCGGATCGATGAACTCCCCCGACTCGCTGTACCGCCAGGCAAGAATCCCCAGACCGCCGCCGACGTATGGCTGCACGGCGGAGCTCCGGCCGAGCGGCAGCACGCGAATGGTGAATGCGATCGGGATGAGGCGCAGCCGCAGGTCCTGTTCGATCTCGCTGCCATCGCTGTCCACGAACTCCGCGTACACGCTGGGCACGGTCCGGCGGGAGAACCCGATGCCCGCCCCGGCCTCGAAGAACTGCCCGAGCGGCACCAGCCATTCGCCGCCGACGGCCGCGCCGTTGAAGTCGGTGATGTCGAACACCAGGAAGTTGCGGTTGGCGTTGAGGATGTCGCGCTCGACGCGCGCGTCCTCGCCGCGCACGGTGAAGTAGCCGAGGGAGAAGTTCAGGGTCTGTTGCGCGTCCGCGGGACCCGCCGTGCCGAGCAGGGCGAGACACGCCACGAGCAGACGGCTTCCGAGTTGCCTGGGCATCGATGCCTCCTGCCAGGCGGCGAAGCACGCCCGATGCCACAGGGAGGGTGCGGCTCTACGCCGCGCCAGGCGGGCCGTAAAGGCCCGCCCTGCGATTGCGGCTGTCTCCGATCGAGATCAGTCCGTCCGCTTTCGTGAACGGCCCGCGCGGAACCCGCGGATCACATCGAGAATCTGATCGTGAACGCGCCCATTGGACGCCACCAGGTGCGCGGCCGCCGGATCGAAGGGCGATCCATCGATCCCCGACATCCGGCCGCCCGCTTCCTCGACGATGAGCGCGCCAGCGGCGACGTCCCAGGGCTTGAGGTACTGCTCCCAGAAGCCGTCGAAGCGCCCGGCCGCCACGTAACACAAGTCGAGTGAGGCCGATCCCAGGCGACGCACGGCGCGACACCTGCCCAGAAACGCGCCGAAGAGGCCCACGAGGTCGTCCTCCCGCCCATGCACCTCGTACGGAAAGCCGGTCACCAGGAGCGAATCGATCAGCACGGCGGTCTCCGAGACCCGCAGCCCACGGCCGTTGAGGTACGCCCCCTCGCCGCGCTCGGCGGTAAACAGCTCTTTGCGGCTGGGATCGTAGATGGCGCCGACCTCGGCGCGGCCGTCGACCTCCAACGCGAGCGAGGCGCTGAAGATCGGCAGGCCGTGCGCGTAGTTCGTGGTGCCGTCGAGCGGATCGAACACCCAGCGGCACCGCGCGCCGCGGCGCGCCGACGGACCCGCGTCGAGCTCCTCGGCCAGCACGTCGTGATCGGGAAACCGCTCGGCGATGACCGCGCGGCACATGCGCTCGCAGTCGAGGTCGACCTCGGTGACGAGGTCGACCTCGCCCTTCTTCGTCACCGTGAAGCCCTCTTCGCGTCCGGCGAGCTGGATGTCGCCCGCGCGCAGCACGATCTCGACAGCCGTGGCGAGAAAGACGGGATCGGGCAATCACACCTGCTGGGGCTGGACGCGCTTCACCATGACGACCTCCATGCCGCCCTCGGGCGCGCGCTGCAGCAACATTTCGTCCATGAAGCTGCGGATGAGGAAGATGCCGCGACCGCTCGACTTGAGCAGGTTCTCGGGCGCCAGGCAGTCGGGCAGCGTCGAGGGATCGAATCCCTCGCCCTCGTCTCTGACCCGAATGGCGAGTCCGGGAGGCGTGTCCTCGTTGAGCGGCGTGAACTCGACGTGCACGCGCTTGCGCGCGTCGTTGGCGTTGCCGTGCTTGATGGCGTTGATCACCGACTCGCGGACCGCCACGCCCACCCAATGCAGCGCCTCGTCATCGAGCCCGGCCATGCGTCCGACGTGATCGCTCACGACCTGGACGAAGTCGAGCATGTCGAAGGTGCTGTGGAAGTCGAGGCGGACGCTCTGGCCGCGCAGCATCAGCTCTCTGCGATTATAGAACGCGCGCACCCTGCACGACGCACCTGTTATAGTTCAAGCGTGACCTCCGTCCTGGTCCAGCCGGCGACGCGCGTGCGCGGACGCGTGCGGCCGCCCGGCGACAAGTCGATCTCGCATCGCTACGCGCTGCTCGCCGCCATCGCCGACGGTACTTCCACCATCCACGGCTACTCGACCGGCGGCGATTGTGCCTCGACGCTCGCGTGCCTGCGGGCCCTCGGCGTGGAGATCGTCGAGAGCCGATGCGACGCCGTCACCGGGCTCGACCTCCGCATCACCGGTCGCGGCCTCGGCGGCCTGCGTGCCCCCACGGCCCCGCTCGACGCGGGCAATTCCGGCAGCACGATGCGCATGCTGGCGGGGATCCTTGCCGCGCATCCCTTTCCGTCGTCGCTCACGGGCGACAGCTCGCTGCGGCGGCGGCCGATGCGGCGCATCATCGTGCCGCTCGAGCGAATGGGCGCGCGCATCGCATCGATGGAAGGACGGCCGCCGCTCACCATCGAGGGCGCCTCACCGCTCGCCGCCATCGACTTCGAGCCCGAGGTGCCGAGCGCGCAGGTGAAGAGCGCCGTGCTGCTGGCCGGGCTGCACGCCTCGGGTGTCACGCGCGTGCGGGAACCGCTTCCCACACGAGACCATACGGAGCGCGCCCTCGAGGCGTTCGGTGCAGCGGTCGAGCGCTCGGGCGACACCATCGGTGTGTGCGGCGGTCGGCGGCTGCGCGCCCTGGACCTCACTGTGCCCGGCGACATCTCGTCGGCCGCCTTCTGGATGGTGGCGGCCGCTGCCCTGCCCGACTCGGAGGTCGTCATCGAGCAGGTCGGCCTCAACCCCACCCGCGCGGCCATCGTCGACGTCCTTCGCCGGATTGGCGCCCGCGTCGACACCGCCGAGGACGATCGCCGCGCCAGCGAGCCGATGGGCACGATGACGGTCCGGCACGGAGTCCTGAAGGAGGTCGACATCGGGCCCCATGAGGTCCCAGGGGTGATCGACGAGCTGCCCGTGCTGGCCGCGCTGGCCACGCACGGCGGCCGCCTGGGTGTGAGCGGCGCGCAGGAGCTCCGCGTCAAGGAGAGCGATCGGATCTCGGCGCTGGCCGACGGCTTCCGCCGCATGGGGGCCGACATCGACGAGCGGCCCGACGGCTTCGACGTCCGCGGCTCACGGACGCTGCGCGGCGGCGAGGTGGACGCGCGGAACGATCATCGCCTGGCCATGGCGTTCGCCATCGCCGCGCTCGGGGCCACGGGCCCGACGACGATCCACGACGCGGGCGCCGCGGCGGTGTCGTATCCCGAGTTCTTCTCGGTGCTCGAGTCGCTGCGGGCGTGAGGACGGACAAGCTGTATCTGGTCGGGTTCATGGCGGCGGGCAAGAGCACCGTGGCGCGCGCCGTGGGCCGGCGGATCGGCTGGCGCGTGGAGGACATCGACGAGCGCATCGAGGCGCGCGAGCGGCGGCCCGTGGCGGCGATCTTCGCGCAGGAGGGCGAGGTCTACTTCCGCCGGGCGGAGCGCGCGGCGCTCCACGAGCTGCTGCCCGAGCGCAACGTGGTCGTGGCCGCCGGAGGCGGCACGTTCGCCGATCCGGACAACCGGGCCGTCATGCTCCGCGACGGCGCGGTGGCGTGGCTGGATCTCCCCTTGAACCGGGTCATCGAGCGGATCCCGTCCGACGGGCGGCGTCCGCTGGCCGCGGATCGGGCCCAGATGGAGGACCTGTTCGCGCGGCGCCAGGACGCATACCGCCAGGCCCACCTTCGGCTGGACGCCAGCCGGCCTGTCGAGGACATCGTGGAACGGATCCTGGAATGGATTGGGTATTAGGTGCGGTATCTCGTCATCAGTGACATCCACGCCAACCTCGAGGCGCTCGAGGCCACGCTCGCCGCCGCCGGCCCGTACGACCGGGTGCTCGTCCTGGGCGACCTCGTCGGGTACGGCGCGGATCCCAACGCGGTGATCGAGCGGGTGCGCGCGCTCCCTGCGGCGACGATCATCCGCGGCAATCACGACAAGGTCGGCGCGGGCCTCGAGAACGTGGAAGGCTTCAACCATCTCGCGCGCCAGGCCATCGCGTGGACGACGGGCATGCTGACGCCCGCCAACCGCGACTGGCTGGCGGCGCTGCCGCAGGGACCCGTGATCGTGGACGAGGGTGTGGAAATCTGTCACGGCACGCCCTTCGACGAGGACGTCTACGTGTTCGACGATCTGGATGCGCTGCGGGCGCTGCGTGCGTCGCGCCGCCCGCTCTGTCTGTTCGGCCACACGCACGTCCCCGCGGTGTTTCAGCTCGCCGATCGATCTGGCAACGGGCCTGGGGGGCGGCTCCAGGGCGGCGACGAGCTCGAGCTGCTCGGCGTGCCGCGAGAGGTCTCGTACCGGCTGACGCTCGAGAGAGGCGCGAAGTACCTGGTCAACTGCGGGGCCGTCGGCCAACCGCGCGACGGCGACGCGCGCGCGGCCTTCGGGTTCTTCGAGCCGGAGTCGCGGACGCTGACGATGATGCGGACGGCGTACGACGTGGTGGCGGCACAGGCGAAGATCGTTGCGGCGGGGCTGCCCGAGGTGCTCGCACAGCGGCTCGCCGTCGGCCGGTAGGCACGGGGGAGCCTTGGCGGAGGTGGTCAGCCCCCGCGTTCAGACGGTGGCCTGAGCTTCCGCAGCTGCGCCGCGTAGGCGTCCGCCGCGGCGCGCGACCCGAGAATCCAGCCGATGACGATCCCGAGCAGCAGGATGCTCGGGATGTAGAAGAAGTGCCCGGCTGTCACGTACGGCGGCTCCCCTTCACGTCCGACTCCAGCCGCTCCAGCTCGCGCTGCACCACCGCGAGCCGACGCGCCACCGACAGCACGTACCCGAAGAGCGCG
Source organism: Acidobacteriota bacterium (assembly GCA_016210845.1). Lineage (GTDB taxonomy): Bacteria > Acidobacteriota > Vicinamibacteria > Vicinamibacterales > UBA2999 > JACQTK01. The sequence goes on along the minus strand of JACQTK010000006.1, from coordinate 8,116 downwards.
AGCGCGACGAATGCGTACGCCGTGACGAGCAGCGGCGCCGCGGGCAGCTGATCCTGCGGCGGCAGCTCCTCGATCGGCAGGAACTGCTCCTGCTGCTCGGGCTGCTGCGGCTGCTGCGCGCTGCCGGTTGCCACGAAGGCTCCCGTCAACAGCAGCGCGGTCATCGTTGCCACGATTGTCCTGTCCATGTAGCGCCGTGGCTTGAGCCCCCGCGTCGCGACTCCCGCGCAGGCTGAAGCCTGCGCGCTGCACCTACCTGAAAGACGGAATAGCCGAGTGACGAGAGTCATCGCTATTGATCCAGTGACAGATACAGCGCGTCCACCCTCGCTCGCTGCTCCTCGAGGCGCACGCGCAGCCGCAGCAACAGCACGAACAGCAGGAGGAACGCCGCGAAACAGAACCAGAACGGCACCCCCATCGACACGGGCAGCGTCGGCACCACCGTCGTCGTCGGATGGATCGTCCGCCAGTAGTTCACCGAGATGTAGATGAACGGCACGTTGGCCATGCCGAAGAGCGCGAGCCCCGCGGCCAGCTTGTCCGATCCGGGCCCGCCGTACCGCCGCAGCAGCAGGTACGCCACGGCCACCATCCACCCCATCAGGCTCGATGTCAGCCGCACGTCCCACTGCCACCACACGCCCCACGCCTTCCGCGCCCACAGTGGACCCGTGACGAGCGCGAGCGCGCCAAACAGCACGGTGAGCTCGGCGGCCGCCCACGCCAGCCGGTCCTGCCGCGGGTCGCCACCGAACAAGTACCGCACGCTGGCCACGCCGCAGACGACCGCGGCGATCAGGAACATCCCTGCCGAAGGCATGTGGTAGTAGAAGATCTTCTGCACCAGCCCCATCGTCGACTCGTACGGCGCGTTGGCGATGAGAAACGGCGAGGCCGCGAACATCAGGCCGCACGTCGCGGCAGCGGGCATGAACCACTTCGGCATACTCAATCCGTCATGAGCGGCTCGAACGTCCACAACGCCAGCGTCACGAACACCACGTCGAAGGCGACGAGCAGCGCGAGCCAGAACCGCACGAGCGCCATCTCCACCTCGGGCTGGAGCAGCACGGCGGTCGCGCGAACACCGGCAATGATGACCGGAACGGTGATCGGATACAACAGGACCGGCAGCAGCACGTCGCGGCTGCGCGCCCGCACCAGCATCGCCGCGAACAGCGTCCCCACGGCCGCGAACCCGACGGTGCCCGTCAGCAGCACCGCAGCCAGCCAGACGGGATGCGCGAAGACATCCTCCTGGAACAGCAGCGCCACCAGCGGCAGCAGCACAGCTTCGGCCGCGACGAGCAGCGCCAGAATGCCCAGCAGCTTGCCCACGTAGATGGCCGGCCGCGGCGCGGGGGCAAGCAGGAGCGCGCGCAGCGTCTCGGACTGCCGCTCGCGCTCGAAGGCGCGCCCGAGCGCCAGCGTGCCGGCAAAGGCGATCGAGATCCACAGGATGCCGGCCGCGCCGTCCTCGGGCGCCTGGCCCTCGCGGACCAGCGCGAAGGCGAACACCAGCACGCAGGACACGGCGAAGAACACCGTCGTGTACGCGATCTCGAGGCTGCGGACCTCCACGGTGAGGTCCTTGCGCAGCACGAGCCAGACGATGCGCGCGAACACGTTGGTCGGCTCCAGTCTCGTGGGGCGCGGCTCTACGCCGCGCCAGGCGGGCCGTAAAGGCCCGCCCTACGGTTCATGATCTCCCGATACATCGATCGCACCCTCTCGGGATGATCGACGGCTTCCACCATCCGCCCGTCGCGCAGGAACACGGCGTGGTCGAGCAGCCCTTCCGCCAGGTCGAGGTCGTGCGTCGCCAGCACGACGATGGCCCCGGACGCACGCAGTGCCTGCAGGCGCCCCAGCAGCGCCGCCGCCGAGGCATCGTCGAGCCCCGTGAACGGCTCGTCGAGCAGCACCAGCCTGGGCTCGTGGATGAGCGCGCGTTCCAGCGCGACCCGCTGGCGCATCCCGCGGGAGAAGCTCGAGACGGGATCGTCGGCCCTCGATTCCAGACCCGCCTGCCGCAACGCGTCTGCAGCCGCGGAGTCCGGGTCGGCCACGGCGTGCATGCCGGCAAAGAACACGAGGTTTTCGCGGGCCGTCAGCTCGGGATAGAGGAAGAGATCGTGGCCGAGCAGGCCGATCGCCGCGCGGAGTGCAGGGCCCGACGCGGCAGCCTCGTACGCACCGTAGCGGATGCGGCCTCCGCTCGGGCGGAGCAGCGTGGCGAGCACCGCGATCATCGTGGATTTGCCCGCGCCGTTCGGGCCGAGCAGGCCGAGAATGGCGCCGCGGCGGGCCCGAAAGCTGATCTTCGACAGCGCCCGCCGCCGCCCGAACACGCGCGACACGTCTTCGGCCGAGACGGCGTCGAAATCGAGGCCTGCCCTGAGCGACGTCGAGGGGCTCACGCGGCGACGCCCTCGCCGCCTCCCTGCGGCCCGGAGCTCGTCTGGTCCAGCTCGCCGTAGATCTGCTCGAGCTCGGTCAGCATCCGCTGCCGCTGTGCCGCGTACTTGGCGTCGTATTCGGGCGGACCCGCAGGTCCGCCTCTACGATCGTCGTTGCGGCGAGCCCGCCGTTCGAGGGCTGCCAGCTCCCCGAGCAGCGTGTCGCGCCGCTCCACCAGACGCCGATGTCCCTCCTTCCCCCTCGCCTGGGCGGAAAAGGCCAACCATCCGCCGAGCGTCAGGATCAGGGCGCTCACGCCCAACGCGACGAGCCGCGGGGCACGGCCGTGCGCGGGAAGATTCGACAGCTCGAGCCTCAGCGTGCCGCCCGCGGGCAGCGCGGGCCCATTCGCCAGCAGGAACGGGGTCCCGCTTTCGGACTTGACCTCCCCGACGGAGGACAACTGCGGCGACGCGAGCGCGAGCGCGCCCACCTTCTCCACCGCCACCGTCACCTGCTCCATGGCCGCAGGCCATTGCTGATCCAGGACGAGCGTCGGGCGATCCAGCTCGAGCCGGAAGCCCACCTGCACCGACGTGGCGCCTGGGGCGAACGGGCCGCTCACGATCACCCGATCGCCGCCCACGGTCGTGCTCGGCGCCGAGCCCTCCAGCGCCGCGGCCCCGATGGCGCCCCGTGGCAGCTCGACGACGAGCGGCCCGCCGATCTCCACGGGCGTCCGCGCGTTGTTGAGCACCTCGAGCACGTAGTACACGTGCAACGTGTCGTCCTGGAACTCCATCAGCACGCGCGATTGGCCGCCGAACACGACCGCTCCGCTCACAGCGGGCGCGGCAGCGCCCGCGGCCGCCTCCGCCTCGCGACGCGCGGCCGCCTCCGCCAGTCCGGCGACGAGGATGACCCGAAGCCCGCCGGAGGGTGGCACCGAGAACGGCTCAGAGACGAGCTGTTCGCCGTCCACGTTCGCGCCGGCGCGCGCCCCCGCGATCTGCGGCAGGCCGCTGAACTCCGCGCGCCCCTGATCGTCGGTGGTGGCGGTCCTGGGTTCGCCACCTGGCACTGTCAGGGTGACGCTCTGCCCCTGAATGTTGTTGCCGAGCGCCTCGCGAACCACGCGGACGGTCACCGTACCTGCAGGCAGCTCGGGCGCGGGAATCGCCCGGCCGTGAATCTCGGAGGGATCGGGCATGGCGATCTGCGCGTGAGCCGCGACCGCACATGTCAGTGAGAGCAGCAGTACATAGGGCGCGGCATTGGCACCCCACCGCGCAGGCGTGCGCGGCGGGGACCCCGCCTGAGGCCGCGCCTGGCGGGCCGTAAGGGCCCGCCCCACGTACGAATGCTCACCCATCATGACGTCGCCCTCAGGCTGGCGCCGCAGTGCTTGCAGAACCGCGCGTCCAGATCGTTCGCGGTGTTGCACGAGACGCATGTTCGCGTGGGGCGAGCCTTGTCAGGCTCGCCAGAGGGACCGGAGACGGTCCGCACCACAGGACCACGCTCGCCAATTCGCCGCGCGAGCTCCTTCTCGATCTGCTCGCGATACCCGACGCCTGCATCGAGCTGCCGCAGCAGCCCGGCCGCGCGCGCCCGCAGCCGCCCGCTCATCTCCGCGAAGTCCTTTTCCGACAGCTTCCCCATCCCGCGGTCGAACTCCAGCTCCTTGATCGCCCGCAGCACCAGCGTCTTCTCGCGCTCGAGGGCCGCGCGCGGCCGTCCGCCGAGCACCTGCGGCCCCGACGCCTGGTCCTTCCGCGTCAGCGGCGCGAGCGTGCGCCACACCGCCACGCCGACGACCGCCGCCGTGAAGATGGTCAGGCTCAGGAGCACGATGCCGGCCGGCGTCTGCCCCCGCGACACGATCACGACGACCGTGGCGCCGATCAGGCCGGCCAGGGTGAAGAGTTGCCAGGGTTGAAATTGATCAGTCGAGGTTTCGGAGCTCATCGTCCAGGCGCGCGTTGAGTGCCGGATCGAGGCCCGCGTCGCCCCCCGCGGCAGCCACGGCTCGATGCGACCAGCGGCGCGCCGTCATGACGATGCCAATCAGGGCGGCGGCCGCGGCGAGATAGGGAAACAACCACGCCAGGCGGTTGAACCCGCGGTCGATGGGCGCCGCCAGCACGTGCTGCCCCCCGTACTGCGCGATGAAGGCCGCCAGGATCTCGTCGTGCGTCTTCCCTTCCCCCTCCAGCCGCGCGATCAGCGCCGTCTCTTCCGTGTATCCGTGGCACACGGGCCGCATCTGGCAGCTGTGGAGCGGGCTGCGGACGCACGCCCCGCACATGCAGATGAGCTCGCCCTCGAGCTGACGCTGGAGCGCGCTCTTCTGCGTGATCTGTCCCTGCGTGGCCGAGCCGCCGTCCTGCGCCTGCACCGCCGCGGGCAGCACGAGCGCCAGCAACAGGAGCGACGTCGTCACGGCGTTGCCGGGCACCTTCGCGACGGCGAAGGCGAACACGGTGTCGGGCAGCAGGGCGATCCCGATGCCGAGCGCCATGATCCCGAAGCCGACCCAGATCCAGTTGACCAGCGGATTGACGACCAGGGAGAGCGTCGCGCTCTGCTGGGCCACGTCGTACGCCGGAAGGACGATGTAGACGTCCTGCGCGAAGCCGCGCCGGATCGCCACCTCCGTGGTCGGCTGATCCTCGTGCTTGCGGAAGAACCACTTCGCGGGATACATCTTCGCGAACTCCTCGCCGTCGCGCAGCACCGTCACGTGGGCCGTGATCATCTGTTTCTGGCCGTCGTCGGTGACGGTCAGCGCATCGTGCCGGAAGACGAACCCGCCGACCTCCACCTGCTGGCCCGGCGTCATGAGCACGTCCTCGCTCACCTTGAAGCCCTCGCCCGCGAAGCCGAGAAAGAGCAGCCCGATGCCCAAGTGGACGATGTAGCCGCCGTACCGGCGCTTGTTGCGCGCCACCAGGCCGATGAGCGCGGTGGCGAGATCGGTGCCGCTGACGCCCTGCCGGACGCGCGCGCCGCGCCAGAACTCCTGCGCGATCGTCGCGAACACGAAGGCGCTGAGCGCGAAGGCGAGGCCCGAGGACCAGACGCGCACGCCCAGCCCGACCACGGCGCCCGCGATCACCGCGGCGACGGCCACCGGAAAGAGGAACTGATCCCGAAGGTTCACGAGCGTCGACCTGCGCCACGCCAGCAGCGGCCCGATGCCGGTCAGCGCCAGCAGCGCGAGCCCGATCGGCAGCATCCACTGGTTGAAGAACGGCGGTCCCACGGTGAGCCGCTCCCCCGTGACCGCCTCGCTCAGCGTGGGGAACATCGTGGCGAAGAGGACGAAGAACGCGGAGAACACCAGGATCCAGTTGTTCACCATGAACGCGGCTTCGCGCGAGATCCAGGAGTCGAGCTCGTTGCGGGCGCGCAGCAGCGGGAACCGATAGATCAGCAGGCCGAAGCTGAACGTCAGGAGCCCGACCATGAAGATGGTGAAGAGGCGCGTGAGCACCGGATCCTGGCCGAACGCGTGGACCGACTGGACGATCCCCGACCGCGTCATGAACGTGCCGAAGATCGTCAGGAAGAACGTGAGGATGACGAGCGTCATGTTCCACACGCGCAGCATCCCCCGCCGCTCCTGCACCATCACGGAGTGGAGGAAGGCCGTGGCGGTGAACCAGGGCAGCAGGCCGGCGTTCTCCACGGGATCCCAGCCCCAGTAGCCGCCCCAGCCGAGCTCCTCGTACGCCCAGATCATCCCCAGGCCGAGGCCCACGGACAGGAACAGCCACGAGATCATCGTCCAGCGGCGGACGGCGCGCAGCCAGGAGTCGTCCACGAAGCCCGTGACGAGCGCCGCCATCCCGAAGGCGAAGGGAATCGTGAGGCCGACGAACCCGAGATACATGGTGGGCGGGTGAATCACCATGTAGAAGTTCTGGAGCAGCGGATTCAGGCCCGCACCGTCGCTCGGGTTCTCGGTGAGGTACGTCTCGAACGGATTGTTGTGCACGATCATCAGGTACAGAAAGAACATCTGCACGACTGAGATCGTGGCCACGACGTACGGGATCAGCTCGCGGTGCCGCTCCCGGTTGACGTACACCGCCGTGCCGCCGAACACCGCCAGCAGCGAGACCCAGAACATGATCGAGCCGTCGAGGCCGCCCCAGTACGACGTCAGTTTGAAGAACAGCGGCTGGATCGAATCGGAATAGCGCTGGACGTACTTGATCGAGTAATCGCCCGTGACGAAGGCGTAGACGATGACCGACGAGGCGACCGCCATGATGGCGGCCACCAGATAGAAGGCGCCGATGCCGCTTTCAATGAGGGGACGCGATCGGCGGCGCGCGCCTGCCACCGACATCGCCAGCGCATAGGCGCTGACGATGAAGGCCGCCAGCAGCAGGTAGTACCCGAGCGAAGCCATTAGTCCGTACTGATGCGGACCGGGGTGGCTCCGCTGCTCACGGGCGCGGCCTGCGCCTCGTACTTCGACGGGCACTTCGCCATGATGCCGTCTTCGCTGACCAGGAACGTGCCGTCCGGCTGGAGCGTGCCCTTCACCACGACCTCCGAATCGTTCCTGAACGTGTCGGGCGCGATGCCCTTGTAGGAGGCGCGGATCACGTGTCCGTTGTTGTGCACCTCGAAGCGCCAGTCGAGCGAATCGGCGCGGCGACGCACGTCTTTGGCGAAGCCGTGCACCTGCAGGCGCTTGCCCTGCCACTGCTCGGGATTCGCCATCACCTCATCCACGTGCTTGTAGTACTCGGTGCCCTCGCTCAGCGTCGAGTACAGCAGTCCGCCAAAGGCGACCACCAGGACGAGGCCCGTCAGCCCGATCTTTGCTGCTTTGTGGCTCATAGACAAGAACGTCGCGGCGGCTGAAGCCGCCGCGCTACAAGTACCTGTGGCGCGGAGGCTTTCGCCTGCGCGAACTCGCCTCAGGATACCAGCAAACCTGCCTCTCTGCACATCCGGTAGACCAGGTCCACGGGGAGGCCCACGACGTTGGAGTAGGAGCCGTCGATGCCGACGATGAACCGCGAGGCGAGCCCCTGAATCGCATAGGCTCCCGCCTTGTCGGCCGTCTCGCCCGACGCCACGTACCAGTCGATCTCCGCGTCGGTAAGTGCTGCAAGCTCAACAGTTGTCACGGCCACGTCAGTCGGGGGGCGCACCACCGCAGGCGCGCCTGGCGGGCCCGAGGGGCTCGCCCCGCTGACGAGGCACACTCCGGTCATCACCTGGTGCGCCCGCCCCGACAGCCGCCGCAACATCCGCCTGGCATCCTCGTCGTTCTCCGGCTTGCCGAGGATGGCGCCGTCCAGCACGACCACCGTATCGGCCGCCAGGATCGGCCGCCCCACCGCGCGCGCGGCCGCGGTCTGCGCCTTGACGTCGGCGAGGCGTCTGACATGCTGCTCCGGCGTCTCGCCCGGCTGTACGGACTCGTCGACATCGGCGGGCAGGACGTCGAAGTCGATCCCCGCCGCTCGCAGCAGCTCGGCGCGCCGCGGCGAGGCCGAGGCGAGAACAAGGCGCGGGCTCCGCCGAACCCGCGCCGTCTGGCGGTCCATTGGACCGCTATGCGGCCCGGAACGCGGATTTTGTTCCCGTTGTACCCTCCGCATAGCGGTCCTAGGCGCGCGGAGCGCGCCAAAGAAATACTGGTAACCAGCCAAGGGGCTCTGCGGGGATATCAAGGGGCAGAGCCCCT
>JACQTK010000103.1 GCA_016210845.1 Acidobacteriota bacterium | reverse complement strand
CCGCACGAGGAAGCCGAGGCGGCGGCGGCCGTGGTGCGCGAGCGCATGGAGCACGCCGTGACCCTCACCGTGCCGCTGACCGTCGACGTGGGCATCGCCGGGAACTGGCGGGACGCCAAACCGTAGGTCGCCGCGGCGCTTGCCGCGGGCTCCACGATGGTCATAAAATGATGACCATGGCCAAGAAGAAGACGACGACGCCCCGGGCCAGGCTGCCGCAGGCCAGCTCCCCAGCCGGGGCATGGATTCCGGCGGCCGATTTCAAGGCGACGTGCCTGAAGCTGATGGATCGCGTCCGGGAAGCGCGGGTCGAGTACGTCGTCACGAAGCACGGGGAGCCGGTCGCGAAGCTGGTGCCCTACACGGAGCCCAAGCGGAAGCCGTTCTTTGGATCGATGAAGGGCACGGTGTTGAAGTACGAGCGCCCATTCGATCCCATCGACGACGAGTGGGACATCAATCGCGACTGACTCGTGCTGCTGCTCGACACACACGCGTGGATCTGGAGCGTTGAGGGCCGCACACGCCGCGTGGGACGTCGTGCCCGTCAGCTGCTGTCGCGCGCGGAGTCACAGGACGCCATTCGTATCTCTGCTGTGGCGATGTTCGAGGTGACCATCCTTCACGTGGCGGGCCGCGTGCGCCTCGCGCGCCCTCCCGAACAGTGGATCCTCGAGGCCCTGGGTCAGCGCGGTGTCGGAGTTGCCGAGCTGACGCCGGGCATCGCGATTGAGGCCGGGAGTATCCCGCGAACCGCGCTTGCCGATCCGGTCGACCGCCTCCTGGTCGCCACCGCGCGCGAGCTCGGCGCCACGTTTCTGACGGGCGACCCACGCATCCTCGACTATGCGTCGAGGACCGGCAGCGTCCGCGTGCACGACATCCGGCTCTGACACCCAACATCTCCCGGGCAGCGCCGACAGCCAAGGGCCGCCATCTTCAGCAGTCGAGTTGTAAGCTGGACAATAAGGCACTTCTGCCGCATAGTGTCCGCCCGAAATTCGTTTTTGTAACTGGCTCACCGGAAAAGGAGGGAGATGCACATGAAGGCGGTGGCGGCGCCGACAAGGTGACGATTTGCCATTTCCCCGGGCACGAGGGAGATTTTCAGACTGGCTTCCGGAAGGGTTCATGTGAAAAAGGGGGAGGCGTTCAGATCGAGATCGCCTGTGTCGCCGCCCAAAACGGTCACGGCGTCAAGACGAAGTGTGGAGGCGGGCTCGAAAAGTAACAGGCGCGCCAGTTTTCGAAGGCGGGACATTCTGGACCTCGCTCTGAGGCAGACGCCGGCGCCCGTCCGGCGTTTGCTTCCCGAGCGTTCGACGTGTCGCGTTTTTCCTCCTCTCCAGCCTGGTGAAATCCCCGCTGCTTCGCGTGACTTGGCTCGGTCCCCTGGCGATCGTCCTGCTGACGCCCGCTGCGGGGTTCGCCCAGCCACCAGGAATTCCCCAGGCGCCTGGAGGGTTGCTCCGTGTCTTCGTCGACTGCTCGGAGTGCGACGGCGCGTATCTGCGCCAGCAGGTGGCCTTCGTGGACTACGTCCGCGACCGGACGCTGGCCGAAGTGCACGTGCTGTTCAGCGGCCAGCCGACGGGCAACGGCGGTGAAGAGATCACCCTGACGTTCGTGGGCCGTGAACGCTTCGACGGCGTGGACGACGTGCTGCGGTACGTCTCCACCCCGGTGGAAACGGCGGACGAGACGCGTGAGGGTTACACCCGGCTGTTCGTGATGGGCCTCATCCGGTACCTGGCCCGCATCCCGGAACGATCACGCGTCGACCTCGACGTCGTCATCCCGGAGGCGTTGCCGGAAGGCGGTGTTCGGGATCCGTGGAACTTCTGGGTCTTCGACGTCGGCCTGTCGGCCGATGCGAGCGGCGAGGAGCTCACCCGCCATCGCGCTTTCTCGGGCTACGCATCTGCGGGCCGCGTGACCGATGCGTGGAAGCTGCGGCTTGGGGTGAACGGCCGCTACAACTCGAGCCGCTTCGACGTCGACGACACGACCATTTCGAGCGTGTCCCGCGGCACCTCGATGGACGGCTGGGCGATCAAGAGCCTGGGCGCGCATTGGGGCAGCGGTATCGGCGGCTCGATCGTCTCGTCTACCTATCGCGTGGTGTCGCTCGGCACGGTCGAGTACCGCCTCGCGACAGGCGTCTCGCTGGACGTGCACGGCGGCGCTTCCCTGATCCGCGATCAGATCTACCTGGCCCGACGCGGCGCCTCCGATCAGGAAGTGCTCCTGCGGCAGCGACAACTGGCGACCGGCTACGACTACATTCTGAGCATCGGGTTGAGCTTCACCTTCGGTTCGATTCACGACAGCGTGGTCAATTCGCGATTCGCCGGCGGAAGCAGCGGTTTCGCGCGGCGGTACTGAACGGCCCCGCCGCGGGTCGTCACTCCCACTGCTGTTTGAGCGATTCCCACTCCGCGCGCAGCGCCGCGACCGCATCCTGTTGCTCGCGCGCGGGCTTCGTGCGGGCGCGCTCGGGGATGAGCGCCTCGGTGACGAGGCGGTCGACGTCCGCACGCAGCCGCTCGCTCGTCTCGGGCCGGAGAATCGCACGAACCCATCCGGCGATGGCGGCGCTCCACGCGCGATCCAGGTCGCCCAGCCCCCGCGCCGACGCCGCCAGCCAGTAATTGGCGGTCGGGTTGCCCGCGTCGTCTCGGAGCTCCGTTTCCATTCGGCCCAGGATGCGCGCGAACAGCGGCCCGCGATCCTCGGGCGCGCGACGCTGCGCCTCGCGGTCCATGGCCGTCGCCCACCAGTCGAGGAGCAGCAAGCGATCGCGATCGGCCAGCATGGACGCACGGCTCAACGCCGTGTCGAACAGTTCGGCGGCCGCCCCGAAGGCTTCCCCGAGGTACAACCACTGCCCGAGGCCCACCAGGAGATCGAGCTGATCGCGCGGCGAGAGGGCCGGGGCACGTACCGCGTTCAGCGCCTCTCGCGCCCCGGTGAGATCCGCCGCATCGGCCTGCAGGCGGTAGCGCTCGAGGTGCGCCCGCCCGACCACGAGCGCCGCCGCATCGGCCGACATGGGATCGCTGCGCGCGACCGCGGCAGCCGCGATGGCGCCGTCGTAGTCGGCGGCGTTGTAGAGCGCCCGCGCCTTGGCCAGCGCCGGATGCTCCGCCGCCCAGGCGGGCGAGACGCCCAGCACCATGAGCAGCGAGAGCACCGCCCTGCCGATGCGCATACCGCACGATCCTAGCATTCGACACTCCCCGCCTCACCCCAGCCCCACCCGCCCTACCCGCCCGACCCGCCTAGTACAATGCGGCGCAATGGGCCAACCGGTCATCGTGCCGCGCGCCGAGCACACCATCTCCCGAAAACAGATCGATCCTGACGCGCTGAAGGTGCTCTACCGGCTGCGCGAGCACGACTTCCTCGCCTACCTCGTCGGTGGCAGCGTGCGCGACCTGCTGCTGGGACGCCGGCCCAAAGACTTCGACATCGGCACCTCGGCGCACCCGTACCAGGTGAAGCGGATCTTCCGCAACTGCTGGATCATCGGACGCCGCTTCCGTCTGGCCCACATCCGCTTCGGGCCGAAGGCGATCGAGGTGGCCACGTTCCGGCGCAAGCTGTCCGCGGAGGAGCTGGCTGCTGCGGAGGCTCCCCAGACGCCTCACGGCGCGCCCCTCGTCCACCGCGACAACACGTTCGGCACGCCGGAGGAGGACGCCTTCCGCCGCGATTTCACGGTGAACGCGCTCTTCTACGACCTCGCGTCGTTCTCGATCATCGATTACACAGGGGGCCTCGACGATCTGAAGGCACGGCTCGTCCGGTGCATCGGCGACCCCGTCGAGCGGTTCCAGGAAGACCCCGTCCGCATGCTGCGGGCCGTGGCGATGGCGGCGCGGCTCGATTTCGCGATCGACCCGCCCATCGACGCGGCCATCGCGGCGCACCGGGGCGACATCGCCCGCAGCGCACCCGCGCGGCTGATCGAAGAGTTCTACAAGGTGTTGCGCTCGGGCGCCGCCGAGCGGACGTTCCGGATGCTGGCGGAGCGGCGGCTGCTCGAGCCGCTGGCGCCGGAGCTTCAGAAGCGGGCGGGCGACGCGCTCTGGCGCCCGCCCGCCGCCCTCGACGCGTACCGCCAGCGCTTCGAGGCGATCCCCGAGACGCTGACCAACGCCATCCTGCTCGGCTCGCTGGTCGCTCCGCTGGGCTACACCGCGGGCACGCTGCCCCAGGCGCGGCGGCCGGAGGATCAGCCGCAGGGGCGAACGTCCCTCGGGCTGCTCCCGATGGCGCGGCGCGACGTGGAGCGGCTGCGGCAGATCCTCGCGCTGCAGCACCGGCTGCGCGACATGCACCTGTCGCCCCGCGCGCGCCGCGCGCTGATGCACCGGGCGCCGTTCCAGGAGGCGCTCACGTGGCTCGAGATCCACGGACACGCGCCCGATGCCCTCGAGCATTGGCGGGGATTCATCGAAGCGGCTGGCACGTTCGAGGCCCAGGCGGAGGGAGCGGAGGCGCCGCCTCGGAGGCGCCGGCGCCGCCGCGGGAGAAGACGCAGGCCCTTCGCTGTCAAGAGCACCGAGACGGAGTAGCCACAAAGGGCACAAAGAACACCAAGGCTTCCTGGTGCGTCTTCGTGCTCCAACCTTTGAGACCTTTGCGCGCTTTGTGGCTGATTCGTCTTGGTGCCCTTGACTACCCGTGCTTCCGCTCGAACTCCCGCATGAAGTCCACCAGCGCGTCCACGCCCTCTTCGGGAAACGCGTTGTAGATTGACGCCCGCATCCCGCCGACCGACCGGTGGCCCTTGAGGCCGTCGAGGCCCGCCGCGGTGGATTCCTTCACGAACAGCTTCTCGAGCTCCTCGGTGGCCAGGCGGAACGTGACGTTCATCAGCGAGCGGCTCTCGGGCTGCGCCGTGCCGCGGTAGAAGCCGGTGCGATCGATTTCCGCGTAGAGCTTGGCGGCCTTGCGCTGGTTGACGCGCGCCATGGCGGGGAGCCCTCCCTGCGACCGCAGCCACTTCATCGTCAGGCCGAGGATGTAGATGCCGAACGTGTTGGGCGTGTTGTAGAGCGAGTTGTTCTCCGCGTGCACCCGGTAGTTCATCATCACGGGCAGCACGTCAGTCGAGCGGGCGAGCAGATCCTCGCGGACGATGACCAGCGTGACCCCCGAGGGCCCCAGATTCTTCTGCGCGCCCGCGTAGATCAGCCCGAAGCGGCTCACATCCAGCGGAGCGTGGAAGATGTCGGACGAGGCGTCGGCGACCAGCGGCACGCCGCCGACTTCGGGCAACGCCGTCCACTGCGTGCCCTCGATGGTGTTGTTGGTCGTAATGTGGACGTAGGCGGCACCAGGCGTCAGCGTCAGCTCGCGCTCTGCCGGAATGCGGCTGTACTTCTCGGCCTTCGTGCTTCCCGCGAGATTGACCGTGCCGACCTTCCTGGCCTCCTTGATGGCCTTGTCGGCCCACGAGCCGGTGTCGACGTAGTCGGCGGCGGCCCCCGGGCCCAGCAGGTTCATCGGCACCATCGAGAACTGCAGGCTGGCGCCGCCCTGCAGCATCAGCACCTTGTAGCTGTCTGGCACGTGCGCCAGCGCGCGGATGTCCTCGACGGCCCTGCTCAGGATGTCCTCGAACGTCTTCGAGCGATGGCTGATCTCCATCACCGACATCCCGACACCGGGCAGCGCCAGCAGCTCGCGCTGCGCCTCCTCGAGCACCGGCAGCGGCAGCACGGCGGGGCCGGCGGAAAAGTTGTGGATGCGGGTCGTCGCGGACGTCGTTGGCATGAGAGTAACTCCGTGGGCACGGCACGCCGTGCCTCTCCCTATAATTTCACCACGTGCAGGCTCAGGATGTCTTCGTGGCCCCGCTCGATCGCCTGCAGCAGCGCCGAGGACGGATCGCCGTCGAGATTGATGCGCGCGACCGCCGCCTCGGCACCCTCGAAGATGACGTTCTCCGTCTCCTGGACGTTGAGGTTTCCCGCGCGCAGGTGGTCGAACACGTGCGCGAGCACCCCGGGCCGATCGCGGTGCCGTACGATCAGCATATGCGTTGCCGGAGTCCGCGTCGATAGGTTGACGACGTTCGGCACTTTGCCGGTGTCCTTGTAGGTGCGGATTATTCGCACCGCTTCGGCGGCAATCGCCTCCTGCGCCTGCGCGGTCGACGCCCCGATGTGGTGCGTGCCGTAGACGTTCGGCAGCTCGAGGACCGCCGTGGAAAATTCCGCGCCGCCCGCGGCCGGTTCTCCTGGAAAGACATCGAGCGCCACGCGGAGGCCTCGGCTCTTGACGGCCTCGGCGAGCGCGGCGTGGTCCACCAGCTCAGCCCTCGCAGTGTTCACGAACGACGCGCCAGGTTTCATGCGCGTAAGGATCGCGGAGCCGATCGACTGCCGCGTGTCGCCGGTCAGCGCGAGGTGCACGCTGAGCACGTCGCTCTGCTCCGCTACCTCTTCGGGGGTCGGCAGAACCCTGATGCGAAGATCGCCTGGCAATACGGCCAACGCCGCCGCACGATCGGCGAGGAACCGGCGGCTCCACACGACGACCGGCATGCCGAATCCCGCGGCGCGGCGTGCCATTTCCTGGCCGATGCTGCCGAACCCCAGCAGGCCGAGCGTTCGGCCGTACAGGCCACGGGCCTTCGAGTACTCCTTCTTGTTCCAGCGCCCGCGTCGAAGATCGATCACGTTGTCGGGGATACGCCGGTCCAGCGCGAGGATCAGGCCGAACGCCAGCTCCGCCACGGCCATCGAGTTGCGGCCCGGACAATTCGAGACGTAGATGCCGCGGCGCGAGGCGGCGGCCACGTCGATCGTGTTGATGCCGGCGCCCGCGCGCACGACCAGCGACAACTGCCCCGCGTCGAGCATGTCGGCGGTGACCTTGGTGGATCTGACGACCAGAACCTCGGCGTCAGACGAGGCGATCGATCGGACCAGCGCTGCGTCGGACGCCTCGGGCTCGTAGACGACCTCACAGCCGGCGGCCTTCAGACCCTCCAGGCCCGACGTCTCGAACGCGTCGGCGACCAGCACCTTCATGAAACGCGTAGGCCCCAGGGCCCAGGCCTCAGGCCTTCAGATGACGTGCGACAGCAGACCATCCCGCAGCTTCGGCTCGAACCACGTGGACTTCGGCGGCATGATGCCGCCCGCGTCCGAGATCTCCATCAGGTCGTCGACGCTGACGGGGTACATCGCAAAGGCCACGGCCGCCTTGCCGCTGGACACCAGCCGTTCGAGCTCCCCGGTGCCGCGCGCGCCGCCCACGAAGTCGATGCGGGCGTCGGTTCGCACGTCCCCAATGCCCAGCAGCGGCGACAGGACCAGATCCTGCAGCCGGCTCACGTCGAGCCGCTCCGCGGGATCCCCTCCTCGTGGAGCCGCACCGAGCTCAATCGTCTGCCACCGATTCTCCAGGAACATTGCGACCTCTCCCTTGCGTTCGGGCGCCGGAGGCCCGTCCTTCACCGCGAATCGCTCCCGCAGCGCGGCGAGCAGCGAGCCAGGCGTGTGCGGGCCCAGGTCCCGGACGATGCGGTTGTACGGCAGGACCTGCATCTGATTGTCGGGAAAGGCGACGGCGAGAAAGGTGTCCCATTCCCCGCGCGTGCCCTCCGGCCCGCGCAGTTGGCGCCGCACGCGCGCGGCGCTCGCGGCCCGGTGGTGGCCGTCGGCGATGTAGAGCGCGGGAACGGCCGCAAACGCCGTGACGAGATCGCCCTCGTCGCGCGGATCCACGCGCCAGATCGTGTGCACGACGCCGTTGACCGCCGTGAAGTCGAACAGCGGCCGGCCATGGGTGGCGCGCTCTACCAGGGCGTCAATCGCGCGGGACGCATGGTAGGTCAGGAACACCGGCCCGGTCTGCGCGCGCAGCTCGAGGATGTGCCGCGTCCGGTCGTCCTCCTTGTCCGGACGCGTCTTCTCGTGCTTCTTGGTCGCGCCGGTCTCGTACTCGACCAGCGAGTAGCAGGCCGCCACGCCCGTCTGCGTGTGCTGCCCCATGCGCAGCCGATACACGTACAGGCTCGGAGCCTCTTCGAGCACGAGCGGCGCCGCCGCGTTCAGCGCGGCAAAGTTCTCCACCGCCTTGGCGTAGACGGCATCCGAGTACGGGTTGGTCCCGCGCGGCAGGTCGATCTCGGCACGCGAGACGTGCAGAAAGCTGAACGGATTGCCGGCGGCCAGGGCCTGCGCTTCCTCCGTATTCACAACGTCGTAGGGAACCGCAGCCACGCGCGCCGCCGACTCAGGCGTGGGCCTGAGCGCACGGAACGGGGCGATGTGGGACATGGGGAGTGACCATTATAGGGGGAAGGGGACAGGGG
>JACQTK010000102.1 GCA_016210845.1 Acidobacteriota bacterium | reverse complement strand
GGCCGAGGCAGTGGTGCTGACCTCGGTGGGCGGGGTGCTCGGCATCCTGTGCGGCAGCGCCATCGGCGTGGGCGTCACGCTGGCCACGGGCTTCCCCGTCTCGCTGCCGTGGTGGTCGTTCGCGCTCGGCCTGGGCTTCTCGGCCTCGGTGGGGATCTTCTTCGGGATGGTGCCTGCCGTGCGGGCCTCGCGGCTGGACCCGATCGAGGCGCTGCGGTACGAGTAAGTCCGCTATGCGGACATCCGCCGGCGCCCGCTCTTCGCTCGGCGCGCCGTCGCAGCAGCGTTCTTCGCTTTGGACCTCCGTCCCCCGCCTGGTCGTCGGGCCGCCGTCCCGAACAGACGGGCACCGAATGCCCGTTCGACGAGGCCCGGCACGTATACGTCGACGTCGAGCGAGCGCCACGACAGGGCGTCTCCCGCCGGTGACACACTGACCGATCCAAGCTCGGACGCTGGCGCGCGATCGAGGCCGGGAATCATCCGACGGGGAATCGTCATCGATCCCCCCCCTCGGAACGCGAGATCGAGGGCATCCCGCTCAGGGTCGTATCGCGCGTCCACGACGGCAGACGAGTCCGCCGCCCGTGCGCGTCCTCGTGCGCGCGCTCGCGCGAAGCGTTCGCGATCTCTTGCAGTCACACTATCGCCTGCCATGGAGCCTGTCCCATTCTTGTCCCAGCAAGACCGCGTTCTGCGCCACCAACTGTTCGGCGCGTTTCACGTCGCGATCCGAGATTGTGCCAACGATTTCGACAGCCCGATGAGTAGAAAGCGCGATCTTCACAATGGCGCCAGCCTTCTCGACGTGCACGTGAGGTGGCGGATGATCGTCGGTGTAGATTCTGACCTCGAATCCTGCCTCGCGAATCAGCGTCGGCACCCATGCCCATGATACCTGAAGGGAGCGGCTTCCCCGTCTCGCTCCCGTGGTGGTCGTTCGCGCTCGGCCTGGGCTTCTCGGCCTCGGTGGGGATCTTCTTCGGGATGGTGCCTGCCGTGCGGGCCTCGCGGCTGGACCCGATCGAGGCGCTGCGGTACGAGTAGCGGGTATGGAGGCCGATCTCGAGGTCGTCCCGTAGATCACGGCCTCACAGCGCGCGACAGCGCCAGGATCGTGTAGGTCAATGCCACGGCTCCCACGCTCGCCATGAGGGTGCCGCGGGGCGACAATCCGACGCTCGCCGTCCGCCGGCCGATTCCCAGCGCCAGTGCGGCGACGGCGACGCCGGCCACGACATCCACCGCATAGTGCTCCCCCAGGTACACCAGAGCCAGCATGACGAGGACCGCGTAGAGACCGAGCACGATCCCCATCCCCTTTCCGAAGGCGCGCCACCCAATGGCAGCGCACATTGCCGGAAACGCAGCGTGGAGCGACGGCATTGCGGCCACGGGGTTCGTGGCGAACATCCCGTACAGCTCCGGCACGTAGCTCGTGTAGATGCGCTCGACGACATGCGGCACCGGCGGGACGGCATCGAACTGCGCCGCCAGCCACGGCGGCGCCGTCGGAATGGCGGCATAGCCGATCAGGCCGACGGCCATTGCAAGCACGAACGCCCGCCGGAACAGCCCGAAGTGATCGCGGCGCAGATGCCAGAGCGCCAGACCGAACAACAGAAAGAGCCCGAAGTGCGAGGCGTGCAGCAGGATCGCCGCCAGGTCGACGGCCGGCGCGCGGACCGCCTGCAGCAGCAGGGATGCCGACGGCAGGCCGACGATCGCCCGCTCGAGAACAACGACGTAGCCTGCATGGAACGACAGAAAGCCTTCGAGTACCGCTCCGTAGATGGCGCCTCGGAGGGCGTCGAATAGCACAACGGCGCTCAGGAACGGGAGCCAGTCCCGCACGAACGCCGCCCGATGCCGGACGAGAAGGCCGTACCCGAGCATCACCGGGAGCACCGCCGTCTTGACGGCCAGGAAACGCATGCCGCCGGCGAGCAGCGCGCCGTCGAGCGCGAACACGGCAACAGTGATCCACACCGCGTGGACGGCCCCCGCCTGCACGTCACCGGCAGCCGGTCTCGTGGCTTGCGAGCGATCGGACCACCGGCTCGGCATTCGAATCGTCAGCACGGGGCACCGTGGACGCCCGATTCGACTGCGATATCCTGGACTGGGGTTCTTCCCGAGGGCATTCTTTGCGGACCACCGGGGACCGGCTGCACTCCACGCCGATCGACGACGAGGGCAACCTCCTCGACAGAATCAGTTCGAGCGCCAGGTTCCGGTACTACTATTCGGCGTTTCGCGCCAGGGAGAAAGCGCGTGTCGAGGAGGCCATTGCGACGATCATTCCGCGTGGAAGGGTCTTGAACGTCGGGTGCGGCCGCAATGGCACCGAAAGGGCTCTGTTCCCGCGGCCTCACTACCAGATCGTGGGGGTTGACGTCGACGCAGAGAGCCTTCGAATTCCGGCCGAGAAGCGACTCTACGATGCGCTCTACGAAGCGCGCATCGCCTCCCTCCCGTTCGCAGACGAGAGCTTCGACCTCGTGTACCTGAGACTCGTCCTTCACCACCTCGTCTACCCGCGGAATCTGGTCGCAGACGGCGTGAACCATGGCAGGGCCGGCGTGAGGAACCACGCTGCGCCAGCGAGCACAAGAAGGGTGCCCGCGGCACGCGCCGCCACGGGCACCCTCGAGAAGCTCGAATGCATCGGTCCCTACGCGCTCACGTCTCCTTCTCGCCGGTCCGGATCCGATAGCTCTCCAACATCGGCAGCACGAAGACGCGGCCGTCGCCAATCTCACCGGTCCGTGCGGCCTCGACGATCGCCTTGATCGCCTCGTCGGCAATCGCATCCGGCACCACGATCTCGATCTCCATCTTCGGCAGCAGGCTCACCTGGTACTCCTTGCCCCGGTAAATGGCCGTGTGCCCCTTCTGCTTGCCGTGGCCGCGCACCTCCGTCACCGTCATCCCCGAGATGTTCAGCTTCGCCAGCGCGTCCTTCACGTCGTCGACCTTGTTGGGGCGGACGATACTCTTGATCAACTTCATCGCGTTTCTCCTCGCGGGCAGCCAGCCACGGCCGCCCCTACAGCGCGGATGCGCCTCTATCCTCGAGCCTCCGGGGTGCCACCCGCGTGGAGGTACGCCTCCTCGCCGTGCTGCGTGATGTCGAGACCCGTGCTCTCGTCCGAGGCCGCCGCGCGCAGCGGAATCACGATGCCGATCAGCTTCAGCAGGATGAAGCTCACCCCGCCGCTGTAAACGATGGCAGCGGCTATGGCAGCGGCCTGGACGCCGAGCTGGCCGGGATTGCCGTAAAGCAGGCCGTCGGCCACCCCGTTGAGGCTCTGCTGCGCGAAGACGCCCGTGAGCAGCGCGCCGGTGGCGCCGCCCACGCCGTGCGCCGCCACCACGTCCAGCGAGTCGTCCAGCCCGCTCCTCGCGCGGATCTGCAT
>JACQTK010000098.1 GCA_016210845.1 Acidobacteriota bacterium | reverse complement strand
GGCGTGCAGTTTCATCCCGAGTCCGCAGCCACCGAGCACGGCTACGCGCTGCTCGATCGCTTCCTGCACGGCGGCCGGGCGCGCGCCAGCGGCCTGCCGCTGGGGGCCGACGGCGCCAGCAGGCCGCCGATGGCACACGATCCTGACAGGCCAGGGCATGTTGACACCGGCTTCGCACTGATATACCTAGTCACCCTCGACGGGCCAGAACCTCACGGATTGTCCCACGGCGTCTCACTAGCCAGCAGGGGCTGTCCTCATTCCCCACCGCAGCCCTCCCTGCTGGTTTAGCCAGTATCTGACTTGGCGCGCCTCGCGCGCCGGGAGGAGAACGCGATGGTCAGGTGCCCACATCCGGCGGCGGCCTCGATGAAGGATCAGTTGACAGTGGCGGTCCTCCTGCTCGTGGCGATTCCGGCCACGGCGTCGGCGCAAGCCTCCATCACGGGCGTCGTACGAGACACCTCCGGGGCGGTGCTGCCCGGGGTCACGGTCGAGGCGGCGAGCCCGGCGCTCATCGAGAAGGTGCGCGTGGTCGTCTCCGACGGCGGCGGCCAGTACCGCATCATCGATCTGAGGCCAGGCGTGTACTCCGTGACCGTGGGCGCGCCGCACATCAACTTCCAGTACACCGCGGCGCGAGCCTGGGTCGACGGCAACCGGAACTTCGTCCCCGACTGCGATTGGGCGAATCCGGCGCTGCAGGACAATCGCGCCGGCGGCGGCGACCTGTGCGGGGCGTTCACCGGCCCCAACGCCAACTTCGGCCGGGCCATCCCCGGCACGCGCGACGATCCCGACGTCGACTTCGGGTGGGGGACGCGCGGCTTCAACTGGTTGTTTTCCGCGAGCGTCCAGCAGGAGCTCGTGCCCCAGCGTGTCGCCGTCGATGTCGGCTATTTCCGGCGCTGGTACGGCAACTTCCTGGTGACGGACAACCTGGCCGTCGAGCCGTCGGACTACACGCCGTTCAGCGTGACCGTGCCCAGCGATCCGCGGCTGCCGCTCGCCGGGCAGACGCTCCCCGGGTTCCTGAACATCAACCCGAACAAAGCCTCGGTCCCGACGGACAACCTGGTGCGATTGTCCAGCCACTACGGCGATCAGTACGAGTACTGGCACGGCGTGGACGTCGTGTTCAACCTGCGGCTCGGCGGCGGCACGCTGCTGCAGGGCGGCACGAGCACCGGGAAGACGGTGACGGACAACTGCGAGATTCTGACGCAGGTGCCCGAAGGCGGGGTCACGTCCCAGAACGGGCTCAACAGCGCCATCCTGGACATCGGCGGTCCGTTGGCCAACCCGTTCTGCCATCAGCAGACGCGCTGGCTGACGCAGGTCAAGCTGCTTGGCGCGTACACGATCCCGCGGATCGACGTGCAGCTGGCCGCGACGTTCCAGAGCATCCCAGGGCCGATGCTCAACGGCAGCCTGGTGGTGCCGAACGCGCAGGTCCAGCCGTCGCTGGGCCGGCCGCTCTCCGGCAATGCGGCCAACGTCACGGTGCAGATGATCGAGCCGGGCACCTTGTACGGGGACCGGTTGAACCAGACCGACTTCCGGGTAGGCAAGATCGTTCGGTTCGGCGCCCGCCGGCTGACAGCGAGTGTCGATCTCTACAACCTGTTCAACTCGAGCGCCGTCTTGGCGGAGAACAACAACTACTCGGCCTACCGCAGGCCGACGCGCGTGGTCGGCGCGCGGCTCGTGAAGTTCTCGGTGTCGACCAACTTCTGACGCTTGGAGGCCACAGGGCCCGGGCCTCAGGCCTCAGGTGAGGCCTCGGGCCTGAGGCCCCTGTGGCCTGAGGCCTGGGCCCTGAGGCCTCCGTGTTTGCCATATCAGAGCGTTGACAAATCGCGACCGGCAGATATACTCGGCGCCGGGCCACCAGCCAAGGGGCTCCGCCCCTGATGTCCCCGCGGTTCCCCTTGGCTGGTTGCCACTATCTACTTGGCGCGCTCCGCGCGCCGAGGACCGCTATGCGGACTGGCAACGAGTGCAAGATTCTCGTTCGGGGCCGCATAGCGGTCCAACTCGAGAGGGTCCTTATGGTCAGTCATCTGTTCCGTGTGGTAACGCTCGCCGTCCTCGCGATCGCCCTGGGCACGCCCGCGTGGGCGCAGATCGACTTTTCCGGCGAATGGGCGCCCCGCATCTGGGAGGATGCGCCGGAGCGCGTGCCCGGGCCCGAACTGGGCGACTACCTTGGCATCCCCATCAACGAGGCCGCACGCATGCGGGGCGATACCTGGAGTGCGTCGATCCAGACGCTCCCCGAGTGGCAGTGCCGCCCGCACTCCGCCGACTACATCTGGCGCGGGCCGTCGCAGCTCAAGATCTGGAAGGAGGTCGACGCGGTCTCGCGCGAGATCGTCGCGTTCCATGCGGAGTGGCTTCGCTCCGTGGATCGGCCGGTCTACCTGGACGGCCGTCCGCACCCCCCGGAGCAGGCCCCGCACACCTGGGCCGGCTTCTCGACGGGCCGGTGGGAAGGCAGCATGCTCACGATCACGACCACGCACCTGAAGGAGGGCTACCTGCGCCGCAACGGGCTGCCGCGCAGCGACAAGGCGACGATCGTGGAGCACTGGATTCGCGCGGGCGACTTCCTGACGGCCGCGGTGATCATGCACGACCCGGTGTACCTGACCGAGCCGTTCATGCGCACGAGCGACTACGAGTTCCTGCCGACGCAGAACATTCCGCCGTATCCCTGCGGGATCGTGCAGGAGGTCGATCGGGCCCGCGGGGTGGTGCCGCATTTCCTGCCCGGCACGAACCCGTATCTGATCGAGTTCCCACGGAGGTGGGGGATTCCGGTCGAGGCGACGCGTGGGGGCGCCGCGACGATGTACCCGGAGTATCGCGCGACGCTGCGGTCGCTGCCGCCGCCCCCCGCCGAGACCCGGGCCGGGAATCGATGAGAGCACGCGCGCACGCTCAAGCGTGCGCTCTACTAGGGGATCAGCTATCCCCCTGTAGAGCGGCGGCTTTAGCCGCCGCGGTCCTAGCCGCCGCGGCCCTAGCCCACGAGTAACGGAGTGGAGACAACCATGATCGGATACGCAGCGAGATTGACCGCATCACTTGCCGTGGCGGCCGCGATCGCGGCCGCGGGCGCGAGCACCCTCGCGCGCGCGCAGCAGGCGCAGCCGGCCGGGGCCGGCGACCTGCAGATCGTCCAGGTGCGCCAGAACATCTTCCTGATCGCCGGTGCGGGGGGCAACATCACGCTCTCGGTGGGCAAGGACGGCGTGCTGATGGTGGACAGCGGCACCGACGCCAGCGCCGATCGGGTGCTGGCCGCCGTCCGGCAGATCCAGCGCGACGTGGCGGACCGCGAGGCGGCCATCGAGGCGGCGACGCGGATCAAGTGGGGAGCCGAGACGCGCTCGACGGTCGTGCTGGAGCGCGATCCGATCGCGCCCGTCAAGCCGATCCGCTACATCATCAACACCCACTTCGATCCCGAGCACATCGGCGGCAACCTGCAGCTGCGCGCCTCCGGCCGTACCTTCACCGGCGGCAACGTGGCGGGCAACATCGCCGACGCCGCCGAGGGCTCCGCCATCATGGCGCACGAAAACGTGCTCGTGCGCATGACGCGCCCCGACGCGGGCCAGTCCGAGGCCCCTGCGGACGCGCTGCCGACCGACACGTACTACAGGGACACGATGAAGATGAGCCACTTCTTCAACGGTGAAGGCGTGCAGCTCATTCACATGCCCAACGCGCACAGCGACGGCGACAGCATCGTGTACTTCCGCGGCTCGGACGTGATCGCGGCGGGCGACCTGTTCTCGACCACGAGCTACCCGGTCATCGACCTGGACCGCGGCGGCAGCATCAACGGCGTGATCGAGGCGCTCAACCGCATCCTCGACCTGTCGATGGCGGAGTTCCGCACCGAGGGCGGCACCATGATCGTGTCGGGCCACGGCCGGATCGGCGATGCGGCCGACGTGGCGTACTACCGCGACATGGTGACGATCATCCGCGATCGCATTCAGGACATGGTTCGCAAGGGGATGACGTTCGAGCAGGTGAAGGCCGCGCGGCCGACGCTGGACTACGACCCGCGCTACGGCAACGCGCCAGGCTGGTCGATGGATCAGTTCGTCGAGGCGGTGTACCGGAGTCTGCGGGCCACGCCGCCGCCTACCACGCCCAGAGGGCGGACCTGAGCATCATTGGGTTCTTGGGTTCAGGAGGTTCAGGAGGTTCAAGGGGTTCAGGTTTTGTTCAAAGGGTTCCGGTTCAGGAGTTCACGGGGTTCCGCGTGAACCTCCGGAACCTCTGAACCCCATTGCACAGGACCTTCTGAACCTCTTGCACCGGATGAACCTCCTGAACCGACATCGACAGAGGAAACAGCCATGACTCGCGCACTGATAACGATGACGCTGGCGTTGATGACGGGCGTGTTTGCGGCGGGCGTGCAGGCCCAGCGAGGCGGCGCACCGCCGACGCCGCGGGCGCAAGCGCCGATCGACCTGACGGGCGACTGGGTGTCGGTCGTGACGGAGGACTGGCGGTGGCGGATGATCACGCCGCCCAAGGGAGACGTCTCGAGCATCCCCGTGACGGCGGAAGCGCGGACAGTCGCGGACGCCTGGGACCCCCAGCGGGACATCGCTGCGGGCGAGCAGTGCCGCGCGTACGGCGCCCCCGCGATCATGCGGATTCCCGGACGCATCCGTATCTCCTGGGAGAACGACACCACGCTGCGCGTCGACACGGAGGCTGGGACGCAGACGCGTCTGTTCAGGTTTGGCGCCGCCGCCCCGCCGGACGGGCCGGCCGCGTGGCAGGGGCACTCGGTGGCCACGTGGCAGATTGTCGGCGGCCGTCGCGGAGCGCCCGTGACGGGCGGCTCCTTGACGGTGGTGACGACAGGCCTGCGGCCCGGCTACCTGCGGAAGAACGGCGTGCCGTACAGCACCGACGCCAGGGTGACGGAGTACTACAACGCCAGCACGGAGACCAACGGCGACCGCTGGCTGATCGTCACGACGCAGGTGGAAGACCCGCGGTACCTCGCCGTGCCGCGGTGGGTCACGAGCACGCACTTCAAGAAGGTCCCCGACGGATCGAGTTGGAACCCGACGCCGTGTGAGGCGACGTGAAGGTGCGACCCCACTCTCGATTGTCGGTGCGATCCCTCTGACGCTGGTCGGTGCAACCTCTCTCACGCTCGTCGGTGCGACCTCTCTCACGCTGGTCGGTGCGACCTCGCGGACGCTGTCGGTGCGACCTCGCGGACGCTGTCAGTGCGACCTCGCGGATGCTGTCGGTGCGACCTCGCGGATGCTGTCGGTGCGACCTCGCTGACGCTGTCGGTGCGACCTCGCGGACGCTGTCGGTGCGACCTCGCGGACGCTGTCGGTGCACCGACACGCGTTCAGGATCGCACCGACAAGCATTCACGGTTGCACCGACAAGCATTCACGGTTGCACTGACACGGATTCACGGTCGCACCGACAAGCATTCACGGTTGCACTGACAGGGATTCACGGTCGCACCGACAAGCATTCACGGTCGCACCGACACCAGCAGCCGTCGCGCTTTCTCCTTGAACTCCCGATCCTCCGGTTCCCACTCGGGGTCGAGCGGCGCGGCGAGGACTGCCTCGAGCGCCGCGACCGCGTCGCGATCGCGGTCCCGATCCAGCAGGAGCTCGGCCAGGAAATACAGTGAGGCCGTGCTGTCCGGATCGTGCTTCAGCGACGCGCGGAGGTGTTCCTCGGCTTTGTCCTTGCTCCCTCCGAAGAGTCGCGGCACCTTGAAGTACCAACGGCCGAGCGCGCGGTCGGCCGAGCCGGCCTGGAACGCGGGATCCAGACGAAGCACGGTCTCGAGCGCGTCGCGGATGGCGCCGCGATAGCGAAGGCCCTGGCGCAGGCCGAACGACTCGGCCAGCGCGCCCATGTTCGCGGCCATCCAGAAGTGCCCTTCGGACCGGCGCGGCTCCAGCATGGCGGCGGTGCGCCCCGCGGCCACGCCGCGCTCGAGCGCCGCGCGCCGCTCGTCCTCGGCGCCGCGCCCGCCCAGCCAGTACATCGCGCGCGCCAGCTTCCAGGCCGACTCGAAGTCGGCGGGGTCCGCGGCGAGCCGCGCCTCCCAGAGCGCCGCGGCCGCGCGCGCCTTCTCCACGTCCGCGCGCTCGCGATACAGCGCGTCGGGATCGCCCTGCGCCGTCGCCAGCCTCGCACCGACACGCATCGGGGTCGCACCGACACGCATCGAGGTCGCACCGACACGCATCGAGGTCGCACCGACACGCATCGGGGTCGCACCGACACGCATCGAGGTCGCACCGACACGCATCGAGGTCGCACCGACAGGCGTCGGGCTACAGAGGACCGCGATGTACAATACGCAGGTGCAGGACTTGGTGCGGCGGATGCTCGCGGAGCTGGGAGAGGACCCCGATCGGGAGGGACTCGTCCACACGCCGAGGCGCGTGGAACGGGCGATGCGGTTCCTCACCAGCGGGTACGCCGCCGACGTCGACGCCATCCTCAACGGTGCCCTGTTCACCGTGGATTATAGCGAGATGGTGATCGTCAAGGATATCGACTTCTACAGCCTGTGCGAGCATCATCTCCTTCCGTTCTTCGGCAAGTGTCACGTGGCGTACATCCCGCAGCGCCGCGTGATCGGGCTCAGCAAGATCCCGCGCCTCGTCGACGTCTTTGCCCGCCGCCTGCAGCTCCAGGAGCGGATGACCAATCAGATTGCCGAGACGATCCGCGAGAAGATCCAGCCGCTCGGCGTGGCGGTGGTCTGCGAGGGGACGCACCTGTGCATGTCGATGCGGGGCGTCGAGAAGCAGAATTCGTTCGCGGTGACCAGTGCCATGCTGGGCGCGTTTCGCGACCACGCGCGGACCCGCATGGAATTTCTCGAGCTGATCAGGCACCGGGGCGGCGACCTGCTGAGCACCGTGCCCGCGGCCCCCGGGCTCGTCTGTGTGGACGACTGACATGCGTACGGCGGGTGCGATGCTGCTCGTCGCGCTGCTCGGGGCGGTGGCGTCGGTCGAGGCCCAGCGGGGGCGGGGCGCTCAGCCGGCCATGCGGACCGAGCCTGCGACGTTCGACTGCCCGTCGCCGCTCGGCGAAGGCGTCCAGACGAAGCGGGTGTTCTGCGACGTCATGACCGGGCGCGATCCGGCGGAGGGGATCATCGTCGCCCTGCCACCGCACACCGGGCCCGTGACGCTCAGCTTCGACCTCCACAACCGCCACATCTACTCGGAGGAGCTGATCGCCGCGAACCGCGCGTACCGGCACTACACGGCGACCATCGGCGTGCTGACGCCCAACAACGACCTGCTCTCGCGCTTCGTCGTGCAGAACGAGTTTCGGACGGCGGCCGACCTGATCGATCGAATCGCGGGGGAGGGCAGTCCCGGCGGCCTCAAGGCGGTGGCGCCCACGGGCCTCGAGTCCCTCAGCCTCATGATCCCCGCCGACGTCGACAGCGTGAGCATCCTGGGGGAAAAACTCTCCATCATCCGTCCGGACGCGGCCGCCCCCGACAATTTCATCACCCCGGGCCGGCCGATTGCCATCATCAGCAACGTCGTCCTGCAGTACCGGCCAGGGCCCGCGCGGCGCGGGCGGTAGTCGCGCACGCTGAAGCGTGCGCTCTACAGGTGAATGGGCAACCTGTCTGGCCTGTAGAGCGGCGGCTTCAGCCGCCGCGTGCTGGACTCAATAGGCAATCAGCCGCACGTTGGTGCCCTCGCGCCGATCGGCAGCCCCGTCGTCGGCGGCGGTGATCTCGTCCAGCTTGTCGAGCAGCGCGGCGAACCCGCATTGATCGGGATCGAAGAAGCCCCATTCATCCTGAACCGGCTTCCGCTTCTTCGGACGAGGCGGCGCCGTTCGTCTTGGTGCGTCCTGAACCGGCGGAACCAGCGGAGGCTCGTGAACCGGAACGTCCTGAACCACCTGAACGGTGACCTCCTGCACCTCCTGAACCCGCTGAACCTCTTGAACCGGCTGCATCGGTTCTTCAGGTCCCACGGCCTCGACCCGCAACGGCTCCAGGTCCGAGATCGGCGGCAGCACCCACACATCGCTGTCGGCCGGGATTTCGTCGCGGACCGGCGCCAGGACGTGCGTGGGCTCGCACAGCTCGGCGAGCGGAATGTCGATCCACTCGGCCTCGTCATCGGCGGGCGTCGTCAGGCCGTACTCGAGAACGTTGCCCTCCGGCAGGAACTCGGCGCCCTCTGGCAGGAACTCGGGCTCGGCCGGTGCCGCGAGCGGTTCCGCGGGCGGCACGAGCGCCGTCGCGACGTCCGGTGATTCGACGCCGATCACGGCCTGGGGCTCGATACCGACGTCGACCAGTGCTCCGATGGCGATTTCGACCGGTGGCGCGATGTCGTCGTCTGGCAGGGGCAGAGGTTGTGCCTCGAGAGCATCGGGATCCCCCTGGTCAACGACCAGTGCTTCATCGATCCGGGCCTCAGGCTGCACGACCGGCGCCTCCAGCGGCTGCGCGAGCTCTGGCTCTGGCGGAGCGATCGGGTCCAGCTGCACAGGGGCCTGGCGTTCGACCGATGTGCGTTCGAGGTACTCGTCCACCTGATCGACGAACGCGTCCGGCTTGCAGCCGTCCGGCGGTGCGGGGCGGTCGCGCCGGCCCCTGAGCACTGACAACATGCCGCGCCGCCGGCTCGCCTGTGGGGCCTGCGCCAGAATCGGAATGGTCAGCGCCTGAACGTGCGCGGCGGCCTGTCCCAGCTCGCGAAGGCGGGCGGCCAGTACCGCTTCGTCGCGCGCCGACAGCAGCGGGGACGTCAGCAGCACGTCGGGAATGCGATCTCCAAGGGCGTCAAGCGCGCGGACCGCCGAGTCGGCGAGGACGAGCTCGGTCCGTGGACGTCCCCGCAGCACGGCGGCCAGCTGCGCCGCCTGCCGGTGATTGGGCTCGATCGCCAGAATCAACGCCATGACATTCGGGTCATGCAGAGCACCAGCACGGCCGCAACGACCGCGAAGATCGTCAACGGCACGTGAGCGGCCGTCTGCGCGGCCGCCAGGATCGCGGCGGCGGTCTCGTGGAACTGCGCGCCGCCGATCTCGCCGGAGACAAGGCCTCTCGCGACGCGCATCGCGTGTCCCCGCACGCGCTCGTCCAGCGCGACCAGCGTCGCCAGCAGCACTGCCAGCGCTCCCGCCGAAACCAGTGCGTCTTTCAGGAGTCGTCCCGTTGGACCGCTATGCGGCCCTGTGAGAGAACCTCGTACTCGTTTCGTGACCGCATAGCGGTCCTAGGCGCGCGGAGCGCGCCAAGCAGATACTGCCAAGCAGCCGCGGGCTCCGAGGGATACCAAAGGCGGAGCCCGTGGCTGGCTGCTCCTCGCACCAGCGGGTGCCAGACACGCCGACGCCCATTCATATGGCAATTGCCATTCCGTGCGCACGCGCCCGGCGGTGTGTCGCAGACGCCCGGTGATTTCCTGCGGATCTCGCACACGCGTCTGCCCGCGACGCGTTCCTCCCGGACGGGTCCGCGCACGAAATCCGCACGCAGGCTTACGAAACATGGGCCTGCGGCCCTCACATGCCCAACCCGCCTCACCTGCCACACCCGCCCCAGCTGCCCCGAATCAGGACACGAGTGTGCGTACGAGATCCGCGCTCGGCGTTACGAATGTGCGGCTGGTGACCGCCAGCTCGCCGGCCGTGACCGTCGCGATCGCGGCGCCAGCCGCGGTGGAATCCCGCAGAGAACCACGCGATCCCAGGGGCTCGCGCGTCCGCCCGCGTGACGCATGGCACAGCGGTTGCCCCCTGGGGCCGCACCGCCGCCGCGGCGACCGACGCGTGACCGCGTGTGGCACACGGAGAACCCATTCATTGACGCGCGTGCTCGACGCGCGAGGAGGCAAGAGATGACTCAGGTGATGACTCGTCTGCGCGGACTGCTGCGGAACGACGAAGGGCAGGATCTGCTCGAGTACGCGTTGCTGGTAGCGCTCATCGCGATCGTCTGCTACGTGGCGGTGCAGGAGAGCGGCGTCGCGGTGAACGCCATCTTCGACGACATCAAGAACAAGCTGCAGGCCGCGATCTAGTGGCGCGTTGGACCGCTATACGGCCCCGTACGAGAATGTCGTACCCGTTGGCGCGGCCGTATAGCGGTCCTAGCGCGCGAAGCGCGCCAGGCAGATACTGCCAACCAGCCACGGGCTCGCACCCACAAGCAATGGGATATCAAGGGCGAGCCCTTGGCTGGTTGAAGCCTGGTGGCGCGGCGGCTGAAGCCGCCGCTCTACAGGGAATTGATGTAGAGCGCAGGCTTCAGCCCGCGCGTCGGGCTTCGAGGACAGCGAATATGAGCACGGCTTCTGACCTCCTCGTGCCGATCGTGGTCGGCGCGGGCACGATGCTCGCCGCAGTCATCGACGTGCGCACGCGGCGTGTCCCGAACGTGGTGACGGTGTCGCTGGCGGCCGCGGGGTTGTCGATCGCGGCGGCCGGCCTGGGGCGCGTCGGGCCCGGCATGGCGGTGGCCGGCGGCGCGGTGGCGCTGGCGCTGATGCTGCCGGGCTACCTCCTGGGCGCCACGGGCGCCGGGGACGTGAAGCTGTTCGGCGCATCGGGCGCGCTGCTGGGTCCCTGGCTCGCGGTCGAGGCGTTCGTCTGCACCGCCGTCGTGGGCGGGCTCATCGCCCTCGTCATCGCCGCCCGCCGGCGCCGGTTGCGCGAGACGCTCGAGGGCACGGCCTGGCTCGTCGCCAGCGGCGGCGCGCAGGCGGCACACGTCGAGCGGCCCGACGCCAACAACCGGTTTGCCTATGCACCGGCGATTGCGATTGGCGTCGTGCTGGTCGCGGTCGCCGGACCGCTATACGGCTCATGAGAATCTTGTGACCGTTGCGCGCCCGAGGTCGGAGCCGTATAGCGGTCCTAGGACGCCGACACGGTCGTCCGTGCGGGAGGAGCGGGGCGCGGCGCTGCTCGAAACGGCGGTCACCCTGCCCCTGCTGCTGCTCGTCGCCGTCGGGATCTTCGAGTTCGGCCGCGCGTTTCAAACCTGGCAGGTGCTGACCAATGCCGCGCGCGAGGGGGCCCGCGTCGCCGTGCTGCCCGGAACCGACGACGAAGCCGTCCGGACGCGGGTGCAGACGTATCTCGAGGCAGGAGCGTTGTCCAGCCCGGAAAGCGCTGACGTGACCATCAACCGCACCGTCGAGGTCTCCATCGGCAGCGATACGGCGTCGGCATCGACCGTCGCCGTGAGCTATCCGTTCGAGTTCATGGTGCTGCAGCCGATTGCGCGGCTCATCGTGCGGGATTCGACGGCCGGTGGGCCTATCGCGATCGGCGCGTCGGCGACGATGCGCAACGAATAGGGAGGTTCAGACCCATGGCTCGCATCCGCGTCTTCATCGTGCTCGTCCTGGCCATCGCGGCCGGCGGCACGTTCGCGCTGGCCACGTACCGCTACATCCAGAACCTGCCCGCGCAGTCGTCCTCCATCCCCACGCGGCCGGTGGTCGTGGCGGCCGCCGACCTCGACGTCGGCGCCGAGCTGCGGCCCGAAGACGTGCGGCTCGTCGAGTGGCCGGCGGGCGCGGTGCCCCAGAACGCCTTCGATGCCGCGCAGGAGGTGATCGGCCGCGGCGTGATCTTCCCGCTGGTGCGGGACGAGCCGATCCTCGCGTCCAAGCTGGCCGCGAAGGAGGCGGGGGCGGGACTGCCGCCGATCATCCCGCCTGGCCTGCGTGCGCTGTCGGTGCGGGTCAACGACGTCATCGGCGTCGCGGGGTACGTGCTGCCAGGCACGCGCGTCGACGTGGTGGCCACCGTCAACCCCACGCAGAACCAGACAGACGTGACGTCGAAGGTCGTCCTGACCAACGTCCAGGTGCTGGCCGCCGGCACGCGCATCGAGCGCGACGGCGACCAGGGCCGGCCGGTGTCCGTGAGCGTGGTGACGCTGCTCGTCGATCCCACGGAGGCGGAGCGGCTCACGCTCGCCAGCACGGAAGGCAAGATCCAGCTCGCCCTGCGCAATCCGCTGGACAAGGAGGCGCCCGCGACCCCGGGCATCCGGCCTGCCGCCCTGCTGGGTGCTGCGCCTGCTGCGAGGCGTCCGGCGCAGGTGGGCGCCCGGCCGACCGCCGCGAGCGCAGCCGCGGCACCACCGCCCCCGCCGACCATCGAGATCATCCGCGGCGACAAGCGCGTCCAGGAGCCGTTGCGTCAGGAGTAGAGACATGAAGACGATCGCCATTCCCCTGCTGATTCTCGCCGTGCTGGGCAACGGTCGGGCGCTCGCGCAGGACGCTGGGCAGGTGCTGGCATCGCCCGCGGCTGCCGTCCGGTCGTCCGCCGGAGAGGCCGGGGCGGGGATCATCCCCGTCACGCTGCTGGTCGGGCGTTCCACGCTCATCGATGTCGGCCAGCCCATCACGCGCGTGTCGCTGACGAACGCCGACATCGCCGACGCGCTCGTCACCTCGTCGCAGCAGTTGCTGCTGCACGGCAAGGCGCCTGGCACGATCTCGATGTTCGTGTGGGAACGCTCGGGCGGGCTCTACCGGTACGAGGTGGCGGTCAGGCGCGACCTGGCGCGGCTCGAAGAGCAGTTCAAGACGCTCTTTCCGGGCGAAGCCATCGACGTCCTCGGCAACGGCAGCCGGATCGTCCTGGCGGGGAGGGCGTCCAGCAAGGACGTGGTGGAGCGCGCCGTGGACGTGGCGGCCGGCTTCGCCGAGCGCCGCGAGGACGTCGTCAGCCTCCTCCAGGTGCCGCCCGCGCCGCGCAGCAATCAGGTGCTGCTGCGCGTGCGGTTTGCCGAGGTGAGCCGCAGCGCGATGACCGAGCTCGGGCTGTCGCTGTTCACCAGCCCGCTCGGCGTCGAGAACACGCTGGGCCGCATCACGACGGGACAGTTCGCCGCGCCTGGCTTCACCGACCTGAAGTGGGCGAAGCACAGCCTCGAGTTCGGGGCGCCGGTCACGTCGGCCGAAGGGCAGTTCACGTTCAGCGACTTCCTGAACCTCTTCGTGCTCAGCCAGCGCTACGACCTTGGCCTGATGATTCGCGCCCTCCAGAACCGCGGCCTGTTCGAGAGCCTGGCCGAGCCCAACCTCGTCGCCGAAAGCGGCAAGGAGGCCAGCTTCCTGGCCGGCGGAGAGTTCCCGATTCCCGTGGCGCAAGGCTCCGGCGCCAATCTGGCCATCTCGGTGCAGTTCAAGGAGTTTGGCATCCGTCTCAGCTTCACGCCCACCGTGTCCGGCGACCGCGTGCACCTGAAGGTGCGTCCGGAAGTCAGCATGCTCGACTTCAACAACGCCGTGGTCCTCCAGGGATTCCGCATTCCCGCGCTGACGACGCGCCGCACGGAAACCGAGCTCGAGCTGCGGGACGGACAGACGTTTGCCATTGCGGGATTGATGAACAACAGCATGAACTCGGCGCTGCAGAAGATTCCGGGCATCGGGGACATTCCCATCCTCGGCTACCTGTTTCGGAGCAAGGCCGCACGGAAGGACCAGACGGAGCTGGTGGTGATCATCACGCCCGAGATTCTGCCCACCGACTCGGCGGGCGTGACCTCGGAGCTGCCGCGCCTCAACGAGCCGTTCCTGCCTCGAGAGCCCGAGAACCGGACCATCGAGCCGCCCCCGCCTGCGTTCACGCCGCCCTCGGCGCCGCCTGCGGGCGCATTCGACGCAGCGCCCGCGCAGCCCGAGCCTGCGGTGCCTGCCCCGCGCGCGGGGGCGCCGAGCGTCGCGCTGTCTCCGGCTGAGCGAAAGGCGATCGAGCAGGCTCGCCGCGCCGAGCTCGCGGCGAGGGAGAAAGCGGCCAAGGAGGAGCGCGCCGCCGCGAAGGCGCTGGCCAAGGCGGCCGAGGAGCAGCGCCGGGTCGAGGAAGCCGAGCGCAAGCGGCAGGAGAGGCTGGCGCGCGAGCAGGCCACGCGCGACCAGCAAGCCGTCAAGAAGGCCGCCGAGGAAGCCCAGAAGGCCGCCGAGCAGGCACGGCGGGAGGCCGAGGCGGAGCAGAAGCGGCTGGCTGCCATCGAGGAGGCCAGGGCCAGGTTGAGGGCGCTCGAAGAGCAGTAGGGCACATGGGCACCCGTGTTCGCCACCTCCGAGACGACGAGCGCGGCATGTCGCTGGCGCTGGTCGGCCTCGGCTTCATCGCGTTCTTTGCCGCGACCACGCTGGCCGTGGACGTCGGCATGTTCATGGTCGCGCGCGCGCAGGCGCAGAACGCCGCCGATGCGGGCGCGCTCGCAGGCGCCGTGGCGCTCGCGCTCGACAGCTTCGACGATCGGTCGGCGGGCGGGCCCGCTGTGCAGAGCGCGGTCACGACGGCGCTCCAGAATCCTGTCGTCGGGGCGGCCGTGTCGGTCGGCCCCGCCGATGTGACGTTCCCGGTGGGCCCGAGCGGGCAGTCGGACCGCGTGCGCGTCGACGTGCTGCGCGCCTCCGCGCGCGACAATCCGGTGCCCACGCTCATCGGATCGCTGTTCGGCGTCCACACGATCGACATCGGCGCCAACGCCACCGCCGAGGCCGCGCCGGCCAACGCCATGACGTGCGTCCGCCCGTTCACGATTCCGGATCGATGGATCGAGAACAACGGCAACACCACCTTCGAGCGCTACGACAACAGGGGGCGCGTGCTCCCGAACGCCGACGTCTATCTCCGTCCTGGTGACGAAGGGTACGAAGATGTTCGGTACGACTCGCAGCGCGACAGGGGCACGCGCCTCGTGCTGCGCGCGGGCACGGGCGGGAACATCGCACCGACGATGTACTACTCGTGGAAGATGCCCGAGGCGATCGGGGGCTCGTACTACGAGGAGAACATCCGCGCGTGCAACCAGTCGGTCGTCACCTTCGGGTACGTCATGCAACAGGAGCCCGGCAACATGGTGGGGCCGACCGTCCAGGGCATCAACGACCTGATCGCCCAGGATCCGGACGCGTATTGGGACGAGGCAGCGAGGGTCGCCCGGAGCCCGCTGGGCCGGAGTCCCCGCATCTTTCCCATCCCGCTCTACGACCCGGACGAATTCGACAAGGGGAAGCAGACCGGCCGAAACGCCACGCTGATCGTGGCCAACTGGATCGGCTTCTTCGTCGAAGAGGCCGTGGGCAACGAGATCTACGGCCGCATGACTCCCATTCTCGGCACGATCGATCCGAACGCGGGGCCCGCGCCCGAGGGCGCGTTTCCCAATGCGGTCCGGCTGGTGCAGTAGTCATGGCGCGTCTCACCGGTCTCATCATCAGCGAAGACGAGCGGTTCCGCATCCACCTGGCCGGCCTGATGCGCGCGGGAGCCATCCCGGTGAGCGTCATCGAGCGTCGCCAGTCGCAGGACGGCGCGTCCGCGGACCTGGTGGTCGTCGACGTCCGTGCGCAGGTCCCGTCTGCGATGGCCACCATCGAGCGGCTGCGGGCAGGATCCGGATCGGTCGCCGTCTTTGCCGTCGCCTCCGAATCGAGTCCCGAGCTCATCCTGCAGGCGATGCGCGCGGGGGCGAACGAGTTCTTCACCTGGCCGCCGGCGGAGCCGGTGTTTCACGAGGCGGTCGGCCGCACGGCGGCCCGCCGGGACTCGTCGACGGCCGGCCGCCCGCAGGCGCGTGTGCTGGCGTTCTTCGGCGCAAAGGGCGGCGCCGGCACCACCACGGTGGCGGTCAACTGTGGCGTGGAGCTGGCCCGTCTGAGCAAGCGCCCCACGGTCATCGTGGACCTGAAGCCCGGCCTCGGCGAGGTCGCGCTCTTCCTCGGCCTCCGCAGCCGGTACAGCCTGCTCGACGCGCTCGACAACCTCCACCGGCTCGACGGCGAGTTCCTGCGGGAGCTGGTGGCGAGGCACAAGTCGGGGCTCGAGATGCTGGCGGGATCCGATCACTTCGAGCGGCCGGGCGCCGCCGACAGCGGCGCCGTCGAGGAGGTGTTCCGCCTGCTCGGCCGCCAGTACGAGTACATCCTGGTGGACGCGGGCAGCCAGATTCACGCGTGCTCGGTGGCCGCGCTCTATACCGCCGACGCGATCTATCTCGTCACGAACCCGGACGTGCCGTCCGTGCGCAACGCGCAGCGATTGATCGATCGCATCAATCAGCTTGGCGCGTGCGGCGAGCGGGTCCGCGTGCTCCTGAACCGCGCCGCCGAGCCCTATCCGATCCCGCCCGCGCAGATCGAGGGCGCGGTGGGCCGGCCGGTCGATCACACGTTTCCGAGCGACTACAAGACGGTGTCGGCGGCGCTGAATGCGGGGGTGCCGATCGCGTCGACGGGGACGAGCGAGATTGCCAGTCAGTTCGATCGGTTCACACGACGCATCCTGGATCTCGCGGCGGCGGCGCCGGAGGCGTCGCGTGGCGCGCTCGGGCTGCAGCGTCTGGCTTCGCTCTGGTAGGCCGCCATGATCCCCAACGCATCCTGGACAGAACGAACGAGGTCGACGCCACGTCAAGGCGGACCTACAGGTCCGCCCATGACTCAGCCCAGCCCACACTATCTCGCGCTGCGCGCGAGCGTGCATCGCAGGCTGCTCAACCGCCTCAACCTGGAAGCGCTGGCGCAGACCGATCGCAGCCGCGCCGAGGGAGAGATTCGGGCGCTGCTCGCGCAGCTGCTGGCCGAGGAGTCGGCCCCGCTGAGCCTGAGCGAACGGGACACGCTGTTCGGCGAGGTTCTCGACGATGTGTTCGGGCTGGGGCCGCTGGAGCCGCTGCTGCGCGATCCGAGCGTGAACGACATCCTCGTCAACACCTACGACAAGGTGTATGTGGAACGCGCGGGCACGCTCGAGCGCGTTGCCGCCACGTTCCAGGACGACCGCCACCTGCTGCGGGTGATCGATCGGATCGTCAGCCGCGTCGGCCGCCGCATCGACGAGAGCTCGCCCATGGTCGACGCGCGGCTCGCGGACGGCTCGCGCGTCAACGCGATCATCCCGCCGCTGGCGGTCGACGGCCCCCTGCTCTCGATTCGGCGGTTTCCGGCCGAACGGCTGACCGCCGACGACCTGGTGGAGCGGCGCGCGCTGACGCGGCCGATGCTCGACTTCCTCGCCAGCTGCGTCCGCGCGCGGCTGAACTGCCTGATCAGCGGCGGGTCCGGCGAGGGCAAGACCACGCTGCTGAACGTGCTGTCGGGCTTCATCTCGGACCGCGAGCGGATCGTGACCATCGAGGACGCCGCGGAGCTGCAGCTCCATCAGGAGCACGTGGCGCGCCTCGAGACGCGCCCGCCCAACGTGGAGGGCAAGGGGGCCATCCGTCAGCGGCAGCTGCTCATCAACGCCCTCCGCATGCGCCCCGATCGGATCGTCGTCGGCGAGGTGCGCGGTGAAGAGGCGCTCGACATGCTGCAGGCCATGAACACCGGCCACGATGGCTCGCTCACCACGGTGCACGCGAACACGCCCCGCGACGCGCTCTCGCGCATCGAGACCATGATCGCGATGGGCGCGGCCAACCTGCCCGAGCGCGCCATGCGGCAGCAGATGGCCTCCGCGATTCAGGTGGTGGTGCAGCAGACGCGGCTCAGCGATGGATCGCGCAAGGTGACGGGCGTGTCCGAGATCACGGGCATGGAAGGCGACGTGATCACGATGCAGGAGATCTTCGTCTTCGAGAGGACGGGCATCACGGAGGATGGGCGCGTGACCGGGCGCTTCCGGGCGACCGGCGTGCGGCCGAAGTGCGCCGAGCGACTCCGCACGGCGGGGATCCTGCTGCCCATGGACATGTTCGAAGGGATCACGGAGGTGCGCTGATGCTGGTGGCGGTCGCCGTGTTCCTGTTCGTCACCCTGCTGATTCTGGCGGGCTACGCCGCCATCGCGGTCCTGCCAGGATGGGCCGCCCGGAAGCGCCTGGAGCGCCGCTTGCGCGAGGTCGCGGCGTCAGGGCGTGAGGACGGAGTCAGCGTCGTCGCGCCCGCCTCGACGGGACGGCTGACGGCCATCGAGCGGGCATTGGCCGGGACCAAGGCGGGATCCGGACTGACACGTCTCATCGCCCAGTCGGGCGTTCGCATGACGCCGGGCACCGTTGTCGCGCTGAGCCTGGCGTGCGGCGTTGCAGCCGCGCTGGCGTCGGACCTGGTCGTCCGGCAGCCGTTCGTCCTGGTGGCCGCGGGGGTGGTGGGCACGGCGGCGCCAGCCGCCTGGCTGCTGCAGCGGCGGCGCGCGCGGTTCGCGGCGTTCGAGGAGCAGTTCCCCGAGGCGCTCGACCTGATGTCGCGCGCCATCCGCGCGGGGCACGCGCTGCAGACGGCGCTGGGGATGGTGGCCGACGAGCTGCCGGCGCCGGTCGGGCCCGAGTTTCGGAAGACGTTCGATCAGCAGAACTTCGGCCTGCCCGTGAAGGACGCGTTGAACGACCTGGCCGAGCGCGTGGCCATTCTCGACGTCCGGTTCTTCGCCACCGCCGTGGCGATCCAGCGCGAGACGGGCGGCAACCTCGCGGAGATCCTGGACAACCTGAGCTACGTGGTGCGCGAGCGCTTCAAGATCCGGCGACAGGTGCGCGTGCATACGGCGCACGGCCGGTTCACCGGGTACGTGCTGCTGGCCCTGCCGGCGGCGCTCGGGATCGGGCTGTCGTACACGAATCCGGACCAGATGCGGCCGCTCTTCCAGGAGCCGCTGGGCCAGATGATGCTGCTGGCCGCCGTGGTGCTGCAGACGATCGGCTTCTTCTGGATTCGCTACGTCATCAGGATCGAGGTGTGAGGTGACGCTCCTGATACCGGTGCTGGCGTTCACGTTCGTCGCCCTCCTGGTGGCGGCCGGCGCGATGGCGTTCTCACCTGGCGCGGCGGCGGTCATCGAGCGCCGGCTCGGAGAGATCACCGGGGCGCCCGCCAGGGGGCGCGAGCGGGCGACGCTCGACCGTGCGGTCGAGACGTTGAGGCGCATCGGTCAGGCCGTGCCGAAGTCGCCCTCCGAGATGGGCAAGCTCCAGCAGCGGCTGGTGCACGCGGGCTACCGCCGACACGAGGCTGTGGCGGTCTTCTTCGGGATTCGCGTCGGGTGCGGGCTGCTGCTGTTCACGCTGCTGTCGACCCCCGCACTGGTGCGTCCCAACGTGCCGGCCGCCCTCGGGGCGGCGGCGCTCGGATACCTGCTGCCGAACATCCTGCTCGGCCGGATGGCGAAGCGGCGCCAGCATCGCATCCGCCTCTCGCTGCCCGACGCGCTCGACCTGCTGGTGGTCAGCGTCGAGGCGGGCCTGGGACTCGATCAGGCGATCCAACGCGTGGGCGGGGAGCTGGCGTTCGCGCATCCCGAGCTGTCGGAGGAGCTGCGGCTGATCAACCTCGAGCTGCGCGCCGGAAAGCCGCGCACCGAGGCGCTCCACAACTTGGCCGCACGCACCGGTGTCGACGACCTGGCGTCGCTCGTCGCGATCCTCGTGCAGACCGACAAGTTCGGCACCAGCGTCGCGCAGTCGCTGCGCGTCCACTCCGACACGCTGCGCACCAAGCGCCGCCAGCGCGCCGAAGAGGCGGCGGCGAAGACGGGCGCCAAGATGGTGTTCCCGCTGGTCTTCTGCATCTTTCCCGCCATCTGGGTCGTGACGCTGGGGCCGGCCATCATCGCGATCGTGCGCGTCCTCATCCCGATGGCGCAGCGATGACCGAGACACCTGCGCTCGCCGACCCGCCGACGGCCGGTCAGGGGCCGTCGGCGCCGCAGACGCTCGAGGACACCGGCCTGGCGATCGACGCGCTCGATCAGCTGCTCATCAAGACGCTGTATCGGGGCGAGGCGACCGGGCTGTCGATCGCCGAACGCGTGCGGCTCCCGTATCCGATCCTTGAGCCGCTCGTCGAGCGCGCCCGCGCCGAACGCCTCATCGAGGTGCGCGGCGCGGGCGGCGCGGGCAGCGCCAGCTATCGGTACGCCCTGACGGATCTCGGACGCGATCGCGGCCGCCAGTACCTCGACGTCAACCAGTACGTCGGTCCGGCGCCGGTGCCGCTGGCGTGTTACGTGGCCAGGATGCGCGAGCTGGCCGAGACGCGCGGCTACATCGACCGAGAGCGGCTGCGGCAGGGGTTTTCACATCTGGTCGTCGGCGACCGCGTGCTCGAGCAGCTCGGCCCCGCCGTGAACGCCAACAAGGCCGTGTTCCTGTACGGCCCACCGGGGAACGGCAAGACGGTGCTCGCCGAGGGCATGGGCCGGACGCTCGGCGGCGAGATGCCTCTGCCGTACGCGCTGGACGTCGACGGCCAGGTGATCACGATGTACGACCCGACAACGCACCAGGCGCTGGAGGGGGACGAGGACGAGCCGTCGAGCCTCGTGGTCGGCGAGCGGCGCGACCGCCGCTGGACGCGCGTCAGGCGACCGGTCGTGGTCGTCGGCGGCGAGCTCACGCTCGACATGCTCGATCTCACCTTCAATCCCGTGTCGAAGTTCTACGAGGCGCCGCTGCAGCTGAAGGCCAATGGCGGCGTGCTCCTCGTGGACGACTTCGGCCGCCAGCGCATTCGGCCCGAGGAGCTGCTCAACCGGTGGATCGTGCCGCTCGAGAGCCGCGTCGACTACCTGACGCTGCACACGGGCAGGAAATTCCAGATTCCCTTCGATGTGCTGATCGCGTTCGCCACGAACCTGGAGCCCTCGTCGCTCGCAGACGAGGCCTTCCTGCGGCGCATTCCGTACAAGATTGCCGTCGAGGATCCCTCGATCGAGGAGTTCACGCGTATCTTCGAGCTGAACTGCCACCGCCGCGGACTCCGCTTTCACCCTGTGATGGTGGCGTACCTGCACAGGCGCCACTATCGTCCGTTCGGGCGGCCGCTTCGCGCGTGCCATCCGCGCGACGTGCTCGACCAGGTCACAGCGCTGTGTCGCTATCGAGGCATCGACGCCACGGTGACGCGCGAGCTGCTCGATGCCGCCTGTGCCGCGTACTTCGTAGACGACGCTGGCGCGCCCGTGGCCGAACGTCCATTGGCAAGGCGAAAGCATGCGTTCTGACCTGCTCGCTCGCGCCACGATCGTCACGCTGTACACGCTCCTGTCGGTCAACCTGCTCGGGGACTTCCTGCGAACCGGTCACCTGACGGGTCTGCTGCTCCTCGTCAGCGAATCGCTCGTCGTCGTCATGACGGTGATGCGGCGCCGCGCCAGTCTGGTCGACCGCTCTGCGGCGGCGGCGCTGGTCACCGCCGTGTCGGCCGTTGGCCCGACGCTGGTGCGGGCGACCGAGGCGGCGGGCCTGGTGCCGGATCTCGCAACCGCTGCGGTGTCGGCAGCAGGCCTTGGCCTCGTCGTGGCGGGGAAGCTGGCGCTCGGTCGCAGCTTCGGTCTCATTCCCGCCAATCGGGGCGTCGTCGTCGCGGGTCCCTACGGTACGGTGCGCCATCCGATCTATGCGGGATACCTCGTGACGCATGCCGCGTTCCTCGCCGCGCACCCGCATTGGTGGAACCTCGTCGTGCTGGTCGTCGCCGATGGGGCGCTCGTGGTGCGCGCGCGGCTGGAGGAGCGGGTGCTGCGCGGCGACGCCACGTATCGCGCGTATTGCCGGCGCGTGCCCTGGCACGTGGTGCCAGGTGTGTACTGATGGCACTGGACCGCTATACGGCTCGGGCCGAGAATTCTGCACCGTCTCTGAGGAGCCGTATAGCGGTCCGAGGCGCGCGGAGCGCGCCAAACAGATGCTGGCCGACCAGCCAAGGGGCTCTGCCGGGACATCAAGGGACAGCCCCTTGGCTGGTCCTGGTACACGGGCGGACTCGCGCGATCGTGGCTCGCGAGGTGGAACTGGCCGACACGAGGGCCGCTCGGACGCGTGGGCTGCTCGGACGCAATCGACTCGATCCCGAGAGCGCCATCTTCCTGACGCCCTGCCTGGCCGTTCACACGGCGTTCATGCGGTTTCCGATTGACGTGATCTTCATCGACGGTGACGGTCGCGCGGTGCATCTGGCCCACGAGCTTCGGCCGTGGCGAGTGGCGGCCTCGCCCCGCGCGCGATCGGTCATCGAGATGGCGGCAGGCCGGGTCGAAGCATGTGGGATCGAGATCGGCGACCTGCTCTACCTCGAACCGGAACGATGGTGACGCGCCCCCGGACGGGCCGCGCCGCGGCCGCCGTGGTCGTCAGTGTCGCGGTGGCAGGTCTGGCCGTCTGGGTATGGCGGCCCGCGGCGTCGTCCGATCCGACGATTCCCACCGGCGCGGGCTTCAGCGTCTCGGTGGCCCGGTCGTCGAACGCGGCCTACCTCAGGAGTCTGGTGTTCCGTATCGAAGACTCGGGTTTGCCCGCCTTCACCAGGATCCTGAGTCCCGCAGGCCCGGGTCATGCAGGGGCCGACCTTCAGGCCGGCCCGTCCTTTCAGGTGATCGTCGGTCCGTATCTGACGATCGATGAAGCCGAACGTGCGCAACGGCAGTTGAGGGCGCGCGGACTGGGTGCGCGGCTGCTGGTTGACGAGAGCGTGCGGAGGGTTCCGGGGCACGCCACGGCGTGGCGCGT
Source organism: Acidobacteriota bacterium (assembly GCA_016210845.1). Lineage (GTDB taxonomy): Bacteria > Acidobacteriota > Vicinamibacteria > Vicinamibacterales > UBA2999 > JACQTK01. The sequence continues at coordinate 5,005 of JACQTK010000098.1, read as the reverse complement.
CACCTCGGACGTGTCGCTGGTCATGATTGCAGGAGGCGGCCGCCTTTCGGTCGTCCTCGAGCTGCCGGCCGAACCAGCCACGGACTCCGCCCTTGATATCCCCTCGGAGCCCGCGGCTGGTTGGCAGTATCTGCTTGGCGCGCTCCGCGCGCCTGGGACCGCTATGCGGCCGCACAAACGAGTACAAGATTCTCGTACGGGGCCGCATCGCGGTCCAAGGCAGGTGCAGACACGTCGGGTGAGCCCGACGCGGCTGGAGGCCGACATCGGCCCAGCTTCGCCGCGCGTGGGCGCCGAGCCGCGGCACTGGCAGGCCCCACGCGGCCAGGATCTCATCGACGGGATCGCGATCGAGGAGACTCAGGAAGGCGGCGGCACGGCGCTGCGGGCCCGCCTGGCGGTGTCGGCGCGCGCGCTCAGCCGCGCACGCGTCGTCGGCCGGCGGGTGTATCTCGATCTCTGGTCGGAGGATGCGCTCGAAGTCAATCGGCAGGACGTCGGGCGGGCCTTCACGGCCCGCCCGGCGCGGCGTGAAGCCGCGCCCTACGACGACGTCGCGCGTGACGAGCCCGCGTCACTCGACTATCGCGAGATGGTGGCTCCCGCGGTCGCCAAACTGGATTCGGCTCGTCCCTTCGTCCTTTCGGCCGTCGCCTCGCCCGTTCCCGATGTGCTGGCCGCGTTGATGCGGACGCTCGATGGGGTCGACGCCTGGCTGCGGACGGCCGACCCACCCGCGGAGTGGGTCGAAACCCACCGCCTGCTGCGCGAAGCCGCAATGCTGGCCGCCGACGCCGTGGATCCTGCGTACGACGGCGACCGGGGCGCGCTTGCCCGCGAGGCGTTCGCCCGGTTCGAGCAGGTGAAGCGTCAGATCAGCCAGAGGCCGCCGACGACGATCGACGCGACCGCCGCCCCCGCCATCGCGGTGCGGTAGACACGGGAGCGGTGAGAGGCGGCTCCGCCTGAGCGGCCCACCACGGCCGCGAACGCCGTCATCGCGGACACCGTGCCGAGGCCGAAGGCGCCGACGTAGGTGAGCGCGGCGGCGCGCGTCGGCAGCGCCAGCGCGGGCAGCACGCCGACGAGGTGCGCGCTGCCGGCCACGCCGTGCAGCACGCCGAGGCAGAAGGAGGCGTGGGCGTGGCCGAGGCGTCGCAGCCAGCGAGGGCCAGCCTGCACGTGCAGGTGGTCGTGGGCGAACGTCCCGTGCGCGTGCGGCGACGGCTCGAGGCGTGTGCTTCGCCGCAGCGCCCAGAGGCCCACGGCAACGAGCGCCCCGCCGACGAGCCGCTCGCTCCAGGCGGAGACGACGTGAATCGGCGGGAGCGCGTCGCGGAGCAGGACGGCCAGCGCGGCAATCGCCACCACGCCCGAGGCGTGGCCGATGCCCCATGTCCATCCCGCCAGCCACCCGCGGCGTCGGCCGGCCAGGGCCAGCGGCGCGACCGCCGCCAGGTGGTCGGGTCCAGTGAGCACGTGAAAGAGTCCGGCCAGCGCGCCGGTGATGGCAGTCAGCATGGAGGGGTCTATTGTGCCCTGGATCGTGAGCCTTGAGCCTTGAGCCTTGCCTTACTTCGGCCCCATCCGCATCGCTCCATCGAGGCGGATCACTTCGCCGTTGAGCATCTGGTTCTCGAAGATCTGACGCACCAGCATCGCGTACTCGTCCGGCCGGCCGAGCCGCGACGGGAAGGGCACCTGCTGCGCCAGCGACTGTCGCGCCGCTTCGGGCAGCCCCGCCATCAGAGGCGTGTCGAACGTGCCAGGCGCGATCGTCATCACCCGAACGCCGATCCGGGCGAGCTCGCGCGCCAGCGGCAGCGTCATGGCCACCACGCCCCCCTTGGAAGCCGCATACGCCGCCTGACCGATCTGGCCGTCGAAGGCCGCCACGGAGGCCGTATTGACGATCACGCCGCGCTCGCCGCCCTCGTCCGGCTCGTTGGCGGCCATGGCCGCCGCCGTCAGGCGCACGGCGTTGAACGTGCCGATCAGGTTGATCTCGACGACCCGCCTGAAGCGGTCGAGGGGGAGCACGCCCTCCTTCGGCAGGACGCGCTCGGCTGACGCCACGCCCGCCGCGCAGACGAGGCCGTGCACGTGCCGGAAGGCCTCCTGCGCGGCGGCGACCGCGTGCTGCATGTCGGTGCCGCTCGTCACGTCGGCTTTGACGAAGCGGACGCTGCCGCCGAGACGCGCGGCCGCGGCGCGGCCGGCTTCCTCGTGGAGATCGACGATGACCGCGCGGCCGCCTGCCGCGACCACCATCTCGACGGTCGCGGCCCCGAGCCCGGAAGCGCCGCCGGTGACGAGAACCGTGCGGCCGTCGAGACGCATCGAGCCCGATTGTAGCCGTTTCCTGCACGGAAATTCGGGTTCGTCGGCGCCGATGCCTTGACCCACGGGCAGGGAGTTGATGCAATGCCGCCGCGCGCTTCTGGAGGAGGGTCTATGACGGCAGCACACGCGTCCCAGGACCGCTATGCGGCGCCCCACGAGAGAATATCGACGTCTCGAATCGCCCGCGCCGCATGGCGGTCCTAGGCGCGCGGAGCGCGCCAAGAGGGACTGACGACCAGCCGCGGGCTCGGCCGGGAGATCAAGGGCCGAGTCCGGGGCTGGTGGCCAGCGATCAAGAGCCTGCGAGGACCGACGCGCCCAGTCCGGAGGCGGTGGCGATCGTCGTCTTTCATGGCATGGGGCAGCAGGTGCGCTGGGACACGATCGACCAGCTCGTGAACACGCTCGATCGCCACGGCTACGTGCGCGAGCGAAGCGTGCACACCCGTCAGGCCGCGTTTACCGATGCGGGCGGCGAGCTGCGGCTCGGCCGCGCCGAATGCATGCTCGGCGTGCCAGGCGCCACCTTGTCCGACACCACCGTGGAAGCCCATATCTACGAGTCGTACTGGGCGCCAGTCACCGAGGGCGCCGTTGCGCTGCGCGATGTCGTCCTCTTCCTGGTGTCGGCGGGGTGGGCGGGCGTTCGATACTCGGTGGGCGACTTCCGGCGGCACGTGCTCGGCGGCCTGCGGTCGTACGGTCAGCAGCGGGTCGGTTTGCAGTTCGCGGTCGTGCTCGCGTTCTTCGCGGGGCTGGTGGCGCTCAATCTCGTGACCGCGTACCAGGTTGGCGGCTACGTCATGGCGGATCCTCGGCCGCCGTTCGCCGGCGTTGCCGCCGCCCTGGCGCCGCAGACGCACCTGCTGTGGAACCTCGAGGTGGTCGCGGCCCTCTTCGCGCTCGTGATGTACGCGGCCGTGCGCGTCAAGAGCAGGCGGCCGGCGTTTCGCATCTCCACGTCCGTCCAAACCGGCCTCTGGTGGCTGTTCGCGGCGCTGATCGTGGCCGTGCCAGGCGTGGCGGCGGTCATGGCGATTCAGGCGTGGTTCGGCGTGCTGCCCGCTGTGCCGCTGTTCTTCGGGTGGGCGTCGGAGACGACGCACGCCGTGCTGGCGTGGGGCGGGGCGCTCGTCTTCAGTTGGCTCGCCAAGAACCTGCTGGTGCAGTACGCGGGCGACGTCATGGTGTACGTCACCGCCCACCGATTGAGCCGCTACCACGACCTGCGCGAGCGCATTCAGTCCGTTGCGGCGCGCGTGGCGACCACCTTGTACCGGCAAGGCGGCTACAAGCGGTACGTCTTCGTCGGACACTCGCTCGGATCGGTCATCGCGTACGACACCCTGAACCGGCTGATCCTCTCGCAGGCGCAGCAGGGGAGCACGGTCGACAAGGTTGCCGCGCTCATTACCTTTGGCTCTCCGCTCGACAAGACCGCCTTCGTGTTTCGCAGCCAGGCGAACCAGTCGCCGGTGCGCGAAGCGATGGCCGCCACCGTGCAGCCGCTCATTCAGATGAGCCGTCCCGCCATTCCGTGGGTGAACCTGTGGTCGCCGCAGGACGCGATCAGCGGCGAGCTGGACTTCTATTCGCTTCCCTCGGGTCACGCCGCATCAGGCGGGCTCGACGTCGTGAATCGCCGCGACGCCGACGCCGACATCCCGTTGTTCGCCCACGTGCAGTTCTGGCAGGGCAAGGCACTGGCGGATCTGGTGGCGCGGGCGGCGGCCGGCGCCCGCGCCGATCAGGTGACGGTCGCGTGAACGAGGCGCATCGAGCCGCCGCCATCAGCCGTCGTAGAGCGTCAGGCCGGGGATGTCGTTGAAGTCCTCGCGGTTCAGCGTCCAGAGCGCGGCATCCTGTTCGATCGCGCAGGCTGCGATCGCGATATCGACCTCGCGCCGCCGCGCGCGCCCCACGGATCGGTAGAGTTGTGCGGCCCTGGTCGCTGCTGCCTGGTCAAACGGCGTGGCTGCGGCCGCAGGCATGAACGATTCCTGCAGTGCCAGCTCTTGATCCGTTCGAGGCCCGCGCAGCCACTCGAACAGCACTATCGCCGAGAGGACCAGACGATCACCACTGTCTACCGCTCGCTGGAGGGAATCGATCCCCGCGAACGTGCCCGTCAGTGCGTGAACGAGAAAGGAGGTGTCGACGTGGACCGTCATCGATCCCACGGACGATGCCAACCGGTGCGCCGTGAACGCCGGATCTCCCGCAGTTCCTTTTCAACCTCCTCTTGTGGTCGGGTGGGCAGCATCCGGCGCATCTCCTGCAGGACGCGACGCATCCGCTCCTGCTCCTCCGGCGTCAGCTTGTCCTCACGCGCGGCATAGTGCGCCACCGCCTCGCGCACGACGAGGCTCTGCGCCTTCTTCGTCCGCTCCGCCATCTTCCGAATCTTCCGCACCGTCTCGTCGTCCAGGGTGAACGTCACCTTTGCCATATACCCATACTACCATACAACCATACTGCAAGACCCGGCTGGCCTCTCCTGACCCGTTGCCGCGGTAGTCGCCAGATCCGGCGGTACATGGAAAGGCCGGCGGTAAACCGCCGGCCTTTCCAATGTGCTGGGTGGCTTGGACCGCTGAGCGGCCCCAAACGAGAATTTTGTACTCGTTTGCCGGTCCGCATAGCGGTCCTAGGCGCGCGGAGC
>JACQTK010000097.1 GCA_016210845.1 Acidobacteriota bacterium | reverse complement strand
TGCGTGCGCAGCTTAACGGACGACGAAGCCTGCGCGCTACATGAACGTGAAGAGGGCTGCCGCCTACAGCTTTCTGAGTTTCACCCGTCTTACCGCGTGATCGCGCCCTTTTTCGAGGATGAGGTGCGCGCGCTCGCGCGTCGGCAGCACGTTCTGCCGCAGGTTGACGAGGTTGATCGTCTGCCACAGCGTCCGGGCCGTGGCCGACGCCTGGTCGGGCGTCAGCGCCGCGTGGTGATGGAAGTACGAGGACGGGTTCTGGAACACGGTCTCGCGCAGCTTGAGGAACCGCTCGATGTACCAATGCTCGATGTCGGCCTCGTTGGCGTCCACGTAGATCGAGAAGTCGAAGAAGTCGGACACGAACATCGGCAGCGCCCTTCGACTGCCGCTCAGGGCGTCCCGAGCCGGGTCGAGGGACGGCCGCCCCGCGCCCCCGGCCGCCCCGCCGGCGCGCCGCGAAGGCGGGCTGCCCGTCTGCAGCACGTTCAACCCTTCCACGATGACGATGTCCGGCCGCCGGATGGTGACGCGCTCGCCCGGCACGATGTCGTAGGTGAGGTGAGAGTAGACGGGCGCGTCCACCTCAGGTACGCCCGCCTTCACGTCCGCCATGAAGCGCACCAGGCGACGCAGGTCGTAGCTCTCGGGAAACCCCTTCCGGTCCATCAACCCGCGCGCCTCGAGCTGGTGCCGGGGCAGCAGGAACCCGTCGGTGGTGATGAGATCCACTGTCGGGTGCCCAGGCCAGCGTGCGAGCAGCGCCTGCAGGATGCGGGACGTGGTGCTCTTCCCCACCGCCACGCTGCCCGCCACGCCGATCACGTATGGGACCCGCGGCGTGCCCGATCCGAGGAATGTGGCCGTGGCCTCGTGCAGCGTCTGGGTGGCGTGGACGTAGAGGTTGAGCAGGCGTGAGAGTGGCAGGTAGATGTCGCTCACCTCGTCGAGCGAGATGCGCTCGTTGAGGGCGACGAGCCCGCGCAGCTGCGGCTCGGTGAGCGGCAGCGGCGTGGACGCCCGCAGGCGCGCCCACTCCGCGCGCGTGAACTCGACGAAGCGGGACACCGCGACCTGCTCGCCAGAGGGGATCGTCACAGCCTAAGCATAAGCGACAACGTCATCGCGAACCCGATGCCGACCACGATGCGTCGCACCGCGGTGCGGCCGACCCGCCGAGCCACCCGCGCGCCGCCGATCCCGCCAATCACGGCGCCTGCCGCCATGATCAGGGCGTCGGGCCAGAACACCAGGCCCGTGAACATGAAGTAGACGGCCGCGATCCCGTTGATGCACACGGCGAGCACGTTCTTGAGGCCGTTCATCTGATGGATGTCGGTGTGCCCCATCAGGCTCAGCGCGGCCAGCATGAGGATGCCGATCCCCGCGCCGAAGTAGCCCCCGTACAGCGCCACGCCCAGCTGAAACAGCATCGTCCAGGAGAGCCAGTGCGACCGCGCGTCGCGATACGGTGCCATGTTGAATCGGCGCTGGATCGGCTCCTGCGCCATGAAGAGCAGCGTGGCAAACAGGATGAGGAGCGGCACGAGCCGATCGAAGACCTCCGTCGGCGTGGAATACAGCAGCACCGCGCCCGCGATTCCGCCGACCAGGCTCGGCACCACGAGCGCGTACGCGCGCGAATCGATGCCGCGCATCTCGCGGCGGTAGCCCCAGGCGCTGCCGAGCGAGCCGGGCCAGAGCGCGACGGTGTTGGTGGCGTTGGCGGTGATCGACGGGATGCCGAGCCAGATGAGCGTGGGAAACGAGACCAGCGTGCCGCCGCCGGCGACCGAGTTGATGGCGCCCGCGACGATGGCGGCGCCGAACACGAGCAGCTCGTGCACGGCCCGAAGCATATACCTTCGAACAGTTGTGGTGGATCTGCGGGCAGGTTAGGATTGCTCCGTGGGAGTCACGAAGCGTCGGAGCCTGCAGCAGCTGTACTCGGGACCGCAGGTCCTCAGGAGCGAGTGCGTGAACGAATTCGATGAAGTCTTCCATGAGTTGGAGCGGCTCGTGCTCGACGAGACGAACAGTGCGGAGATTGTGCTCGAGCCATCCGCAGAGGAGCTTGCCGATATCGATGCGATCAGATCTCTGTCGGCCGATATCCTGGAACCGGCTCCAATGACCTACACTGCTTCTCGCACCGAGCCAGGACGTTACGGTGCATTTCCGCCACATAGTCGAGTAGCCACTTCCCCTTCCCGAACTCTGGGCTTGACGCGAGGCCGTCGACCTCGCCGTTCAACTCACGAAGACCGCCAGGAGGCCGGTGCCGAGCGAGTAACCAGGCGGCGCTTATCGAGTCCTTCCCATTGGCCAGCTATTGATTGACACTGTCACCTATTCTTATCATTCACCCAACCACTGCCCCATTTCGTTGGAGGACACACCGTGAGTGCTGCCTACGAGAGCGCGAACCTGTTGCTGAAGCTGTACGACCTGCGCCGCGAGACGACGATGCGCCAGTCGCGGCAGTGGTTCGTGACGTTCAATCCCGACAGCGCCGACGACCTCGCCCGCGTGATGCAGAGCGAGCACAGCGCCTACTTCCGCATGGTCACCTCGTTCTGGGACATGGCGGCGTCGCTCGTCAACAACGGCGCGATCGACGAGAAGATGTTCAACGACGCCAACGGCGAGCACGTCGTCGTCTTCGCGAAGGTGGAGCCGTTCCTCGCCGAGCATCGGGCGCGGATGGGGTTCCCACAGTATCTGCAGCAACTCGAGCAGCTCGTGATGCGTCTGCCCAACGCCAGGGAGCGGCTCGCGGCCACGCGCGAGCGCTTCCGGCAGATAGCGGCCCGCGCCGCTACCGCCGCGGGCGCCGACGTGGCGCGCGTCTGAAGATGTCGGCGCCCGCGCACGGCGATGTGGCTCGTCCCAACCACTTGGGGTCGATGCCCCTCTACGTCGACCTCCGCCGCATCTACAACGAGCTTGCCGAAGCGGGCGTCGGCGCCGGGGACGCGCTGCCGCCCGAGCGGCTCTTTCCGTTCGACCAGATCCACTACCGCGGCACCGACGCCGTGCGGACGGCCGCCGAGACACTGCGCCTCTCCCCGAGCAGCCGTGTGCTGGAGATCGGAGCGGGGCTCGGCGGGCCGGCCCGGTTCCTGGCCCACACGACCGGCTGCCACGTGACGGCGGTGGACGTGCAGGAGCCCATGCACGCGGTCGCGTGCGATCTCACGGCGCGGTGCGGCCTCGCCTCGCGCGTCACGCACGTCCATGGCGACGCGCTCACGGCGGCTCTGCCCGACGCCGGCTTCGACGCCGTCGTGAGCTGGCTGGCCATCCACCACATGCCGGATCGTCCGAGGCTCTTCAGCCGGATCGCGCGGGCGCTTCGGCCGAACGGCCAGGTGTACATCGAGGATCTGTGCCAGCGCGCGCCCTTCAGCGCGGCCGACCTCGTGGACGTGCGCGAGATGCTCCATGCGACGACCCTGACCGGCGCCGAGGCGTTCGAGCGCGACCTGCGCGCCGCCGGCGTCAAGGAGGTCGGGCTCACGGACATGACCGGCGACTGGGCCGCCTTCTGCGCCGAACGGGCCGCCGCGTGGCAGGCGGCGCGCGACCGTCACGTGCGCGTGCACGGTGCGGAGACGTACGCGCGGCTGGAGCGATTCTTCCTGGCGGTGCGGCGGCTCTTCGAAGGCGGCAGCCTTGGCGGGCTGCGGATCGTCGCGCGGCTGTAGGGCTCGCGGCGGCTCGCGGCGGCTCGCGGCGGCTGAAGCCGCCGCTCTACAGGTGGAGGGAGATCCACCTGTAGAGCGCACGCTTCAGCGTGCGCGACGTGAAATCGCCATTAGCGACGCTGGCTGAGGCCGGCGGGGTGCAGGCTCCGGTACACCGCCTCGACGAACTGGGCGGCCGTCCACCCGGGCGCCGCGCCATACAGACCGTCGTACTCCATCGTCGGACGCGCCGCCGTGACCTGCTCGAGCGTCATCCCCTTCCCGATCATGTCCTGAATGCGATCGCGGACGATCGTCACCATGTCGCGGTACTCGACCAGGTCGGCCTCGTCCGAGATCCGTCCGTGACCGGGGACGATCATGGTGCCCCCTTCGGTCTTCTCGCCCGAGATCACGAGCGCGAGCAGGAAGTTCAGCGAGCTGAGCATTCCCTGAATGCTTCCGCCGCGTTCCGCATCGATGACCGGATAGCTGGTCGTCCCGTACACGTCCCCGACGGCCACGACATCCGAGCGCCGGAAGTAGACGATGCTGTCGCCATCTGTGTGGGCGGCCGGCTGATGGATGACCTGGATGCCCTCGTTGTTGAAGAAGAAGTCCTTCTCCCTGCCCGAGAACGTGGACGTCGGCCATGCGGCGATCGGTGTCGGCGCTCGCTCACCCGCCGGAGCGCTCACGCGGTTCAGCAGCAGCTCGTGGGCGATGATCTCGGCGCGCAGGCCCTGCCCTGCGCCGACCGTGGCAACGCCGCGCGGCTGGAGCGCCGTGCCCGACTGCGCGAGCCGTTCATTGCCCCCGATGTGATCGGCGTCCGCGTGGGTGTTGATAATGTAGCGGATGGGCTTGGGGGTCAGTCCGCGAACCGCGGCCAGCACGTCGTCCGCGCGCTCGGCCATCCCCGTGTCGACGAGGACAGGGCCGAGGTCGCCTACCTGGACGGCGATGTTCGCGCCGGCCCCGTGGAGCAGGTAGACGTTGCCCTGCACGCGCCGGGCCTCGACCGCGGCCGTCGAGCCCTGTGCTCCGGCGCGTTCGCCGCCGGCGGCCAGCGCCACGACCAGCCCGAGGATGCCGACGACGCCGCGGGTCATCGCGTCGCTCCCACAACCTTCTTCAGGTACTCGGGGTACATCGTCGCCGCGCCTCCCCGGGTGGCCTCGAACGGCAGGCCATGGCGCTTTGCGAAGTCGGCGATGAACGGATTCTGCCCGGGCAGGTGATGCGGCACCCACGCGGGATCGCGCCCGGGCACCTCGTCGTCCGCCTGACAGACCAGCCATCCCTGATAGTTCGCGGGCTGCGTGTTGAGGTCCAGGATGTGATTGGTCGTCTTCACGAGCGGCTCCTCGAGGAAGACGGGATCGTCCGTGATGGTGACGTGGGTCAGGTAGTTGCCATGCCGGTAGAAGTGCTCGGTCAGGACCGTCTGTTCGCTCTGCGGCAGGCCGTTGCGCCGGTGCCATCCGCGCTTGATGTGCGTGGTCGTCACCGTCAGCACGCTGCCGTTCCACGCGCCCGTCGAGAATCCCTGCCACGTGTGGGGCGCGTACTCCGGGGGATGGGGACGACCGTCGAGATAGATGGTGCGGTCCTGCGCGTACGTGCTCAGGAAGATCCGCATCGCGGTCGTGGCCTGCGTCAGCGGATCCTTCTCTTCCCAGATGCGCAGCCGGATCGGCCCGCGATTGATGTACGGCACCGCGTGCGCGCGGCACTGGTGCTCGGGCAGCGTGAGCCGCGACGCGTCCCAGCTGTCCGCGTACTGCCGGGCCGCCGCGTTGATCGGCAGCCCGAGGTAGTCGCCGACCTCGGGGCCCGGCGCCCGCTCCGGCTGATCCTCGTGGAAGAGCCCGACCCAGTCGCCGCTGATGAGGACTTGCGCCGAGGCGGGGGCGGCGGCGACCACCAGCGCCAGCAGGCACGTGAGACCCGCACGTTCGACACTGCGCATATGGCCTCTCATACGGTCACGACCTCCATAGAGACGATGCCGCGGCTGCCGTCCACGGTCAGCGTCATGCCGTCCTTGATCACCGCCGTGCCGACGGCGGTGCCGACGACGCACGGCAGGCGGTACTCGCGCGCGATGACGGCGCAGTGGCTGAGGACGCCGCCCGTGTCCGCGACGACCGCGCTGATGGTGGCAAACAGCGGCGTCCACGGTGGCAGCGTCATCTCGCAGACCATGATGTCACCCGGCCGCAGCTTGCTCGCCTCGCCGAGGCTCCGCACGACCCTGGCCGTACCGCGTGTCGTACCGGGCGAGGCGGCGATGCCGTTGATCACGGAGGGATCGCTGCTCGGCGCGACGGGCAGGCCGAAGAAGGGGATGAGCACGTGCTCCTCTATCGGATCGCCGCTGGGCGGTCCGGGCGTGCCGATGTAGAGAGGCGGAACGATCCGGGCGACGCGATCCACCTCGGCGCGGCGCTCGGCCGCCACCGCCTTGAAGTCGCTACCGCGCGTCAGCGCGTCCTTCAGCTCGGCGACGTGGAGCAGGAAGATGTCATCCTGGGCGGCAATGGCACCCTTGGCCGCGAGGCGCCGGCCGATCTCGAGGCACGGGTAGCGCATGAGGATGTCGCCCATCTGGTCGATCCAGTGATTGTGGTTCTCGACGACGGGCGTGAAGCTGCTGGCAGTCTCGTACAGCTCGTTGAAGCGCCGGAGCGTCTCCGGGTCGCCCGCGAGCGTGCGGCGCGCGTCCGCCAGGAGCTGCTCTCGCCGCCGCACGGCCCCCTGATACTGCGCCTCCGGGCCGCCGGCATCATCGATGCCGAGGTAGCCTCGGATGGTGCGAAGAGGGATGCGCGGGTCTTCGCGCCAGGCGGGGCTGGTGAGCTCGTAGGCGCTGTCCGCCCGCCAGCCGAAGTCGTCGAGGTAGGCGGTCAGCTCCTTCAGGAAGCCGCGCCCGGCCTCGCTCCCGCCCAGGATCCCAAGCAGCGCCTCCTCGCCGGTCGTCTCGAAGAGCCGGCGCAGCTCCGCGTTGGACCGGACGCGGCGGCTGAGGCGCCACAGGCCGAGTGCGCTGTCGAGGGCCATGTTCGGGAAGCCCTGAAGGGCCTCGTAGCCCTCCTTGTCGTCGGCGGGCCGCAGCGTCTCTTTGTAGAACGCGGCGAAGATGTTGGCGGCGGCGAACGAGTACAGGAGGAAGCCGTGGATATACCATCGCTCGCGAACCTCCTGGTGCATCCGCTCGAAGGTGCTGAGAAGGTCGGCATCGCTGAGCGTCGAGTAGTCCGTGCTGCGGCCACGCTCGAGCGCGGGGAGGATGGACGGCAGCCACTCGTTCTCCCACCTCTCGCCCACCTTCGGCATGAGCTCCGCGACGTTCTTCTGGTACCTGGCGCGACGCGCGTCGGGCGTCTCGCCGCCGAGGTCCTTCAGGGGGATGCCGGACAGGTAATGGTAGTAGTTGAGCGGGAGGCTCGCGGCCGTGAGCGTCGAGCCGAGCTCCGTGATGGCCTTCGTGAACCCGTAGCCCGTGGACGACGTGAGCAGCTCGTGCTCGAGCGGGGTCAGCGGACGGGGACAGTGAAGTCGGTCCCACAGCCAGAAGTGGTCTCCAACACGCTCGGGCGCGATCGGGAAGTCCGTCGGGTTCTGGGTCGTCATTGGCTCCCCCTTGCTTCCTGGACCTGCTACGACTCTGCCTGGCGCCACAGCCGCTGGCTGGCGAGCTTCGCGCCCTCGCCCAGCGCCTGGAACTTGGCCCAGACGACGCTGGGATGGACGTCGGGCATGAACGTCGCCTGAGATGAGAAGCCGCAATCGCTGCCCGCAATCACGTTCTCGCGGCCCACGAGCCTCGCGTAGCGGACGATGCGCTCGGCCACGAGCTCGGGGTGCTCGACCACGTTGGTCGTGTGGCTGATGACCCCGGGAATGATGGCCTTGCCGGCCGGCAGCTTCACGTCCTCGAAGACGTGGTACTCGTGCTCGTGGCGCGGGTTGGCGGCCTCGAAGGAGTAGGCGCCGACATTGACGCGCAGCATGGTCTCGATGATGTCCCGCAGCGGCGCGTCATGGACGCGGGGGCCCTCGTTGAGGCCGTAGCAGGTGTGAAATCGCACCTTCTCCGGCGGGATGCCGCGCAGCGCGTGGTTGAGCGCCTCCACGTACGCCTCGGCGAGCCTGCGGCGCTCGGCCGGGCTGCGGCCCTCCAGGCTGAAGAAGCTGGTCAGCGCGGGGTCGTCCACCTGGAGCACGAGCCCCGCGTCGACGATGGCGCGGTACTCCTCGCGCATCGCCTCGGCAATCGCCAACATGAACTCCTCGTCGGTCTTGTAGTACTCGTTGCTGCCAAGACCCTGCGGCGCCGTGGCGGGCATGAAGGCCTCTACGGCGGCCGCCGCGGCGGCGGCCGCCTTGAGGTTGGCGATGTCCGTCTGGACCTGGGCCTGCCCCTTGTACCGCACGGGGCCCGTGCAGACGAGGGCGAGGTCGGCGCCGACGCGCCCCTTGGAACGCCGGCCGAAGTAGTACTTCTCGTAATAGTCCGAAAAGGCGCGGATTTCCTGGGACCAGGGGCGCGACGCCTGGGGACCACGGTCGCGCGCCTCGAAGCCGGCCAGGCGCTCGCGGGCGTACGCGTAGAAGCTGTCCTTGCCCTGCTCGCCGTCCGAGACGACATCGATGCCGGCCTCGACCTGCTTTCTGACACAGGCGGTGACGGCATCGGACACGCGCCGGCCGAATGCTCCCTCGTCGACGGCCTCGCCGGCCGCCCTGGCCCGCATGACCTCCAGGATGGTGTCGGGGCGAGCGAGGCTGCCGACATGGGTTGTGAGGATTCTGTCCGTGCTGCGCTTCACCCGACCCCCTCCCCTCCTTGCCGGTCGTCGTGCGGCCTGATGGTATATCAGAAAACCCTTGAAATAGGTCGCCCGGGGGGCGCAATATCCGCGCTGACAGATCAGTTCAGTTCCCCCTCGTCTCGTCCTCGGCCCCGGATGCAAGGAGTGGCACATGCGTGCATTCGCACGGACTCGGGCTCACGTGGGTCGCAGGGTCCGTCAACAACGCGTCCCCGCCGCGTCTCGCCAAGATCTCGGTGATGGTCTGATGGAGAGGCACATGACTCGCTGTCTCGTGCTGCTGGTGGTGATCGCGGTTGCTGCACCCGCCTGGGCGCAGGTCGACCTCTCGGGCAACTGGG
>JACQTK010000092.1 GCA_016210845.1 Acidobacteriota bacterium | reverse complement strand
TGCGCGTTGCTCGTCGTGAGCATCCTGGGGCCGACGATCGGCATCCGGATGCTGACGCTCGTCACCGCGTTCGGCGTGGCGATCATCAAGGCGTTCCTCGTCGCCAAGCACTTCATGCATCTGGATATCGAGAAGCGGTGGGTCGCGTACGTGCTGCTCGCCATGATCGGCTTCATCGTCGTGATGTTCGCCGGCATCGCGCCCGACGTGATGAAGCACGACGGCCTCCTCTGGGAGAACACCGCCGCCAAGGCGGCGGTGCAGAGCAGCGGCCGCGTCGCTGCGGGCGGCGACCGGTAGGGTGCACATGGCGATGGAAGCCACACTCCCTGCCCTGCCGGCGCGCCGCCGCGAGGTGGTGCCGAACAGCGTCCTCGGCATGCTGCTCTTCGTGGCCGCCGAAGTGATGTTCTTTGCCGGCCTCATCAGCGCCTTCACGATTACGCGCGCGGGTGCGAGCCCGGGGATGTGGCGACTGCCGGCGGAGCCCGTGCTCCCGGCGGCCGCCACCGCGCTCAACACCGCCGCTCTGGTGGCGAGCGGCCTGCTCCTCGTGCTGGCGAACCGCCAGTACCGGCGGGATCCGGCTGCGGCGGCCAAGACAGTGCTCCTCTCATGGCTGCTCGGAGCGGCCTTCGTCGTGCTTCAGGGGCGCGAATGGATCGGCCTGCTCGCGCAGGGTCTGACGATTCGATCGAGCACGCTGGGTTCGTTCTTCTACGTGATCGTCGGCGCCCATGGACTCCATGCCGTCGGCGCGCTGGTCGGCCTTGGCGTCGCCTGGTGGCGTCTTCGACAGGGGACGCTCTCGCCCGGCTTCTTCCTCGGTGCGCAGACGTTCTGGTATTTCGTCGTCGGCGTGTGGCCCGTGATCTACGGTCGCGTGTACTTCTGAGAGCCTGGCGATGCGCATCGTTGTGGCGACGGCGATCCTGGTGTTGGCGCCCAGAGCGGCGCTGGCCTGCCCGGCCTGCGCGTTGGCGGGGGTCGACACGAATTCGACCGCATACGTGAGCATGAGCCTCGTGCTCATGGCGCTTCCGCTCGGCATGATCCTCGGAATCGCGACCTGGCTTTACCGCAGCGTCAGGCGCGCGGAGGTTGAATCGTGGGCGGGTAAGCCGTCATCCGCTCCGTTCGTCGGCCACGACCGCGCCTTGACCCCACACGAGCCGGTGGCGCAGTGAGCCGGGCATATGGCTTCCTGCGGCGCCAAGCGTGAGCGCCGCGACGAGCAGCGGCACGCGGGCCTCCCAGAAGAAGAGGACCGACGCCGTCAGGACGATCTTCACGAGAACAAGCAGGCCACGGACCTGGAGCAGATAGGCAAAGGTCGCGTGGAGATCCGTCGCGAGAAGGATCGCGCCCGACGCCACGCCGCCCACGAGCCAGCCGAACAGCTGCTCCTTCGGTTGCCCGAAGATGTGACCGCCGACGAGAACACCGGTGGCAAAAATGTGGACCGTTCGAAGCGCCGTTCGGATGGCCCGCCTGAAGGGGAAGTCCCGCGGCGTGTCCGGAAACAGGAACCGCATCATGCCATGGTGCCCAGCACGATCAAGGCGCCGTGCCCCGGAAGGTGTTTGGCACCAGCGGCGTGGCGTCGGCCTGCGGCACGTGGCACGACGTGCAATTATTCCGCGCCGGGGAGACCTCCGCAAGGGTGTTGCCCTCAGGGTCCTTGAAGTGGCTGTCGCCTGCTTTCGGCGCCTTGGCGCGCTCGAAGGACTGCGCTCCGTGGCACATCAGACACACGTTCCGCTCCAGCGTGATCGCCGGGAACCCCGCGATGCTGTGCGGAATCAAGGGCGGCTGCCCCGTGAACGTGCGCTCGATCGGCTTCTGGCTGCCCGGCGCCTTGCCGACGTAGGACTTCGCGTCCGGCGCGGTGTCCGCGTCATCGACGTCGGTGCCACGCAGCGTCTGCACCGTGGGCGCGGCCTGCTGCGCCGACGCGGGCTGCCACAGCGCCAGCGCCAATATGGCCAGCAGAATCGTGGTGGAGGTCTTCATGGGCGACTCCTTTGGAAAAGCGCGTGCCGAACGTGAAAACGTGCTTCGAGCAGACGTCGATGCACCGGGCGCAATTGGTGCACTGCGGCGAGAGGATCACCGGGCCGATGCCCTGGTCCGCGCCCTTGAGGGCGGGTCTGATCACCAGCGGCTCGGGACACACCGCGTAGCACTCGGCGCAGTCGTTGCACTGGTCGCGCCGCGCCGCGACGACGCGCAGCGGGCTGAATATCGCCACCACGCTGTAGAAGGCCCCGACCGGGCACAGGCGGCCACACCAGGCGCGTTCGGCCACGAACAGATCGAGGACGAGCACCGCAGCGACGACGGTCCAGCCGGCGCCGATCCCGAACATGAGGCCCCGGTGCAGCATCGAGACGGGGTTCACCAGTTCCCACGCCATCGAGCCGGTGATCGCCGCGACCGCCAGCGTCATGGCGAGGATCCAGTAGCGTGTCGAGCGCGAGATTGCTGCGCCGCCGGACACGTGAAGCCGCGCGCGCAGCCAGTGCGCCGCGTCGGTCACGACGTTGACCGGGCACACCCAGGCGCAGTAGCTGCGGCCGCCGATCACGAAATAGGCCATCAGAACGACCGCCGCGCCGACCAGCGCGTTGCGCTCCGGGCGGTGCCCCGCCGCCAGCGATTGCAGCAGCACGTACGGATCGGCCAGCGGCAGCACGCCGAGCGTCAGGCTGTAGGTGAGGTTGCCTTTGACGATCCAGTAGCCGAACCAGGGGCCGGCAAGGAACAGGGCGAGCACGGTGACCTGCGTGACGCGGCGCGCCAGCAGCCACAGGTGCGCCGCACGCCAGCCCTTGACGTGGACCGCTTCGGTGCCGATGCCCTGTTTCATTCCCCGATCTCCGGTCCGCGGTCGGGCAGGTCCGGGCGGTAGTGCCCGCCGAGCTCGCCCTTCGTCAGGACGCGCGGCAGCACACGGATCGCCGCTGTCTCCAGCACGCACGCGTGCTCGCACTTGCCGCAGCCCGTGCACTGGTCGGAGTGCACGGTCGGAATGAACATCGCGTGCACGCTGCGCGGGTTGAGCTGAGGCTCGAGCGTGATCGCCTTGTCGCTGAGCGGGCACGCCCGATAACAGACCTCGCAGCGCAGGCCGAGAAAGTTGAGGCACGTCTCGTGGTCGGCCAGGACGGCGAGGCCCATGCGCGCCTGGGTGATGTCGGTGAGACGAGGGTCGAGCGCACCGCTCGGACAGGCTTTCACGCACGGGATGTCCACGCACATCTCGCACGGCCCGCTGCGCGCCACGAAATACGGCGTGCCGGTCGCCATGTTCTGTCCGAGCGTGGCGAGATCGAGGATGTCATACGGGCAGTCGCGCACGCACATCCCGCAGCGCAGGCAGGCGGCGAGAAACTCGGGCTCGGCGCGCGCCCCCGGTGCGCGGATGGCCCCGGGCGGCAGCGCCTTGGCCTGTCCGGCATGGAGCGCGAGCCCTGCGCCCACGAGCGTCACGCTCGCCGCGCTCCTCGCGGCGTCACACAGGAATTGCCGCCGCGTTGCCCCCCTGATCGGGCCTGTGCGCCTGCCCTTCCCTTTCATGGTCCTCACGCCTTGACGACCTTCACCGCGCATTTCTTGTAGTCGGTCTGCTTCGAGATC
>JACQTK010000091.1 GCA_016210845.1 Acidobacteriota bacterium | reverse complement strand
CCGAGCCCGTGGCTTCCAGCACCGCACTGCTGACGAAGGTCTCCGACGCGATGAGCTCGAGGCCGTCGGCCTGCCGCCGCGTCTCGTTGCGGATCGCCTCGGCGATCTCGGGATCGGTATCGGCCAGCGAGCGCTGCATCGGGGAAAGGGTGGACGTGGGCATGGGGTCGAAATTGTACTATCTTCCTGGACCAGCCATGGGCTGTCCCTCGACTATGTCCGCCTTCGTGGTGATCTCGTCTCGCGGCGAGCAGCGCGTCCGGAGCGGTCATCCGTGGGTCTATCGCGCGGACGTGGTGGACGTGCGGGCCGCGGCTGGCGAGGTCGTGCAGGTCTTCGGGCCGCGGCGCCGCCTGGTCGGCTCCGCGCTCTTCAGCGATCGATCGCAGATCCCCATCAGGATGCTGACGCGCGGCGAGGTGGCCGCCGACGCGCCGCTGCTGCGCGCGAGGCTCGAGCGTGCGATCCGGTTTCGGGAGCTGCTCGGCCTCGATGCCACCGCGTACCGGCTCGTCCACGGCGAAGCGGACCTGCTCCCCTCGCTCATCGTCGACCGGTACGGAGAGTACCTGGTGGTGCAGGCGCTCTCGCAGGGCATGGATCGCCTGCTGCCGTCGATGACCGCCATGCTCGTGGAGCTGCTGCGGCCGGCAGGAGTGCTCGCGCGCAACGATCCCAAGGTGCGTACGCTCGAGGGGCTCGAGCAGCGGGTCGACGTGCTGCACGGCGCCGTGCCCGAGTCGGTGGACGTGCGGGAGGGACCGGTGGAGTACGAAGTCGACCTGCGGAGGGGCCAGAAGACGGGGCTCTTCCTGGATCAGCGCGAGAACCGGGAGGCCGCCGCGCGCTACGCGCGGGGGCGGCTGCTCGATTGCTTCAGCTACCACGGCGGGTTCGCGCTGCGGCTGGCGCGCCAGTGTCCGGAGGTGGAGGCGATCGAGATCTCCGCGGAGGCGGTTGCGCGCATCCAGGCCAACGCCGCGCGCAACGGCGTGCCGCACGTCCAGGCCCGCGAGGCCAACGTGTTCGACGAGCTGCGGCGGCTGGACAAGGCGGGCGCGCGCTACGACACGATCGTGCTCGACCCGCCCGCGTTCGCCAAGAACAAGGCGGCCGTGCCCAACGCGCTCGGGGGCTACAAGGAGATCAACCTGCGCGCGATGCGCCTGCTCGCGCCAGGCGGGTGCCTCGTCACCTGCAGCTGCTCGTACAACGTGAACGAAGAGATATTCGCGGCCGTGCTGCACGAGGCGTCCGCCGACAGCCACACGCCCGTGACGATCCTCGAGAAGCGGATGCAGGGCCGCGATCACCCGGTGCTGGTCGGCGTCCCCGAGACGTACTATCTGAAGTGCTTCATCCTTCGGAGGGTGGAGTAGACGCCGTATGTCCTCCAGAGTCGGTCCGCTTCAGTCAAGTCGACCTGTCTTGTCCAACTCCCGGTAGAAGCCGAGATCCTCGCCCCGTATCAGTTTGGTGACGTACACGATCTGCCCATAGTGCATGCCGAAGTGCTCCACCACCTCGTATACCGCCTCCAGGCCGCTGACGGTATAACCCTGAATGTAAAACGTCTTCAGCAGGTCGGCCTCGGTTACTCGCGCGAGAACCCCTGTCGCCTCTTGCATCGTCGCGCCAAGCCTGTCCAGGAGCGTGGTGGCAGGAATCAACTGCCGCTCAGCAAACTCGGCGGGGCGATCGCGAGTGTCCTCCCAGCCATTGAAAGACGCGACGAGCCACTGGCGAACGTTGCCATCGAGGTGCAGTATCAAGTTGCCGATGCTGTTGCTGGTCTCATTCGGGCGCCACCACACCTGTTGTTCAGTCAGTGATTCGACGCAGCCTCGCAGGCGCGGCCAGTACCGCTCCAGCAGCTTGCGGCGCGAGAACTCGAGGAAAAGGCCGCTCGCCGTCGGGTCAGCCGGAGCCATCATCGGAGACATCAACTCCCTCCGGGTTCTCGTTGGTCGAAACGCCACCGGCGTTTCGTGCCGCGTGACGGATGCTGCAGCGAGTCGGCTGCTAAGTTAGTCGACGCAGGTGCGACAGGATATGAGCGGAGGCGGCGCTCCCGGCCGGCAGCGCCCGCGGCCGCAGACCACCACAAGCGGGCTCCCAGACTACCTCGTCCATAGCGTCACATCGGGGAGGTTCTTCCCAAGCGACTCCGCGGAGGCGTGCGTCGTCAGCGCCTCGACCACCACGTCGAGCGGCTCGGGCCAGATTTCCGGCAGGTCCGCTTCTCCCGGCAGCGTGAGGCGAAACGCCAGGCGCTCGATTGGCGGGTCGAATTGCGCATCGACGCCCGCGCGGTTGCCGCGAGCGTCCACGCGATACCACCCGATGCCCGGAAGGCACACGGCATTCAGTCCATGCAGGCAGTGAGCCGTGCCTTCGTCGTTCAGGCTCAGCCGCTGGTAACACAGTCCCGCAGGGATGCCGTTCGCACGCAACAGCGCGGCGAGCAGATGGCTCTTGGCGTAGCAGAATCCGCTCCCTTCCCGGAGAATCTCGGACGCCTTGCACGTCACCACGCTGAGCCCGTAGTCCTGCGAGTGCCGGATCTCGTCGCGCACCCATTCGAAGCACCGACGGGCGACAGCGATGTCATCCGAGCAGCCGTCGCGGAGGGACCGCGCCCGGGCCAGCACGTCAGGATGTTCCCAATCGACGATGGCGCTCGGCTTCAGGAAGGCGTCCATGAATCAACTGGGATCTTAGACCAACCCCTCCGGCCATACGCCGCATGCCGCCACGCCCGTTTCTGGTACTGTTCCGGCATGGATCGGTCCACGCACGACGACACCCGCAGAACCGCTCTGATCACCGGCGCCTCCTCGGGGATCGGCGAGGCGTTCGCCGACGTGTTCGCGGCCCACGGATTCGATCTCGTGATCACCGCCCGGCGCGCGGACCGTCTCCGGGCCGTGGCGGATCGCCTCGAGCGGCGCTACGGCTGCCGCGTGCGCGTCATCGTCGAGGATCTCGCGCATCGGGACGCGCCCGTCAGGCTGTGCGAGGCGATCGCCGCCCAGGGGCTCACGATCGATGCGCTGGTGAACAATGCGGGATACGGCGTGCCTGGCCCGTACGTGGCTTCCGCGTGGGAGCGGCACGCCGCCCTCATTCAGGTGATGGTCGTGTCGCTCGCCGAGCTGACGCACCGGCTGCTGCCGGGCATGGTCGTGCGCGGGCACGGCCGCGTGATCAACGTCGCCTCGCTCGCCGCCCTGGTGCCCGCGCCAGCCGGACACACTCTATATGCGGCGTGCGGGACGGTCCGCGGAGGCGGACCGTCCAGCCAGCACTGGTTTGTCGGGTCGCGCAGCGACCCGACCTCGTCGTCAAGTTCTCCGAGTCGCTCGCGGACGAGGTGGCGCGCTCCGGCGTCCATGTGACCGCCCTCTGTCCCGGGTTCACGCGGAGCGAGTTCCACGACGTGACCGGCACACGCGCCACGGTCAAGAGCCTGCCCACGTGGCTGTGGATGGACGCGACGGAGGTGGCGCGCCAAGGCTTCGATGCGGTCACGGCGGGCTCGCCCGTCTACGTGACCGGCCGCGTGAATCGGACCATCGCGCGGCTGGCGAGGTACCTTCCGCAACCATGGCTCGTGACGATCGGCCGTCGGACGGCGTGGCGGTATCGCAGGATCTAGACAACAATCGATGCGGCTGAGCTCGAAGAAGCTCAAGAATGTCGCTACGTGGCTTGTGGCACATCAATTGCTCTACCGTATCGCACCGGGGCAAGTGCCCTCAAACCTTGCGGAGGCAACGATGGTCCAGAGGTTGTGCACGTCCGGGAACCACGAAGCGTTCAAGTGTGGCGTGCACGGCGCCGCCGGCGTCATCGCCGGCCTGATGGCGGCCTACAACATCGCGGCGTGCTGCTTCCGGACCGACCGCCATCTCCGCGTGAACGCGGTGGTCTACACGCTCCTCGTGGGCTACGAGATCAGACAGACGGCGCACCACCTGAGGGCGGTGGGGCCCGCGCCGGCGAGCGCCCTGCCCGCCGCCAAGTGCGCGTAGGTAACACGGACCCTCCGGCCGGCCGTCACGAGCGTCACCACATACCGATCCGTCCGGCGCGACGGCAGGATCTCAGCCTCGCGATCGTGCAGAACTGGTTCACCGAGCTCGAACGGCTCGTCCCCGCTGACCGATGGCGCTCGCGCCCGGCGCTCCCTGGCTCAGGCGCGCAGGAGCACGCTGGCGAACGCCAGGAAGTCGTCGAGATGGTCGACGACGATCCGCCGCACGATGTCGAGGTTGAGCGTCTGATAGTCGTGGATGGCCACGTTCCGGAACCCCACCATCTTCCGCAGCCGGTCCGCGAGGCGGGCGTCGAGCAGTTCCGCCTGTTCGAGCAGCGTGAAGGCCTCGCGGGTCTCCTGGGGGACACCGAGCCGGTGCACGCGGACGAGATGCATCGCGGCATCGATGCTGCTCTCGCAGGCGCGCTGGAGGTTCAGGAGGATGGCGTCCTGCCGCGTCTGGTTCGCCAGCAGGTTCCGGTCGTCGCCGCCGTGCTCCTCGCGGACGCGTCGCACGGCGCGCTCGATCGCCGCCGCCTTGTTGAGCAGCACGTCATCGGCCATAGACCGTCTTCTCGGCGGCCACGCGCTCGAGGATGCCGCGCCGCTCTTCGTTGAGCCGGGCGTAGGCGCTGAAGGTCAGATCCTCGAACCGCCCGCGGGCCTCGCTGTCGTCGTCGCAGAGCAGCTGCCCGCCGGCGATCACCTGCATGGCCATCACCGTCGAGGCACCTGCGAGATCCAGGAGGTCCACGTCTCCCCCGAGTTCCCCGGCCAGCGCTTCCTGAATGTCGAATCGGCGCGCAGCCGGGATACGCGCGCGCGCGAGAACCGCGAGGTCGGTATCGCTCGACCGGGTGGTCGTGCCGCCGGCCGATGAGCCAAAGCGGTACACGGCAATGACGCCGTCGAGGGCACGCCGCAGACGCTCGACGATCAGGCGATTCTGGCGTTCGAGAGCAACGTCCACGATGGTGAATTGTACCTTGGCGGCCGCAAGGCCCCCTCGCTATCATGCCCCCGACCCCATGGCGCTCGTCCGCGGCACCCGAATCGGTCCGTACGAAATCGGCGGCGCGCTCGGGGCGGGGGGATGGGGGAGGGGTATCGGGCCACCGACACGGTGCTGAAGCGGGCGACCGCGGACCGTGGTGGTTGGAACCGCTCGAGAGAGCCCGTGGCTGGTTTCATGAGTGTCCGCGTCCGGATCCTCCTCGGCGTCCTGCTCGTCGTGGGCGCGGCAATGCCCCGCCCCGCGTCGGCCCATCCCGCGCCGTTCAGTTTTCTGGATCTCGTCATCCGCGAGGACCGGATCGACGGCATCCTCGTGCTGCACGTCCTCGACGTCGCGCACGACCTGGGCATCGATCCGCCGGAGCTGCTCCTCGATACTGGCGTCGTCGCCCGCGAGCGCGGCCGGGCGGTCGCCCTGGTCGATCCTCGCATTGCCTTGAGCACCGATCGCGCGCTTCGGATCGAATGGCTCGGCATGGAGCCCGCCCCGGACCGGCACGGCGTGCTGCTTCGCTTCCGCGTGCCTGTGCCGCGACCGGGAGCGCTCGCCGTGCTGACGAAGATGTTCCCGTACGACCCGATCCATCAGACGTTCGTCAACATCTACGAAGACGACAGGCTGCGGCAGCAATTGATCTTCAACGCGGACAGCCGCGAGTACGTCTACTACACCGGATCGACGCAGGGCGCGCTCGCCGTCATGGGCACGTTCATCCCGTCCGGCATCCGCCACATCATGATCGGCCCGGACCACATCCTGTTCCTCGTCGGGCTGCTGCTGCTGGGTGGAAGCTGGATGGCGCTGGTGAAGATCGTGACCGCCTTCACGATCGGCCACAGCGTGACGCTGTCGCTCGCCGCGCTCAATCTCGTGACGCCGTCGGCGCAGATCATCGAGCCGGCGATCGCGCTCAGCATCGTGTTCGTGGGCGCGGACAACCTGGTCCGGGGCACCGGGCGGGACGTGCGCGCCTGGGTCGCGGCGGTCTTCGGCCTCGTGCACGGCTTCGGGTTCGCCAACGTGCTGCGGGAGTTCGGGCTGCCCTCCGAAGCGCTGGGCTGGTCGCTGTTTTCGTTCAACGTCGGCGTCGAAATCGGCCAGCTGGCCATCGTGGTCGTCGTCGCCACGGCGCTGGCGCTGGTCCGACGGCGCAGCGACGTCATGGGATATCGAGTGGCCTGGGCCGGATCGGTGGTCGTCATCGCCGCGGGCACCTACTGGTTCGTCCAGCGGGTCTTCTTTCCTGGGGGCGCGTGATCTAGATCCATCTCCTCCACCACACGATCGAGATGGCCGCCTGGTGGTCGAAGTCCGGCTGCCCCACGGCGAACGGCCGCCGCGCGCGGTGACCCGCCCGTATCGTGAGCTCCGGCGTCAGCCGGAAGCCGATCGTCTCCTCGACGCCCGTAAAGGTCAGGCGTAAACGGCCCTCCGCACGTGCCGCAGACGAGGACATTCGCTCGACGCGGCCGGCGACGAACCATCGGGGCGTCAGCGTCTGCTGACCCTGCAGGAACCACCCCCACGCCACGCGGTCGCCCCCGCTCGTCTCGACGGCATCGCGCACCCATTCGCCCGTCAGCTTCGTGTAGCGGAACGAGAACTCGGACTCGACGGTCACGATGGTCGCGTCGCGGTCCGCGGTGACGAGCGGGGTCTCTCCCGCTCGCTGCCATCCGCCGTGGGTGACCGACGTGCCCACGCGCAGCCCCACGACCGGGGTGACGCCCCCGCCGATCACGACGTTGGCGAAGCGAGGGGGGTTGGACTGGCCGAACACGCGGCGCGTGCGAAGCGGCGAGGTGTCGATGATCGCGGCGCGCGCGTCCCAGTGCAGGCCCGACACGGTGACCTGACTGCCGAACGGATAGACGGCTCCCAGCAGGTTGGTGCGCGGCCCGCGCAGCTCGAGCGGCGGCAGCGGCGTGAACAGCGAGGAGGGCTGGAAGATGGTGGGGTTGAGATGCGGGCGCAGCGTGAGGTTCGCCAGCCCGACCGGTGACGCGATCAGGCCGCCGTCAACCCGCAGGCCCACGGCGCCCGAGCGCTCGTAGCGTAGCGTCGCCATCCAGATCTGGCGGTTCCATTCGCCGGAGGCCAGCCGCTGCGCGAAGGGCCGGACGATCCCCTGGAAGCCATGGCCGAAATCGGCGGAGACCACCGAGTCGAGGATCACGCCCGTCACGAAGTCGCCATCGTCGTTGACGCTCTCGTCCAGGGCGGCGCTGGTGTCGATGGCGAAGACCGAGGGCCTTGCCTGCTGCGCGAGGGCCGCCGCAGGCGCGATCAGCACGCACACGACACCCAGGCGGGCCGTAAGGGCCCGCCCTGCGACCGTAAAGATCGTCGGGCGCCCCTTTACGGGACGCCTCGGGAGACGGTCCTCAGACGAGTTGGCGGCCAAGCAGCTCCTGCAGCGCCGGTTCCGGCGCCGTGGTTGCCAGCGGCAGGGCCGTCAGCAGCGCCTCGACGCACGCCGAATCGAACTGCGTGCCCGAGTACCGCCGCAGCTCGGCCACCGCTTCGGCAGGGGCGCGCGCCGGACGGTAGGCGCGCGCGCTGGTCATCGCGTCGAAGGCGTCCGCCACGTGGACGATGCGAGCGGGCCACGGGATGTCCTCCCCGCGCAGCCCGAACGGATAGCCGCGCCCGTCGGGCCGCTCGTGGTGCAGCTCGACGATCGGCAGGTGCGGCGCGAGAAACGGCACCTGGCGGAGAATCCGCGCCTCGAGGGCGGGATGCCGCTTGATCTGCTCGAACTCCTCGGACGTGAGCGCGCCTGGCTTGCGGAGGACCTCGTCGCTCAGGCCGATCTTGCCGATGTCGTGCAGCAGGCCGCCGAGCCGCAGGACGTCCAGCTCGCTGTCGCCGATCTCGAGCTGACGCCCCATCAGCACCGACAGCGCGCTGACGCGCTCGGAATGGCCGGCCGTATACGGATCGCGGGCGTCGAGGGCCGCCGCCAGCGCACGGATGGCGCCGAGGTACGCGGCACGTGATTCGGCTTCCGCCGCCACCAGACCGCGCATCAGCTCGTTGAACGCGTCGGTCAGCGCGTCGAGCTCGCGGCTCGTGCCGGTCGGCCGCAGTGTCGGGCGCAGGTCGTGCGCCGCCGTCATCACCTCCATCTCGCCGGCCAGGCGGTCGATCGGGTCGGTCAGCGTGCGCGCGAGCCAGAAGCTGCCCAGCGCCGCCAGCACGAAGGCGCCGAATGCGATGGTGCCGAGCGCCATCATGGCGTCGCGGGTGGCGGCGCGGGCGGCGGCGTCGATGGAGCTGAGCGTGTAGATGCGGGCAGGGCCCAGGCTGAAGAGCGCGCCGATGGCGTACTCCTCGCCGTTGAGCATCCGCACGGCTTCGGTGGCCCCTGCTTCGGCCAGATCGCGCGCGACGACCTCGGACACCGTGCGCGCCACCACGGTGTCGTTGACGACAATCACCACGCCCGCGCTGGAGAAATTCGACAGCTCCTGCGCGTAGTTGGCGTCGAGACTGACCGCCTCGACCAGCGCGCCGATCGGGCGGTCGTCGTTGAGGGCGAGCGCCGCGCCCGAGACGCGGAACGCCCCGCCGGGCAAGGCCACCACGTCCTGGAACGTGGGCTCGGTGATGATGGACAGCGGGATCCGCTGGCCGGGCGCCCAGCGGTCGCGCAGGGGCCCCCCGCTGGCGAACACCTGACCCTGTGTGTCGATGACGGCCAGGACGTCGGCCGCCGTGAGCGCTGCCAGCCTCTCGGCTTCGCGTGCCACCGTGTTTCGCAGCTGCGGGTCGGGGCGCGGCCCGAGCAGACGGCTCTCGGTCACGTAGGTGTCGAGCGCCGCCTTCAGCGTGGGATTCTCGGCGAGCGTGGCGATGGCCGCCACCTGGTCCTGCTGGCGCCGCGTTTCGACCATCGTGAAGACCTGTGCCGCCACGCGGAGCTTCTCGGTCTCGGCCGCGCGCACGCGATCGCGCGCATCGAGGGTGAGCACGACGAACACCACCGACAGGATGATCGCGACGGTCACAGTGCGGCATTGCCGAAACACAACATGCCGCGCTGTGACCTCGGTCCAGCGCTGCCACGAACGTGACACTAACGCGCGCAGAGCTCCGCTGAAAAACAAAGTCTGGCGCGTTAGTGTCACGAAGGTGACCGCCAGGGTTCGGACGACGAGGCGGGGTGGCTGGCTCACCGACCTTCCTCGGGAACCGGAAGGACGAAATCGGCCGTCACGGGGCGCCCCGTCTGGACGTGCACGAGCGCGGTGGTGTCACCGAGCCGTTCGTGCCAGGCCGTGATCTCCTGGTCGCCGGGCGGCACGCCGGTCAGCTCGAAGCGGCCGTCCTCGTCGGGGACGTCGAACCAGGGATGGTCGAACACCATCACGGTGGCGCTCATATGTGAATGGATGTCGCAGAACACCTTGACGATCCCCGGCCGATCGAAGCGCACGCTGCGCGTGGCCCCCCGCGGATAACGGCCGAGGTTGAAGTTCTTGGCGCGCGACAGCGAGAAGACGTTGTGATAGATCGGGTCGTCGTTCGGAAAGTCGACCTCCGAGCCCACCGTCACCGCCGCGACGCGCGGAATGAAGTGCTCGTTCTGCTGCAGCATCGAGACGCGCATGGGCGCGACCGGCTGCGGGCGCGCCTCTCTCAGGTACACCACCACATGGCGGCGCTCGGAGGCTGGCGCCAGCGCGGGCGAGGGCACCGCTCGCGTGGGATACGGCGTGCTCGGCCGACGTGTGGTGATGGGAATGCCGATGTCGACCTGCCCCACGACGGCCGCGGGCTGCTGCGCGACTGGGGAGGCCGTGGCCATCCATGCCAGCGCGGCGAGCGCTGGCACGAGCCGCCGCACGGCATGGGGGATGACCACAGGCGCATTCTAAGATATCGTCGCGCCATGTTCAGCCTTCTGTTCGCCACCACGCTGGCGGCGCAGGCGGCCGCCGAGCCGCCCGGCCGCGGCATTTCCGAGGCGCTGGCGCGGGCGCGGGCCGCCGCCATCCAAGCCCTGCGGTACGAGCTGGCCTTCACCATCCCCGCGTCTCGGACCGATCCCGTGCAGGGACGCGTCGTCCTGCGCTTCACCTTGACGGCACCCCACCGCATCGTGGTCGACTTCGCCCAGCCGCGCGACCGCATCCGCAGCGTCAGCGCCTTCGGACGGGACGTGGCCTTCGATTTCGGCGACGGGCACCTGACGATCTCCGCCGAGGCGACGCGCGCGGGCGACAACGAGATCGCCATCGAGTTCCTGGCCGGTGACGAACCGCTCAACCGCAACGACGAGTTCCTCTACACGTTGTTCGTGCCAGCGCGGGCCCACCGCGCCTTCCCCTGCTTCGATCAACCCGATCTGAAGGCGCGATTCGCGCTCACGCTGGACGTACCAGCCGGATGGGAGGCCGTGTCGAACAGCCGCGCCGCCGTCACGGAGGAACGGAACGGACGGACGCGCCTGTGGTTCGGCGAGACCCCACCGCTGCCGACGTACTTGTTTGCCTTCGCCGCGGGGGAATTCTCGGTCGAGACGGAGCAGCGGACCGGACGGCAGTTCCGGATGTTCCACCGCGAGACCGATGCCGCCAAGGTGGCCCGCAACGTCGACGCCATCTTCGACCTGCACGCCGCTGCGCTGCTGTGGCTCGAGAAGTTCACCGACATCCCCTATCCCTTCGGCACGTTCGACTTCATCCTGATCCCGTCGTTCCAGTTCAACGGCATGGAGCACCCGGGCGCGATCTTCTACAACTCCGCCAGCCTGCTGCTGGAGGAGACCGCCACCCAGAACCAGCTCCTCGACCGGGCCAGCGTCATCGCCCACGAGACGTCGCACATGTGGTTCGGCGATCTGGTGACGATGCGGTGGTTCAACGACGTGTGGATGAAAGAGGTGTTCGCGAACTTCATGGCGGCGAAGATCGTGAACCCCTCGTTCCCGCAGGTGAATCACGATCTCCGGTTCCTGCTCGCGTACTATCCGGCCGCGTATCAGGTGGACCGGACGGCGGGCGCCAATCCCATCCGTCAGCCGCTGGCGAACCTCGACGAGGCGGGGCAGCTGTACGGCGCCATCATCTACCAGAAGGCGCCGATCGTCATGCGCCAGCTCGAGTTGATCGTGGGCGAGGAGGCGTTTCGCGACGGCCTGCGTGAGTACCTCGAGACGTACGCGTTCGGCAACGCCACGTGGCTCGATCTGGTGCGCATCCTCGACGCGCGGACCCCGCGCGACATCGCGGCATGGAGCCGCGCGTGGGTGGAAGAGCGCGGCCGGCCGGAATTCACGACGACGCTCCGCTTCGACGGCGCGGGCCGCCTGGTCGCCCTGGAACTGAACGCCAGCGATCCGCTTCAGCGTGGACTCGAGTGGCCGCAGCAGCTTCGCGTCACCTTGGGCTACGAAAGGGAAACGCGCGACATCCGGCTGGACTTCACTGGGCGGGTCGCGACGTTCAGTTCCAGAGACGGCCTCGAACGCCCGTCGTACGTGCTGCCGAACGGCGGCGGACTCGGGTACGGCCTCTTTCTCCTGGACGATGCGAGCCGGACGTATCTCCTGGCTCAGCTCCACCGCATCCCTGATGCCCTGACGCGCGGCAGCGCGTGGGTCACGCTGTGGGACAACCTGCTCGAAGGGCGCGTCGCGCCAGCCGAGTGGCTCGATCTCGTGCTGCGCGCGCTCCCGAGCGAGACCGACGAGCAGAACATCCAGCGCGTGCTGGCGTACACCACGCGTGCGTTCTGGCGGCACCTCCCGCACGAGGAGCGCCTCCGCCGCGTGCCCAGGCTGGAGGCCATGCTGCGGGCGGGCATCGACAACGCGCGGACCAGCAGCCTCAAGTCCGCCTGGTTCTCGGCGTTCAGAGACGTGACGCTCACCCGAGACGGCCTGACGTGGCTCGAGCGCGTGTGGCGGCGTCAGGAGCCGATCTCAGGGCTGACCTTCGCCGAGACCGACGAGATTGCGATGGCGCTGGAGCTGGCGGTCCGCGAGGTGCCCGCGTGGGCCGAGATTCTGCGGACGCAGCACGAGCGGACGCAGAACCCGGATCGCAAGGCGCGGTTCGCGTTCGTCATGCCCGCCCTCTCGGCCGATCCGGCCGTGCGCGAGCAGTCGTTCGCCCGGTTCCAGCAGCTCGAGAACCGGCGGCGCGAGCCGTGGGTACTCGAATCGATGGCGTACCTCAATCACCCGCTGCGCGAGGCGCACGCCCGGCGGTTCGTGCGGCCAAGCCTCGAGCTGCTGCGCGAGATTCAGCGCACGGGCGACATCTTCTTCCCGACGCGGTGGATGGACGCGACCCTCAGCGGTCACCGCTCGCGCGAGGTGGCGATGGAGGTGCGGGACTTTCTGGCGAAGGAGCTGCAGTATCCGCAGCGGCTCCGGTGGACGATCCTCAGCGCCGCGGACGAGCTGTTCCGAATCTATTAGCTCTGCACCCAGAGCGTCGGCTGCCCGGTTCCGTCGTCGGTCCCCTTGATGTACCAGTTCTTGCCCAGCGGATCGTGATCCATCGTGGTCACGAAGTCGAAGGGTGCCTGGAATTCGATGTAATCGAAGCCCGTCTCGGACGCGACCAGTTGATGCCACTCGCCGGCGGGAATGAGGACGAGGCTGCCCGGACCGATCGCCAGCGTGCCGGTGTCGTGCTTCACGTCGCCGGTCCCTTTCTCGATGAGATAGAAGTGTTCCGGTGCGATCGAGCTCGTCGTGGACGGGTAGTGAACGTGCCGCGGCGAATGCGCATGCGGCGCATACTGCATGCGCCCGAGCTGCAGGTCCCAGGAACCGGACAGGCCGGTTTCCTTGTTCACCCAGAACGTGCGCTCGCGGAAGCGCTTCTCGTCGACGAGCGATCTGAGCTCCGCCTCTTCGAAAAAGTAGCCAGCCGACGTGCCGTTGCCCGTGGCCTTGCCCGTGTGCTTCGGCACCGCCACCAGCAGGAGCGTGAGCGGAGCTCCGGACGCGGTGACCGACGCATCCTCGCCGGGCTCCAGATAGACTCCGGCGCGTCGCCGGGCCGCGCGTTCGGCGGTTCGCCCAGCCGTCGTATAGGTGATCCTCGCGTCTCTCCCTTCCAGGATGTACAGGACCTGCGTCCTGTCGCTCGGGGCAAGGCGGGATGTCTTGCCAGGATCCACCTCAGTGATGGCGACGTGCACGCGCGTCCCGTCTTCGGCGGGGGCGAGGATATGTCTCACCCGCCCTTCGGGAACCGGAATCCGCGCCTTGCTCTCGATGTCGATCACCGTGATCATGATTTCGCCTGCGGCGGCTGAAGCCGCCCGATCGCGGCGGCTAAAGCCGCCGCTCTACAGGGCATAGCCTATCCATCTGTAGAGCGCAGGCTTTAGCCTGCGCGTTGCCCAATTCAGCCTGCGCGTTGCCCAATT